>JAFSRP010000017.1 GCA_017446045.1 Lachnospiraceae bacterium | reverse complement strand
CTGCACGATATATGGAATCCCTGGCACGGCTGCAGAAAGTGCAGTGAAGGCTGCCGGAACTGTTATATGTATTATCTCGATTCGCTCCGGGATAAGGACGGATCAGAGATCTACCGGACCAAGGCAGGTTTCAGGTATCCTCTTTCAAAGGACAGAAACGGACAGTATAAGATCAAAAGCGGTGAAATGATCCGGGTCTGCATGACTTCGGACTTCTTTCTGGAAGAGGCAGACGCCTGGAGAGAGGAAGCCTGGGACATCATTCGCCAGCGGCCGGACGTGAAGTTCTATCTCCTGACCAAACGGCCTCAACGGGTCCAAGATCACCTGCCCTCCGACTGGGGTGACGGCTGGGAGAATGTGATGTTCAACGTTACCTGCGAGAATCAGCGCCGGGCGGATGAACGGATCCCGATCCTGCTGGAGCTTCCCTTTAAGCATAAAGGCATCATGTGCGCTCCATTTATCGGCCTGGTATCTATCAAAGAGTACCTGCCTTACGGACAGATCGAGCAGGTGAACTGTGACGGTGAGAACTATAACGGCTCCCGTCCCTGCCATTATGAGTGGGTGAAAGCACTGCACGATGAATGCGTGGAATATAATGTCACCTTCGTGTTCTGCGGGACCGGCAGAAGGTTCGTCAAAGACGGCAGACTGTATAAGATCGAAGGCAGCGGCCTGCAGAGTGAGCAGGCATTCCGCTCAGGGCTCGGTTTTCAGGGGAAGCCGATCGAGTTCAGACTGACAGATGAATGGGGCTGGCCCATTCCTGAGGAGAAGCTTTATAAGCCGTACTTCGGCCCGAAGTGTCAAAGCTGCGGAATGAAACTTACCTGCAACGGCTGCAGCCGGTGCGGCAAGTGCGAAAACGCAGCATTTTGATCATTTCAAACTGCTTTCAGCAGTTCCAGCTTCGGACTTTCGGGAGGACCTCGGACAGGACCTCGTCATAGTTTTCACGGGTCAGCATGTAAAGCTCCGCATTCGGATGCTGCCGCACCCGGTCCAGGAACATGGCACCGCGGTCGGTATCCTTAACAGTCGCAAGCACGGGGATGTCGCCGTCCAGGACTTTCAGGACCTCCCCGCAGAAGGGCTCCGACTTAGCTTCCATGAAGCCGAGCTCGTCCATGACGATGACGCCGCCCGGGCGGGCGGTACGGAGCAGCGAAACGCCCAGCTCGTCAAAGACCCGCGGCTGCAGACTAAGTACATGCATGTTGCAATCGCCGATATGATTTTCCGGGGATATATGACCGTCGACCAAGCCCGCGGGATACATGCAGATATGGTGTGTCCCGTCGGGGTCCGTCGCGGCTTTCACGGTCTGAAATCCGTAGACCGGGACCGTCAGCTCCCGCATCAGGCGCGTGACCATCGTTGTCTTTCCGACCTGCCTGCGCCCGCAGATAAGGATGTGCTTTTGCTTTTTCATGGACAGGACCCTCCCGGACCGTCACGCCTTCCGGACCGCCACGCCTCCCGGGCTGCCACGCTTTCCGGGCTGCCACGCCTTCCGGGCTGCCACGCTTTCCGGGCTGCCACGCTTTCCGGGCCGCCACGCTTTCCGGGCCGCCACGCTTTCCGGGCCGCCACGCCTTCCGGCTCGCTTCGTCATTCTATGGTAAATGTCTTCAGATAACGGACCGCGCGCTTGCTGTTGGAGTCCCCGAAAACGATGAGCTGCGCGCCCTGTCCGCCTTCGATCCCTTCCAGCGCCTCGCCGTCTGCCGAAAGCGCCACCCAGACCTTTCCCGGTTCGAGGACCTCCGCACCGCTGAGTTCCGCGCTGTAATTGTCTTCTGAGGCCGCCGTGATCTTACTTTCTGCCGTCACATCGATCTTCGCCTGCCGCAGCAGCACCGCAAGCTCCGCGCCCTCGAAGCTGTGGTGCTTTGACTCGCCCTTGCCGTTGACGATGTCCCCTTCAAAGGCTGCGCTTCCGATCTCCTCCCAGGAGATCACGGTCTCCTTTCCGCCCGCGATGACGGTCAGGCCTTCTTTCGCCGTCCCGGACGCATTGCGGTTGTAGATCCCGAGAACTGCCGCGGCAACGGCAAGCAGGATAATGATAGCTGCTATTGTTTTCTTCTTCATGATCTTTCTGATTCCCTCTGCATTTTTCTCATTTCTTCTGCATTCTCCGATGCACCGCCCAAGAAGCTGTGTCATGCACTGTCCGGGAGACTGTCATGCACTCCCCCCCGGAGACCTTCCTGTGCTTTCCGTCCGTCACGCCTTACGGATCTGCATGTCGGAGACTGTGGCAGCCGTTTCCGGCACAGACTGCGGCATGCCTGCTTTTAACCCTTCCGAACGAAGCACGGGCTTCAGCCGGCGCGCGAGCGGCACGCCCAGACACCCGCACAGCGCACCGCTCAGCAGCGCCACACAGATGTACAGCGCGAGCACCGGCCCGCGAAGGCGGAATACGATCAGGTTGGCTGCGAGGCCTGCTGCCGCCGCGGAGAGCATGTTGGCAAACACCATGGTGCCGCCGGCATTTGCATTGATCCTGCGGGAAATGAAGAAGATACAGTCGATAACGATCCCGGGGACGATATATCCGATGGGCGACAGCGCGCCCATACTGCCCGTCATGCCGAGAGCAAAGGCCAGGATGCTCTGCACCGCGCCCATGAGGGAAGCGCAGCCGAACTTCGGAACAAGTTCTGCCGCCACGACAAGAAACATCAGCGAAAAGCTGGTGCCGATACCGCCGGGGATCCTCAGGAAATCTGTGATGACATTGGCTGCAGGGGCGATGAGACGTTTGGAAAACAGCCCCAGGTCACAGCACAATGCGAGAAAAATAAGGTTTCTCAACCTCTCTGCTTTCATACTTCACTCCTTTTCAAAACGGAAGGTACAGGCGTTTCCCCCTGTGCCCCGGCACCGGATCCGTGGCGGCTGCCTGCCGCTTTAGGCCCCGATGCTCGAAGTGTTGCTGCCTTGTGAATTAATGTGTGTTGCTTTGTGAATTAATATGTGTTGCTTTGTGATTTAATACGTGTTGCTTTGTGAATCTAAAAGTGCTTTCGCCTTATAATTTATAATAAGCTATTATATGTGATCCGTCAATGCTGCCGTATCCCGTTCCTGCATGATACCCTTTCTCAGGTCAGTACGGCATTTCCCGCTTACTCCGGTGCAGCCGGATCACGGTGCGCAGCTGCGTGTCATCTTCGGAATTGATATAGATGACATGGGCATCCGGCTCCTCGGCATAGTGACACTGCACCGTCTCTCCGTAGTTGTTGGCCCGGCGGAACATGATCTCGAAGGTGTCTGCCTGGGGCGCGCGGAAGAGCCATTCCGGCATGGTCATGCTGACGATATCCATATAGAAAATGTTGTTCATGTGATGGTTGGCGTCAATGAAATTGCGGTCGATGTAGATGAGCCTGGAGTTCGCGTTGGTCTCGGGCACATGGAGCTTCTGCAGCCATCCGTCGCCTTCGTAGTTAGTCCTGTCCGGCTCAGGCTCGTATTTGCGGACAATGTCTTCGTCCATGTCCTGCAGCTTGCGCGTGTTGCCGTTGATGCGTCCCCAGTTGGAGACCGCCTTGGCGACGACCTCGCCGGCTTCGTTCACGATCTCAAACTCCCGGACAGCAAACGGCCCGTTGAAATGTCTCGCCCAGGTCCGGATCCGGATCGTATCATCATATATGGGGCGCCGGAACACATCCACCCTGTAGGAAAGGATGAACCACATCATGGATCTGGTATTCTGGCTGTCCCCGATCTTAACAGACTGTACGCACGCCGCATCCTGCAAAAAGCGCAGGATCGATTTATTGGTCAGCTCATAACGCTCGTCAACGTCGCTGTACCCCACATAGAAATCTTTCTCAAATACCATCGCATCAACCTCTGCCGACCAGATCAGTCCGGCTAATTGCCGTCTCCTATCGGCCGTCTGCCAGCCATCCGCCGGCCATCTGTCGGTCACCTGTCACCGGCCGCCGGCTTCATTTTTAACGAAACTCATCATAACACCTTGGTGTTTGAGCGTCAAATAAAAATGACGCTGTTGAAGCGTCAGATGAAAAAGCGGTTCCATGATTTATCATTTTCCGAAAGCCCGTGTACTGCCCTGCGCAAAGTGACCCTTCGCGAGGGATCCGGGCATGTCCCGGCAGCCCGGATCTGACAGGGGATCACTGAATTCTCCTGCATATAACCGGATATCCGGACTGCCTGAACCGCTGCACGGGATCATACCGTGACTTTTTAAGAAGGAGAAAGAATGACTGTCTCCCGTGCAGCGCCGTATGAAATTATTATAATAAACTGCCGGCTATTCGGAGGACGCCTTTTGCCGGCAGGTCATTATCAGGCAGGTGCCTCAGGCTGTCTTCCGTTTCAGGACAGCTTTGATCTTTCCCTGCGGGTCCCGGATCATCAGGATCACCAGCCAGATGATCAGGCCCAGTGCTACCACGGCAAGGCCAAGGAACGCATCGTTGATCATGTCTTCCAGTGCCGGCATGAAATACTCTTCCTTCAGCTCCGCATATTCAAAAAGCGCGTCTACCAGCCACATGACGGAAGCGCCCCAGTATAGCCAGCAGAGTGTCCCGACTTTCATTTCGTCCTTCGGGCAGCTCTTGTACCAGACGATCGTCGCGATGATCGCTGCAAATACGGTGATCAGTAATGTCATAGTCTCCCCTTTCTCCCAATCAGGTCTCTGCAGAAGATTCTTCCTGCGCTTCCGATCTCTTTTCGATCATGTTCGTCACTGCCACCATACAGCCCCAGACCACGGTGATCAGCACCGCCATGGTCACGCCGACCGTAGACATTTCATGGAACATCTCTGCCGCGTCGGCCGGGTCGTTCATCGCTGTCAGGAACGGGAACCAGGGAGCCACTTCACCGTGCCAGATATGTTCAAACGCCAGGAGTGCGGAACCGCCCCAGAGCATGTTGGTGAGCCAGTGAAGCTTTCTGACGACCGGGCTCTCCCCCTCGATGCTGACGACATTCTCACTTGCCTTTACTTCGCCTGCGGAAGACGGAACCTTATGCTCCTTTGCCTTCCTGATCGCTGTTACAACTGCTGCCTCCGCAGTGGGTACCAAAAAACAAGCCATATGATCCTCCTTATAAAAAGTTTGCTGCCTGCCCTGCCCGCCGGTCTTTGTGCCTACGGCTGCAGAGCAAATATAAAAAGACATACAGCTTTCTGCTGAAAACCATATGTCTTCGTAACATAATAATACAATGCTATGTGATTTGCCCGTCGTATCCATCCCCACGGCCGGTCTCTTCCGGACCACAGCCCCGGCTTCCTGCCGGCAGGCCTTCCGCTTTGATGTCTTCATTAGCCCATTATAAGGATGATCTACGGGCTATGGAAGCCTGATGGGGGGATACATTTTGCTATGCCTTTTCCCGGTCGGCTGTCCTGACTCGCGACAGTTCTTTCGTAAAGAGCTCCGGGTCCCAATAGCCCTGCCTGATCCACTGACGGACGCTATCGAACAGGTTGCCGGCAGAGAAGCTGGGATAAAGGCTGCAAAGCTCCTCATCCGTATAGGTAAAGCTGGTTTTTCCGTTCCTCTTAATACCACTTTTTTCCGCAAGGTAGTAAGGAAGAAAAGCACAAAGATACGGCTCAATGTCCGGGATACCCGACTCCGTCATATGATGGTATATGCGGAAAAAGCTTTCCAGTCCCGTGACCAGGCTGCGCAGATTGTGACACTTGTCGAGCGGCGCAGAAATGTCTATAGTTTCTTTGGAATCGGACACAAAGAGTTGGATGATCGTCTGCTCATGCTGCTGCAGGAATTTGGCATATTCCTCATTCTTCCACTCTCTGTCCGCAATCAGATTGTGAATGATCTTTCCGTAATCCGGGAAGTCAAAAACAGTATATGCGACCGTTTTCTCTTTCGCCAGCTTAATAACGTGCTCGGTCTGCGGATCCATCTCGACAAAGCTTTCCATTTCGGCGATCATGATGGTATTAAAGTGCCGGTTTTCACAATAATCATTGATCGTGCCAAGCAGCTCAGTCGGGTTCAACAGTGCATGGTCCACATCGTCAAAAACAAGAACGACTCTTTTCATCTGTTTGGTATGAATATCCTCTACGACAGACAGGACCACAATATCATTTATGAAGACCGATGCCGCAAGGCCGATGGATCCTGCCCTTGGATTCAAGATACTCAATACGGAATTTATTGCGTTCATAAAGCTTTTTCCGACCACCAGCTGTTCCGGCTTGATCTTCTTGGACCTGATGGGGAGCAACGAAATAAACCACTGCTTTTTCACAGCCTCATGCAGGGCATCGATGCTCGAGATGCCATAAAGCGACACGCGTACGATCACATGAGTATCCCGCAGGGCTTCCTGCAGATCCCGCTCCACAAGATGAGTCTTTCCGCATCCGCTTTCTCCAAGAAGGACCATTGCACCGCCCGGCTTTTTCATTTTGCAGTAAAAGATCAGTTCATCCAATGTTCCCATTTTATGTACTCTCCTATTCTTGTTTATGATACCACAAGATATTTGAAAAAGGCTGTAATACGGCTGCTTTCAGAGATTGAGGGTTATTGTGGCCGGCATTCTCTACTCTGCCGACGGCTGCATTTACCAGTTTGCATGTATTGCGGCCGGCATTTCCCATTCTGTCGACGGCTGCATTTACCACTTAACAAGTATTGCGGCCGGCATTTCCTATTCTGCCGACGGCTGCATTTGCCAGTTTGTATGTATTGTAGCCGACATTTCCCATTCTGCCGACGGCTACATTTACCAGTCAGCATGTTTTGCGGCCGGCATTTTCCATTCTGCCTACGGCCACATTTGCCAGTTTGTATGTATTGTAGCCGACATTTCCCATTCTGTCGACGGTTGCATTTGCCAGTTTACATGTATTGCGGCCGGCAAATTCGCTTGGGCGACGCCGTCATATTACTGTATGTCATTCTTCCCCGATCCGCCTCTTTGCCTTTTCGACCAGCGTGTCCAGATCAGAGGGCAGGATAAGGACGGGGTACGTGGATGTGGCGCCGCTCTGCGGGCTGTACATGCAAATGCTCTGGCCGTCTTTGGCTGCCGCGATACCGTATTTGTCACCGCCTCCCCGGGTGTCCGCCTTGTCTGACGTGTTTTTTATTGCTTTGGCAGAAGTCGAGCGCACATCAGCCATGAGGAGCGTTCCGTCGGATATGCGCCGGATCCCGGCCTGGGCGAAATACGCTTCCTGTCCGTTGAACAGCAGATAGTTATCCTTTGAGACCCACAGCTTCCTGCCGGGGCCGCTGTCCGCATGGTATACCGGTCCGGTGGTTCCGTCCCTGTTGAGCCGGCAGCAGAAAGACTCTCCGTCCCGGTCTTCATTTTCAGCGTCCCAGTAAAGCGCCATGCCCCCTTCGTACGGCCGGACGGTCGTCAGTGTCCTGTTCAGGATCTCCGGTGACGAATAATATGTGACCGGGGTCTTTGTCTCAGGACGTTTTCCCGTCAGATCAATGATCCGGACGACGTGTGTGACAGGTGTCTTGCTCCTTGCAGCTATATACTCGGGGTAGATCCATGTACCGCCGGTGTATATATTCGATACATTATGGATATATTCTTCGTCCTGCCTGTCGATCAGGACCAGCGCCTCTTCCTCTTCCCACAGGCTGAACTCCACCTCGCCCGTTTCCAGGAACTGCTCATCCATGATCTCCCCGGTCCCGGCGTCCAGACGGTCAATGCAGACGCCGGCTACACCGCTATCTTTCCTCACCGCGTTCTGCACGACATAAATGCGGGTTCCGTCGGCGGAAAATGCAGCCTTGGCAAATCCCGTCCGCTCCTGGGGGCGGATCCGGGCGGTGCCGCTGTCGGATGCGGAAGCCTTCTTTGTATCATCAGCTGTACCGGCTTTCATAGCTTCAGCTTCAGTTTCAGTTTCAGCTTCAGCTTCGGCTTCGACATCGGAATCGGCAGCACTCTCTGTACCTTCTGTACCTTCTGTAACTTCTGTATCTTCTGTTTCATCAGTTGCAGCAGTATCGGCGGTTTCACCGGCTTCCGACATTTCGGTGCCGGCGGCGGCTTTCTCCGCAGCATCGCCATCGGGGCTGCCTGCGGCCTCCTCTGCTTTCTCCTCCTGCCGTTCCGTCCAGTACGCGGAGTCCGCATCCAGATCCATTCGACGGAGGAGCTCTCCCGTCACGGGATCGAAAAGTACAAAAAGCACGCTCCGGTTATATGAATTGCTGCTGCTGTACTGCATGATGAGAAAGGCTTTTGTCCCGTCCGGGCTTTCGACGGGGTAGCCTTCCAGCGGCTGCCAGAACTCACCGTCCCAGTGCACGGAGACCAGCTTCTCGCCGGTGCTTCCGTCGAGACGTTCCACGCCCTGCGTACTGCTTTCTTCATAAATGCGCCAGACCGTACGGCTGTCCGCGCTCAGGGTAAAAGTGGAGGCATAGCTGTCCTTCTCGTTGCTGCTTTCCCAAAGCAGTTCACCCGTGTGCGCGTCCCAGCAATACAGCATGTCTTCTCCCGGGCCGTCAATAACGTTGCCCAGAGAGGCTTTCTGGTAGATGTACCGACCGTCCCCGGAATAGGTCATGTCATGTCCCGGCGGTACGCCTTCTTTGAACAGCGGCCGGTATTCCGCGATAGAACTGTCGGTCTCCGTGCTCATCGTATAGATCTCCACCCTGCGGTCATAGATCATAACGATGATGGATGCATCGGATTTTCCCCCGCTCCTTTCATCCTTCCAGAATACATACTTCGGGGCAGCATTTTCTCCGACTTCGGTTACAAAGGCACCCGTCTTGAATTGGTACAGGTAAACGCCGCTGTCGCAGCGGACAAGCAGGCAGTTCTTGTCGCGGTTGCCGGTGATCTGCCGGACAGAGGAGGAGCAGCTGAACCGCAGCGTTTCTTCGAAGCTGTCCAGGTCCAGGACTCTTACCGTTCCGTCCTCTGATCCGACGCAGGCATAGTAGCCTCCGGAACTATAGAAATACGCGCACGTAAAATCCCCCTCGAGCGTTTTGAGGCAAACGCCTTGATAATCATAGATGCTTAGCGTTCCGTCTTCGTATACCACCAGGATCCAGGACCCGTTGCCGGACGGGCTCACAGATACCGGCACACCCGTGAGTTTCAGTTCGGCGAGGGCTTCCGGCTTTCCATTGGCAAAGAGCGCCATGCGGGGCACGGTTCCGTCCCCGGACGCTTCCCAGGCGAGCAGCTGTTCGTTGGCCGTGTCGCCGATCAGGTATTCCGGACAGAAAGGTTCTCCGTGAAGGGTATACTGTGGTGTAGAGTAGAATCCCATGTCGCCTTCACTGAACAGAGGCTTTCCGCCGCCGTAATAAAAATGCCTTCTTGAATTGACGTCACCCGCCAGATACCACAGCTTTGTATACCCCATGTCCAGCGCTTTCTGCCTGGATTCCGCGAAGTCTGTCTCCACCACGCCGGCTTCCCCGGTATAATCAACATACGGCGCGTCCGTTCCGAAGGGCTCCTTTATCAGCAGCACCTTGTCCGACTGTCTGCTGTGGAGGTAATACCCCGTAATATCAAAATCGGTTTCAGCCGCCTTCAGAAAATGATAAACCGGGGGCAGGTCCATGCTCAGGGCCAGGCGCAGCATGCCCTCTGCCTCTGCCGAGACGGGAAGATCCCCGTGGAGGTCTTCCGGCAGCGCCGAAAGGGCGAGTCTGATCGCCTCATCGTTATTCCCGTCGAGCAGCGACTGCAGAGACTGCCGGGATAAATACTGCGCCTGCCGAAGCAGCGCGGTGTCGCGTTCCTCCAGTGCCTGGCGCTCTGCTTTTTCCGTATTTTCCATCGCCTGTTCGATCTGCGCGTTGTTGTCCGCGATCCTTTTCGCCGTGGATGTGGCGTATCCGGCAAATCCAAGCAGTCCGGCCGTACAAACCGCTACGGCCGCGGCTGCCGTGACCGCGCGGAAGCGGAACTCCGCCTGGGCAATGCGGTCGGCGTCCATGCCGGACATGCGGGAAAGGAGCTGCGGAATGGCAGCTCTTATCTTTTTCCTGTCATAGGTGCCGGCCCCGCTCGATCCGTCCGGCACAAGGCCGCGAAGGTCTGCCGCAAGAGGCAGCTCCTGCAGCTCCTTCGGCATGCTCGTTTCCGGCGTTCCGGAAAGGAGAACCGGGAGGATCCTGTCACGGCGGCCCAGCTGCAGATACATCTCAACTTCCCTGAGGCACCATTTGGAGCGGATATACTCCTCTGTGCACAGCGCGATCAGGTAATCGCTTCCGCGCAGCGCGTTTTCAATGTCCATTCCGAGATCCGAGCTGGTCGGCAGTTCGTCGGTATCCCGGAAGACCTTCCGGTGCTTCGGCAAAGGGCAGTCCGAGGGAAGGTGATGCCCTTCCAGTCCTCTACGGATCCGTACCGAAGCATCCATGGATTCCGGCTGGTGCCGGTAGCTGATAAACGCGAGATATTTATTCATTCGTTTACCTCCCCGGCCTGTTCCAGACTGCTGACACTCTCATCCTCTTTCACCGATTCCGGACCGCTGATTTGCTCTTCATCCGCGGCTATTCCGGGACTGCTTCCCTGCGTCTCATCTCCAACCGATTCCGGACTGCTGCTCTCTTCACTCTCTGCCACTTCCAGGCTGTATGTCTTTCGTTCGTTCCTGGTCAGTTTCCTGCCGTTCAGGAGTTCCTTCGCAAGTTCGACCTGACCTTCCAGGTCATCCGGGACCTCCCGTTCTTCCTCGTTGTACACATAGACCATCGAACTGATGCGCACGGCATCCGCGCTCCGCCGACCCGTCACTTCGTCATAAATGCCGTAGAGCTCCGGACTGTCTTCCACCACGCCCGGGATATCGGCAATGACAGACGAATCTTCCGGCCGCCAGAGTATGGGGACATTATCCACGGCCGTAAGGATCAGGCCTTCCGTAGTGATCTCCATGTCCCATTCCTGTTCCGGATCCGTGATCGCTGAGATCCGTTTTCCCGTATCAAGATCATAGACCGCTTTTCCGTTTTCTGAATTAATATAGAGCCAGTTCCTGCCATCCGGGAAACCAAGCGTGTGATAGTAGTATGCTTCCAGCGGTATCGTATATTCATCCTCGAGCGTGTACAGATACCGGAAAGGATCCGCCGAAAAGACCGTCACGCTGCTTCCGTTTAGACCCAGGATATGTTTGCCCCCTTCCGGTCTTATCAGCGTGTATACATTGTCGATCGTATAAACGTAGCGGAAAGGTTCTTTTGTGAACACGAAGATCCGGATAGGCTTTTTACTGCGGCTGAGGTCATATGTGGTGGTATGGGTATATCCAAAAATAAGGTCCTCTGCTCCTTCCACCTCGCCATACTTCTCCGCCTCACTGTCCAGCGCGATGGAAGCCAGCAGGTCTTCCTCTTCAGCCGGGACACCGGGCGCCTCACCGATATAGATCCCGGCCCCGGCGAGCACCTCCGGGTCTCCGGACAGGGTCTCCGAACCGGAAGCGTTTTCCGCTTCCTCCGCGTCGTAAAAGGGCAGAAACTCCCTTGTGAAGGGGTCATAACGGAAGGAGTAGTCCCCGTAGCTTCCTATTCCGATAAAGCTCCCGTCCGGCAGGACAGCCTGCGGGTCAAGCCGCCCGTTGGGAACTGGAGAATAAGGCAGTTCATGATCCAGTTCAGGGGCATCCGGAAAGCACACCCACGTCCGATATAGATTGGCGCCGGAAGATTTGGCCGGATGGAACGAACCCCGGTAAGCCGCATAACCGTATTCTTCCGAACTGACCTTAAGATCAAGTTCATAAGTCTCTTCGCCGTTATCATACTCTTCCGGCACGGGCTTTGTGATGGTCTTGGGAAACGGCTCCGCTGGCCCTTCTTTTAAGGGCTTCGGCGTATACCTGGTCTTGGCAAATTCCCGGACAGACGTCGTTGGAACGTATCCCTTACGCGTGACCTTTTGAAGCGCGTCGGAAAGGATCTCCGGAAGCTCCGTGGTCCGCCCTGCCTCCGGCAGGAATTCCAGACAAAGCAGCATGGCTAGTTCGGTATCCCCCGTATTCAGTACTTCCCTCGCCCGGATCGCCGTCGTGCCGGCATATTCCTCACGGGCTGCGTCCCGCTGCTCCTGCGCGCGGATCCTCGCTTCCTCAGCCTGGGCATATTGCTGCTGCAGCGCCCGGTTCTGGCCGGAAATGACGCGCATGCGCGAGACCGCGTAGGTGAGGAAAATGGATGCGCCGATAAGGACGACGCCCGCCAACGCCAGCGCGATACGTGTCCTTGCGCGCCGCCGGCGGTCCCTCAGTTCATCAAAAGAAACTCCCAGGAACGGAGCCAGGAGTCTGAGTTTTTCCACTGAAAGAAGCCGCAGGCTTTTCCGCCTGGTGGGTGCCTTGATATTGCCTGCCAGAGGTTCGTGATGTATGATAGTCCCGTCGGGGCGCTCCTCATACAGGAGCGCGTGCGGAAAGCTCTCCTCCGGTTTTCCCCT
>JAFSRP010000016.1 GCA_017446045.1 Lachnospiraceae bacterium | reverse complement strand
GCTGGATAAGGTAGTAGGCGGCAACTGATAAAAAGTTTCCCTTGTTTTGCCCCACAAGGGCAAAAACAAGGGAAAACGGAGCTTTTTATGGCAGCAGACCTGCGGGAAACGCAGGAAAATCAAGGGTTTTCAGAGAATCGGATAGATAAATTCAGAATTTGACACTCAGAAATTGAAATACGGGTAATCTTTATATTCTGCTGGCAGATTATCCCTGAAATTTGTCCATCCCAGATTTTTAAGCATCTTTGATTCGCAATCGGGGAAAATATACATATTTAGGTAATCAATGAAGTCCTTTTCCGTATAGCAAAGAATACCATCATTTCTGTATTTTTCAGCATCTTGACTGTAGCGAAGCCAATTCGAACAGAATTCCAAGCAATATTCTTCCAGGTTGTCTGCAACTATATCTGGAACCAGATATACACAGCTGTCCCCATCTGCGCTTAGTATTACTTCCTTCATGCTTTATCCTCACAAACTGGAATTTGTCAATCCAGCAATTTTCCTGTTTATCTACTCGCCGTATTCTGCTGCCAGCATCGGCGTCGTACTGAAAAGGTACTATTTTGGTACTTTTTATCGGATATAGCTCCCGAAATCCATTACCCACAAAAATGCTTGATAGCCTTATAAGTAAATTCAGCAGTACCTTCCCCGCCCATCTTATTAATGTTCTCAGTAAACTCGCCACCGCCAGCATACATCTTACCAAGGCTGGATAGAATCTCATTAGTACACTTATAAAAATGCTCGGTAATAAAGCTCTGCAGCTTCTTTACCTGATCCTGAACTTCCGCAGATGAAGGAACTTGATCCTTCATATCTCCGAACTCTTCAAAGATTTTCATAAAATCAGCCATCATGCTTTCTTCTTCGCGCTTTGACCGTTTTTGATTCTTCTCTTCGAATTCCTCATATTCCGGAGTATTACCCCACTGTTCTTTTGCACGCTTAGCGTATTCGTCTAATTTACTTGAGTCAAATGCTGTAAAATCCAAATGTCTCACTCCTCTCAGATTTAAACCACGACACATACTGATCAGATTTTCAATATGTTCCTTCTTTAATTCAAGAAGTTCAATCTGCTGATCAAGTGCCTTTCTCTTGTCAAAATCAGATCTGGTTACGATATCCTTGATATCCTTAATCGGAAACTCAAGCTCACGAAACAGTAAAATCTGCTGAAGTCTCTCAAGCGCCGTATCGTCATACAGCCTGTATCCGGACTCGGTATACCCCGCCGGTTTTAAGAGTCCTATCTTATCGTAATACTGCAGTGTGCGTATACTCACTCCCGTCAGCTTACTCACTTCATTTACTGTCTTCATAGCTATCATCTCCTTCACGTGTAATCACATCATAAACTATTACGTAACGTCGTAGTCAAGCAAAAAATAAAAAAGATTAGAGGATTGCTTGATGCAGTCCTCCAACCTTTTTACCGGTAATTAATCAAAGTCATACGGGTTACTGTAACAGAACCAATCCGCTGGTACGTAATCGCCCAAGTAAAACTGCTTTCTCGCCTTCTTACTAATAAAAAGATGTTAAAAAGATGTTTCATAGGTGTTCTGAGATGCATGAAAGAGAAATAAAAGTGTATATAATCATGTTTCTATTCATCTGTCTTCTGGAATCAAGCGACAAAGTCAACAATCTCCCTTTAAACAAAAAAACGCGAAAACCCGCATAAAATAAGGGTTTCCGCTGACAATAAAATAAGCGCGAGACGGGGATCGAAAAAGATGATCTCTACGAGCCCCGTTTCAAGCGCTTTTCAGAAGATGCGAGAATTTGTACTATCGAAATTGTACTAAATCTTATTTCATCGGAAAGGAGGACGACGCAGTGGATCCGTTCCTCTTTTCTGGATCATCGATCAAGTGGTCATTTTGACCACTTGAAAATCAAAGCTTTGCAATGTAACTGCGACGATGTCTGTTCTAATTCTGCAACAAGTTGTTGCAGTTTTTCGCTATAACCATCTCTGGCATAAAAGAGATACCATTTTTTCATGTTCCAGAGGTTCCTAGCTGAAAAGCCTTGTGCTTCCGGGAACTCATTCTAAAAATCCAGACTGACCTGTTCAATGATGCCGCTGCCCCATGTTTCCTCTGATTAGTTTCGGAACATATATCTGAATGTTAAGACTAGTCGCGTATATCTCAGCGTTTTCGAAGTCCTACTTCCCATAGTATTTGTATTCAATGGGCTTCATACTGTTGTATAGCTCTTTCTGGTTTTCGATCATTTTCGAAGCGTCTTCTTTCATATCCCGGAGGTCAGGCACCTCGCCCGGTGATGGGAAAGCATATTTCCAGGCCATCTCCATCCAGCCGAAGCAGAAATCCATCAGCATATTGGCAAATACGGGAATGTTTTCGAACATGGGCATCTCTATGACCCAATCCAGCACCTGCAGCTTGATCATGTCATCTTCCAGACGCACGGATATATCGTTGTAACCGGCCCTGGACTGATAGATCTTGCTGACCTCTGTTCCCAGACGGTCGCAGAGGAACTCCACAATGACATCTTCGGTCTTGAGCCCCAGCGCCTCATTGTCTTCCGCCTTGCCTTCCATCAGGTAATTCAGTACAAATCCCAGACGGATGTTCGCCAGATCAGCCAGCCCCTTACCGAAATTGTTGGAAGAATAGCTCAGGAAATTCCGCATCGCCTCTTCCTGCAGTTTTTGGGAAACTTCCTTGGATGCCTTCACGGCGAGATAATCCGCGGTAGACACACTGCCGCTCTGGACCAGCGGCCGCATTCCGGCCTCAAAGGACTTATTGCCGGCGGCTTCAATGGTCTTCTGCACCGCGCCGCTGAAAGCACCCCGGAACAGGGAGCCGCCCCATTTTCCTATCGTAGTCATGACGCTCTTTGAGCATTTCGACAGAACTTCACTCAGCCAGGCCTTGAACTTGTCCAGAGCCAGATCACCGCAGGCGGAGATAACAGATTTGTATACGTCACCCTTGGCGCTCTCCGTACCGTGGCCCCAGTAGTGCTTGGAGAAAGAGATCATAAGGTAAGCGGAGACAGCGTAGCCCATGTTCTCAGGTGCCGACTTCAGGTCGCCGGTGATCGTCTCGCAGATCGCGTCCTGCACGCCCTGGAACAATGCCTTGAAAAACCGTTTTTCCAGTTCTTCCCTGGATACTTCGTCCCCCGCGATACATTCCCCGATATAGTTGAAGAGCATATTTTTAAAAGGATTGGCAATGTGCTCGACCGTCGTTCCCATGGTCTTGCCCAGGCCCCGGATCAGTATGATCTTAACTGCATAATCCCCCGCCTTCACCATAGAACCGGCAACGACAATGTAATCCGTATACAGCGCGTCCATCCTCGCCCAGGCTTTGCCGTATTCTTCTTCATAGAATTTCACGGCCGCCGCGATCACATGTTTTCTGGCATTTTCCAGTTCGGCGGCGGAGTGCTCATCGGCATGGCGGAGGATCTGCTTCACCTGCGGATTATTGTCCACGCCGAAATATCCGACGGACTTTTTGAGCCCCTTCAGCGCACTTTCCCATTCGGCCTTGCTCGGCGCCAGCGGCATATCTCCCGTGAGGGCCAGGGGCAGGGCTTCCTCAAAATACAATCCGTCTATCTGACAGGAGAGCTCCATCTTGACGTAATACGGGTCATCCATGACCGGAAGTGTCACATGCGGGCAGAAATCGACCCCGGTGCTGCTCTTCTGCGTGATGTGATACTCAAAATTGTCCCTAAAGACATTGCCGTATTTCCCGTTGTCGTCGGGTTCTTCGTAGCTGATGGCGGGATTCTTATGGATGACTGCATGGCCCTCCCGGTCCGGATAACAGACATATACATGAAAGTTTGCAGCCGGGATCGTTTCAACGCCTGACCACATACCGCCCCGTACCTCCGGAAGCGTGTCTGCCACAAGGCAGCCGTCTTTTTTCCTGTCTTTCGGCACGGACACGTAAAGTCCGTCCGGATACAGCTCAATGGTGAACCAGCTGCTGATCTGCCGCCCATCCTCGAAAACGGCCTCCACCGTGATCTGCCGGTCCACCTTATCGGCAAAGATACCGCTTTCCTTTTCCGCCCTCGGAGTGTTATTGTCGATGATGGCATAGTAGGTAAAAGCCATTTTCGGGTCGTGTTCACAGTTGATCAGGAAGCCTTCCGCATCCCTGAACCGGATGCTCTTCGGTTCCTCCAAAGCGTCTATAATTACAAAGCGAAGGCGCTCCCTGCCGCCCGCACCTGCGATCATTCGGACGGTATCGTTCACGACGCCCATGTCCCACTTGCCGTTCACGGGGCCGCCGGGGAACGTGATCTGCGGCTCGCCGATGAGACGGAAAACCATATTCCGCGCAATATTGACGCCATCTTTTTGAAGCGTGAAGGTGACAATCCCGGAGTCGCCGGGATAATCCCTGTCCGCGCTGACATTTGCCGCCATATACTGGCCGTACATACTGCGGGAGGCGAGCACGAGGCCTTCCGCCGAAGGCACGATCGCCGAGGTCAGCTTCAGGTCATTGGTCTCCTTTCCGTCCTCGATCTTCGTGATGCGGGCGCAGACACGGACAGGCCTGGCGCCTTTCCGGATCGCGTCGCCGAAATCTTTGTAGATATACATCTTGTAGCTGACCGCATTCTTCTTTTTGCTTTTCTTTTTCTTATCACCCGAGACAGCCGCCCCGGCGCCGGCCGCAACAGCGACAGCGCCCAATGCGGCGCCTATCTTTTTTGCTGTATCCGACCCGCTTTCGGGTATCGTGTAATCAAAGATCGTTCCGTCGCTGCCGAACTCCACGCCCGCATCCTCGCCCGGACCTGCCTGGGCATCGCCGGTCACGACCAGCGGGGTTCCGTATGGTTCGCTTAAAAAGATTTCTAACGCAACATCCTTAAACCAATCATACTGACCATTACGTTCCAATACTCCTTTCAGGACAACCTCTATTTTAAATAGAGAGGGACCAGAATAGGACTCATACATATCGAAAGCGAAGTAGCTTTCACCATAACCGTTATCCGTATGAAATATTTCCTCGTAGTACCTTGGGTCTATTTTAATGGTAAAACTTTCTGTTATGATTCCTGCCGGCCCCCAGACGCCATGTGTTCTTTCCTCCACCTCCTTGGTTTTTTCCTCCGTGATGGTCCCGGTAATGGTAAGTGCCTGAAATCCCTCGGTTTCCGGGATCCGAATCGTGACGTCAGAACC
The DNA here is from genome assembly GCA_017446045.1 of Lachnospiraceae bacterium. Taxonomy (GTDB): domain Bacteria; phylum Bacillota; class Clostridia; order Lachnospirales; family Lachnospiraceae; genus Avilachnospira. The sequence continues at coordinate 62,592 of JAFSRP010000016.1, read as the reverse complement.
GCTGACCTTTACGGTCGGTTTTACGCCATCATCCGGATAAGTGTAACTTACACCCGAACCCCCGGGAGAAACAAACAGCTCGGAAAACGTATAGGTTACTGATTCGGCTGCTGGTCTGGAGCCAGATCCGGCTGCATATACACAAGGAGAAAATATAACTGCAAGAAGTATGCATAGTGCCAACAGGGCAGAGAACCTTTTGATTCTTTCGATCCTTTTCATTTTCCGCCACCTCTGCTTTTTTTGATCACGGACGATACGATGATCGTCACAATGGAAACCGCCAGTCCGGCAAGCAATGACCATGGGATCTCGAGATGGTTCAGCAGAGGGAACGATATACCGCCCGCCGCCAGGGAGATCGGTAATTTTAGAAATCCCGGGATATTGCTGCCGCCGGCAGAGGAAGGCGGCTCGTACAGCTCCGGTATATCCAGCGCGATCTCGCCTGGATCCGTCGGGGCACCGAGGCCGTTCGCGAACCCGCCAAAGCCGCCCGGCTGCTGTGCCGCGTGTATGTTTTGCCGTCCTGCGGAAGGAGCCTGGACGGCACCCCGCTGTGCCATAGCCTTTGCTCCTGCCAGACCTGAACCACTCAGTCCTGCTTCACCCAGTCCCGCACCACAGTCACGGCAGAATTTCGCACCCGCCGCGTTTTCTTTGCCGCATTGTGGGCACAGATTGGTAACAGCCTTTACTTCCTGCGCAACCTCAAACTGATACCCGCAGTATCTGCAGAATTTTGCGTCTATGTTCAATTGCTTTCCGCACTGGCGGCAGTATTTTACTCCATCTGCCATGGTTTTCTCCTGATTTCAGTTACATTAATTCCTTTTCTCTTATGATCGTTTTTCTTTATCAGAAATCCCCTTTTTCATAAGCTTATATTTCCGTATTTTTGATTATACTATAGCTTTTTTTGTGATAATAGCGACCAAAAAAAAGAGTCAATGACAATTCCATAACATCTTAAAACAGGTCTTTGTACTCTATAATCTTCCAGCCATATCCTTTCCAGCTTACTTTTTCTCCTCTGCATGTTTTAAGGATATTGTCTGAATGAGAGTGTATTGCTTTTGAAGCTTCGGATAAAGATTTATACTCTCTTACAACTTCGCCTGTTTTAATATCGATCTGCTGAACCGCCCTTTGAACTTTATACTTGATCGGAGCTATATCAGAATAATCACCAGTATTATATTTCCACATAAAACCGTAGGCCGTATCTCCCTGCCTGTTGGGATTAACAGCAGCACTTATTGCTTCACCAGAACTTCCCTCAATACTGGCTTTAGCTGACGCTATGCTAGGGTAGGTACATATATACTTTCCGCTCAGCTCATACTTATTTATAGATTTTACACCTGACAGGTTTCGTTCTACTGTGGTCTGTTTCAGGTGATATGCAACGACATTTTCTATGTTATAGTGGCATGTGTCTTTTAAAGCTAAATATTCTTCAGGTATTTCGCTTACGAACATCAAAGGCAATTGCTCGAAATAATATCCTCCCACAGACCTATTTTCACCCAAGTGGCTTTTTATAGTTTCCAAAGCAATTCCCAACGCCTTTGTTGCTTCTCTGCTGCTTTTAAAGAAATTGACAGGTTTACCGTTATAATATTGAATAATAGGCTTAGCCGCTTTCTTTCCTGTTATTCCGCCTTCTGCAACATTGTATCCATTTGGGGCAAAAGCGTTGTACTTCTTGATGTAAAATACTTCTCTTTCGCTGGCTTCTTTTTCAGTTAGTCCGCTTTCAAGTATTTCATGTTGAAAGCTGCTCCAGCCATATTTTTTAATGGCTCGCCAAAATTGGGGTTGTGATTTATACCCAATGCCATCTTGAAAACGTCTTTCGGCATCTTGTTTTGTTATGCCGATATAAGATTTCCCATTCAGGGCAATGTGCCTATATACCAAGTAATTGTTCTCATTATCATCAAGGTCTTTTATAATCTTATACTCGATTCTTTTATGATTATGTGTGCCACAGGAAACCGTATGACCGCTTCTAAGATTACCGGAAGCAACAAACACGTCTGTCCTTCCGCATTCACATTCACATCTGTAGTAGGTACCCTTGCTATTATAATTCGGTATTCTTTGAACAGCAGTAAGCAAGCCAAACTTATGCCCTGTTAAATCAAGAGCGTTATATGCAGGTTTATGCCTTAAGCAACCGCAGCTTTTCGTTCCTCCTTTAATAAGTGAGTAAACTGATACTTTAACATCATTACCGCAATCACATTTGCATAACCAATACGGGATATTTCCTTTTGTTTCTACTAACTCAATTGCTGTAAGTCGTCCAAATTTCTGCCCCGTTATATCTTTATGGGATGAGTATTCCTTTCTATCCTGTTTAATCCCGTATCGTCTTGCCAACGCTCTGATATTTATGATTTTCATATCAGGGAAAAAGGGCAAAATATTATCCCAGTCACCTGTGGGATAATACTGTTTTAAAATGTTGATCTGTTCCTCAGAAAACTTCCTAAGCATTGTTCTCTTTGTCCTTTTATAGCACTTGATATGAAATGGTTGGAATTGCTTAAACACAAAAACTATTATAACGATAAATAACAAATCATTCTATCACTACTGTGCAAGCAATGTATAGATGGATGGTTTTCCATCTATACGCCTGTTGGGAAAATCCCAAACCCTTAAAGATCACACTTCGTGTGGCTGCGCGTTTTATGAAAACGCTGGGATCCTTCCAGTTCCAGGAATCAAAAAACAGACCAGGCATCGGAACCTTTGACTGTTCTTTTGCCTGATCTGTCATTTTTACAGATCTTACTTTTTCTGTTTCCTCGGCCGCTTATGCTTCCTCAGTTTCTCGGCATCCGTCCCCGGCGTCCCTTCGTTTTTCATGGTCTCTTCCAGGAAGGCATTACTGAAAACTGGATATTTGCTCTCCCAGGTAAGGTACGTTTCCTTATCCCACTCCCCGCTCTCAAACTGTTCGTTTGCTTTCTTCCACGCATCCAGGGCAAGCTGGAGATAATCTGTCTCCTCTTCTGTTAATTCAGGATCTATAATGAGCCCTGTCTTCCCATTTATCTCAATTGGTCTCAGTCCGTGGATATGCTCCATCCTGAAAAAGATATGCATAGCCCCGGTAATGGCTGAGATATCCGGGTCTGCCAGGGCAAAGTAACTCACCTCAAGTGCAGCTGCGATCGTCTGCAGCATCTCAAAATCAGGCACCCTGTTCCCAAGCTCATAATTACGGATCGCAGGTTCCGATACTTCACACGATTCCGCTAACTGCTTCTGTGTCATGCCGGCTGCTTTCCTGTAATACCGGATCCTCTCCCCGATCGTTGCTCCAAAAGTATCAAACATACCAATTCCCTCCGGTTGCAAAACTCACAGACTCAGTATAACACAAACAGTTCAAAAACGAAACAAATTTCTTCGATCCTATTGACTATACAAAACCGAACTGTTATAATCCACTCGAACAGTTCGTTATTGTATTGGTTGGGAGGTGATGCCATTGATCCGGATCTGAGACCAAGATAAAAAAACAGATAGAAGATGTGTAAAAGGTAGTGTGCTGTGCCGGAACCTCAAGACCGGCAGTTACATAACACAGTCCTGAAAAGACGGGCTGCGGGTTATGTCCGGACACGGAGCCGAAGCGAGGCCTGTCATAGGCCGGTGTCCATGCCCGGAACTTCCTGTTGCCGAAAGCCATCGTTCGCAGATGGTCCGGTCCTTACTGATCGGAGAGAAATGATGAAAGGAGAAGAAAGACCCTATTTTGTAAAGGACAGCTTCGTCCTTTACCGCAGCTACCTTGAACACATCAGGTTACTGTCCAATGAGGACAGGGGGATATGGATCACGGCGGTCCTGCATTATGTGAGCGACCTTCCCCTGCCGGAGATGAAGCCGGAGGTCCGGATGGCCTTCAGCTTCGTGAGGGCGAAGATCGATGAGGATTACCTGAAATACCAGGAGACTCTGGAGAAGAAACGGAAAGCCGGGCAGAAAGGAGGGATCGCGTACGGCATTTCCAGAAGGAACGAAGCATCTGCTTCGTCTGCTTCAAAAAACGAAGCAAACGAACATGATAATGAATATGTATATGATAATGATTATGATAATGATACTGTATATGACAATGATCATACATCATATATATCAGGTAGAAAGCAGACTGCTAAAGAAGCCAGGAGAGGCGTAGAGCGTGATGTTGACCTTGATGCTATCATCTTAGAGCAGATCATAAACAGACCGCCCGGAAGCTGGCCAGAGCCTCAGGATGATGACCTGGAATGCCTTGGGATTCCCGATCCTGGCAAAGGCAGGTGATCGCCATGGCAGACATGAAGAAACTGAAGTCTGTCATCGATACGATTCACTTGCTTATTGAGATCGACGATGATAACATCAATGGGAACACAGCGCTGCAGGAATATATGAGAAAACGAGAAATACAGGCGTTTTTGAAGGATCTGCATCACTACGCTATATCCCCGTACCGCGATGGCTACTGCACCAAGGTGGCAGATGATTCCAAGCCCGGCAAACGCCGGTTGATTATCGCCAAAACAGAGCTGGAGCTTTATAAAAAGCTATTTGAATGGTACGGCGGATCGCACATTGACAACGTAACGGTGAATGAAATGTATTTCATGTGGCTCGACCACCGCAAAGCGATCGGTACAGAAGAAAACACCATTGTCCGGGATGAGCAGCATTATAAGCGCTACTATGAGAACACGGAATTCTTTGACAGAAAGCTCACCAGCATCAAACGAGTGGAACTGAAAGAGTTCTGCTGTAAGGTGATCAAAGGTGAAACGACCCGGCATCACGGCAGGATACCTGCTGTGATCCGGCCTATCACCAACAAGGAATGGGGATCCATTAAAAACATCCTGAACGGGATCTGGGACCTTGCTGTAGAACTTGAGTATCTGCCGACCAACCCTCTTCGGGGCATGAAGTTTCCGAGGAACATTTTCCGCATCCCGGAAAAGAAGGCCAAGGAAGTACAGGTGTACAACACAGAGGAGCAGCAGGCACTGATTCAATGGTGCATGGAGAAGTATCAAGAGACAAAAGACTCTGCCTATCTGATCCCGCCATTCTCTTTTGAAGTCGGGACCAGGGTCGGCGAGACCTGTTCACTCCAATGGCAGGATGTTGACGGGAGACGGCTGACAATCCGACGATCTGAATTTAAGGACCGACGTACCAGCGAGGTCATGGTCCAGGGACACACCAAGACCTATCATGACCGAATCGTGCCTATCTCTATCCGTGCGGTCGAGATCCTGGACATTCTCAGGGAAAACAGCGTTTCACCAACTGACTGGATCTTCATCCGGGATGGAAAGCGGATCACCGGCAGGCAGGCAAACTACGTCCTGGAGAAATATGCCAAGGATACCGGCCAAGCAGTTAAGAGCTCCCACAAGCTGCGCAAGACCTGTGGTTCCAGACTCCATGCCAAAGGCCTTTCGCCCAAGCAGTGTGCGGATTATCTCGGCAATACACCCGAGGTATTCTTACGGAATTACTGCTTTGATACGGCTACGGACGATGAGCTTCTTGCCCTGCTGGATGCATGATTGTCATTTGTTACCAATGTTACCATAACGACCCAAAAACAAAAATCGCGGAGACGCCCATCAATTGGACGTTTCCGCTACATAGAAAAAAGCGCGAGACGGGGATCGAACCCGCGACCTTCGCCTTGGCAAGGCGACGCTCCACCACTGAGCCACTCGCGCAAATACCACTCTGAAGTTGTGTACTGCCTCAGGCCAGAATCGAACTGGCGACACACGGATTTTCAGTCCGTTGCTCTACCAACTGAGCTACCGAGGCTCACGTCTGTTGGAACAACAGTTTCCGTCGGACAGCATGCTTATATTACACTTTGCCGACGGATTTGTCAACACTTTTTTTTAAAATCCCTCCTGTTTAAAGATAAGGCACCGGTCAGGCGGTACGCCCTGCAGCCGGTGCCGGAATGAATCGCAATAAAACAGGTGTTCTTACTCGATCGCGCCGCCGATGCGGTTGAGGTGTGTACGGAGGTCATAGCTCGGATCCTCCGCGCGCTTTGCAAGGTAATCCTTGAAGTAGAACTGCTCCCGGAGGCTCGTGCCCTGGTTCATGATGGCGGCCTGACGGCGCTCCGTCTTATGGATCGCCTCCGCGACCGGGACGATCTCATGCAGCCGGTTGAAGGGAAGGAAGATCACGCCGTCGATATCACCGACGACCACGTCGTCCTCTGTCACGACCCAGTCGCCGATACGTGCCCACTCCAATGCGTCATGGGTGCGGCGGTCGACGCTAACCGGGCTGTTCGGCATCTTTCCGATGGAGAAAAACGGGATCCCCACTTCCAGCAGCTCCCGGGTGTCACGGTGACAGCCCCAGAGAATGATGCCTTTCAGGCCTGCAAACTTAACTTCCCGGGCTACCATGTCACCGATGACTGACTGGTCCTTGCGTCCACCGTCATCCACGACCAGAACGTCGCCGGGCTCCGCCAACTCCAGCGCTTCCAGGAAAACGTCAACGCTGCCGTTATGGCGTGCCGGCATGACGCGTCCCGCGCAGTGCATCATCTTATCAATGGGCTGCATATCACTCGGTGCGCACCGGATCGGCACTCCGAGACGCAGGCACGAATCCGCCAGTTCCGCAGTACTCAGCTTTTCCAGTCTTTCGATCATTACATCAGCCATGGGTCTCTCCTCAAATTGTCAGTTTTGTTGCGGGTCGTCTTTTATAATTTTATCACATGCTGCAGGAAATGACATCCTGTTTTTTCAAAATGAGCTTTTCTTCTGCTGCCGTACATACAAAGTTTTGCCCCGCGCTTGGGGCGCTTCAGAGCGGATCACAGGAAGAACCTTCCGTCTACCGACAGGCCGACATCAAATCCGCCTGCGGCTGACCTGTTCTTGTATTCCAGCAGTGCCGCTTCGGCCTCGGGCTCCCGGTACCGGATGGCTGTTTCGATCGCCTGATCCAGCGGATCTTCTTTTAAAATGCCGTGCCGGAGCAGGATGCTTAAGGTATCCATATCTTTCCGGCGGATAAGCAGATCCGCGGCCTGAGCGGCATGCTCCTTAAGGTACTCCCGATAGAACGGATCCAGGTCGATGCGGGCTGCGGCAAGCTGCACCTGATAGGAGATTTCCGACAAGTTTCCAAAACGGTCGGATACAGGATCAGCCAGGTACTGTGCCAGCTCCTGTTCGCGCGGTCCGTCGTTCCACGCTCCCGTAAGTTCCACTCGGACAGCCGCCGTCCCGTGTGTTGTCGTCAGCGGTAGTTCCAGGATGGTCCCTGCGTCAAATGCGCCCCGTCCGATCAGTTCCGGTATGCCGGCGAATGTCGCCTTCCTGAGCCGGCTGCAGCCTGCGAATGCGGCATTCCCTATGCTGCCGAGCCGGGCCGGAAAGTCGGCCCTCACAAGCCGCCCGCACCTTGCAAAGGCACTGTCCCCGATATGGGAGAGCCTCTCCGGAAAGGTGACCGCGGGAAGGCTCCCGCAGTTTTCAAACGCCCGGTCGCCGATGCCTATGAGACTTTCCGGAAATACCGCTTCACTGAGCCTTCTGCACCCCGCAAAGGCATGATTTCCGATGATCCTGACGCCCTCCGGGATAGTGATCTCCCTGAGGCCAGCGCATTCGGAAAAGACCCAGTCCGGCAGCGCGGCCAGCTTTTCGGAAAGCCTCGCATCCGTAAGCTTCCCGCAGCCGCCGAAGGCATTCATCCCCAGCATTTCGACCGAATCCGGCAGCAGGATCTCCGTGAGCATGCCGCAGCGATAGAAGGCACTCATGCCGATCCTGACGGTCTTTCCGGGGATCACCGCGTTTTCCAGCCTGCCGCACCCCGCAAAAGCACTGTCACCGATCGTCCGAAGTCCTTCCGGCAGGCGGAGCTCTGTCAGATGGCTGCACCAGTGGAATGCATTGTCCCCGATCTTTTCAAGGCTCTCCGGAAAATGGACAGCCTCCAGCGCGCTGCACCAGTGAAACGCGCTGTTTCCGATCGTCCGCACACCGTCAGGGAGACAGATCTTTTTTAGCTTTCGGCACCCGTAATAGGTCTCTGCCGCGATCTCCCGGAGCCCCTGCGGCAGCCGGATCTCTTCCAGCGCGCTGCACCAACGGAATGCGCCGGCCGCGATCTCGCATATACTGTCAGGCAATGATAGCTCCCTGAGATTGCGGCAGCCCTCGAAGGCGCCTTCCCCGATCTTCGTGACCGTGTCCGGTATCACCAGCGACTGAAGCTCATTGCACTCATAGAACGCCCGTTCCCCGATCCTGCGGACGTCCTCCGGGATACGGACCTTTGCTTCATTCCCTTTATATGCCAGCAGGATATGGTCTCCCGCGATCAGGAAGTCCTCAGCGCTTTCTTCGAGCCATGCGGTCCCTTCAAAGGCGGTTATACCGATCTCCTGTACGGATGGTGGGATACGGATGTCCCGCAGGTTTTCACATCCGGCAAAGGCACGCTCCCCGATCCTTTGGACCGTGTCCGGACAGTACACGGACATAAGTTCCCTGCGGCCGGAAAAGACTTCCGCGCCGATCTCCCGTACGCCTTCGGGAATGACAAGTTTTCCCCCGTGATCTTCGCTGCGGTTTTCTTCACCGCGGTCCCTGCAGGCGATCAGGAGACCCGCGCCCACGGTCACCATGCTGCCGGGATACTGCTCGAGCCAGGGCGTCCCGCGGAAGGCGTCCCTCCCGATCCGCGTCACCTCCGATGGCACAGTCATCTCCGTCAGGCCCCCGCAGCCTCCGAAGGCTTCCCTTCCGATCTCCCGCAGCGAAGCCGGAAGAGAGATGGATCGGAGTCCGGAACATCCGAAAAAGCACTGATCCGGCAGAACTTCCAGACGGCATTCGGGGTCCAAATCCGCTTTTCGCAGGTTTCGGCACTCAAAAAAGATACGCTCTCCGAGCGATGTGATCTGCGCACCCAGGCCGGCTTCCGTAAGGCTCCCGCAGCCGGAAAACGCCTCCCGCCCGATGCTCCTTAGTGCCGCCGGCCACTGCCGGACGTCCAGATCCCGGCACTGGAAGAAGGCGTGGTTCCCGATCACCATAAGTCCGGCGGGCAGCCGGCATTCCCGCAGGGCGCCGCAGCCGTAGAAGGCACTGTCTCCGATCGAAGAAAGTGCTGAACCCGGCGCAAAGATCACCTGTTCCAGCCCGGCACACCCATAGAAAGCGCAGTCTCCGATCCGCTGCAGGCTCGCCGGCAGGATCACGGTCCGGACCGCGCATTCATAAAAAGCGCAGGGCTCGAGCTCCACGGTCCCTTCCGGGACAGTCATGCAGTCTCTCGCGCCCTGCGTATCCATTGTGTATTTGTCTGAGTTCTCCAGCTTAGCCAACTTATCAGAACAGTGCCGCAAATTCCTCTCCAGTCAGTTTCTCTTTTTCGATCAGCAGCTCGCAGCTCTTTTCCAGCACATCTTTGTGCTCCAGGATCATGGCCTTCGCCGCGGCGTAGCACTCATCCACGAGCGCCTGGACCTCGTTGTCGATCAGGCTCAGCATTTCGTTGGAATAGGTCTTGCTGTGAGCGATATCGTAGCCCAGGAACACATCGTCGCCGTTGTCATCGTAGTTGATCATGCCGATGCGGTCGCTCATGCCGTACTGCATGACCATGGACCTTGCGATCTTGGTGACCTGCTTGATATCCTGGGAGGCGCCTGTCGTAATGTCGTCACAGACGAGCTCCTCGGCGATACGGCCGCCCATGGCCGCCATCATCATATGCTTCAGCTGGCCTTTGGTGATAAAGCTGTCATCCTTGTCCGGCAGCGGCATCGTATAACCTGCCGCACCCTCGCCGGTGGGAATGATGCTGATGATATGCACCGGACCCACATCCTCCAGTAGGTGGAACAGGATCGCGTGCCCGCTCTCGTGATATGCCGTGATCTTCTTGTCGCGGTCCGAAATGACCTTGGATCTCTTTTCCTTGCCGATCCCGGTCTTGATGAACGCATCATCGATATGCCGCTGGCTGATCACCGGGCAATCATCCATGGTCGCTTCGATCGCCGCCTCATTGAGGAGGTTCTCGAGGTCCGCGCCGGTATAACCTGCCGTAGTCTGTGCCACGCGCTTCAGGTTCACGTCGTCATCCAGCCGCGTGTTTTTGGCATGGAGCTGCAGGATCGCCTCTCTCGCCGCCACATCGGGTCGGCTGACGGTGATCTTGCGGTCGAATCTGCCGGGACGCATGATCGCCGGATCCAGGATGTCCACACGGTTGGTGGCCGCCATGACGATGATGCCCTGGTTCTGTGAGAATCCGTCCATCTCCACCAGCATCTGGTTCAGGGTCTGCTCGCGCTCGTCATGCGACCCTCCGAGGCCCGTACCTCTGCGGCGTGCCACAGCGTCGATCTCATCGATGAAAATGATGCAGGGGCTGTTTTTCTTGGCTTCTTCAAACATGTCCCTGACACGCGCGGCGCCGACGCCGACATACATTTCCACGAAATCCGAACCGGAAATGCTGTAGAACGGTACTCTGGCTTCGCCGGCTACCGCCTTGGCCAGCAGGGTCTTGCCGGTGCCGGGGGCGCCCACGAGGATGATGCCCTTCGGAATTCGCGCGCCCATATCCCGGAAACGCTGCGGGCTCTTAAGGAATTCCACGACTTCCTTCAGTTCATTTTTCTCCTCGACCATGCCTGCCACGTCGTCCATGGTCAGTTCCGTTTCGGTGTTGAGCCGTGCCCGGCTCTTGCCGAAATTCATCATCCGGGCGTTCTGCCCGCCGCCCATGCCTCCTCCGAGGAACAGGCGGATAAACATGACGAACAGCGCCAGCATGAGGGCATAGGGAAGCAGGGATGCGATCGACAGATCAAATCCCGAGTCTGCCTGTACGACGTAGTCGACCCCGCTTTGGTCCAGTTTCTCCGCCAGCCGGTCCGCATCTGTCAGTGAAGCCTGATAGCGGTCACCGCTCTTGTCCACGACGGTCACGGTCCCGGTATTGTTTTTCGCGGAAGTCCGGATCACGACGGTATCGATATTGCCGCTGTCCTCGATCATGGTTTCCAGTTCCCGCGCGGTGACCGTTTCCGAATACCCGCGCATGGATAGGATCGAGGTGCCATAGGCAACCAATACCAGGATGATCAGTACCCATGGTATAGTAAAAGCTCTTCTGTTCATGGTATTGCTCAGTCTTCTTCCGGTTTGATAGAGCCGATATACGGCAGGTTTCTGTAGTGCTGGTCATAGTCCAGCCCATATCCGACGACGAACTCGTCCGGGATATCGAATCCGAGATAGTCGATCTTTACTTCGCGTATCCTGCGATCCGGCTTGTTCAGCATCGCGCAGAGCTTCAGGGATGCCGGCTTGCGGTCGCGCAGCATTTCCAGCAGATAGGAAAGCGTGAATCCCGTGTCCACGATATCTTCCACGACCAGGACATCCCTGCCTTCGATCGGCTCGTCATGGTCCTTGATGATCTTTACGATACCGCTGGAGACCGTCTTGGAGCCGTAGCTGGAGACCGCCATGAAGTCAATGGTCACCGGGATCGTGATATATTTGGAGAGCTCCGTCATAAAATAAGCGCCGCCCTTCAGGACACAGATCAGATGGATCTCCTTGCCGGCATAATCCCGGTCGATCTCTTTCGCGAGTTCCCTGATCCTCTCCTTAAGCTTTTCCTCGGATATCAATGTCTTGATCGTATACTGCTTCATGGTCTGCTCTCTCCTGCTGTTGTAGTATAGTCTGTTTCCGCCGCCTGCCGGGGCATGCTGAGGATCGTTTCCTCCCTGGTATTATCCGCATAAACTCCGCCGGGAAGGTCGAGATGGAGCCCCGTATGGCCCGCCAGCGCCAGGTCGATCTCCGAAAAATGCGCCTCTCCCCAGTCCTTCAACGGAACGCCCAATTGTTTAAGCCCTTCGATTATAACATATCTGCGCAGGATTTGCGGTTTTTCTTTCAGGATCCGCCGCTGCAGGGCTGCTGCCACAGGCTGCGCCGGAACGATCGTGCCGGGCGCAGGGGCACCCGTGCAGGATATCTGTGACCCGTCTGCAGGCGGCTGCGGCGGGAACTCGATCCGGATCACCCCGGGAAGGGACCTGGCAGTCTCCTCCAAAAAGGCTTCCGCCTGTGCGATCATCCTGCCGGCCGCCGCGATATGCTCGGCAGACCTGCGATTGACGCCTTCCTGCATCCGCGGCAGGATCTCGTTCCGAAGGTAATTGCGCGTGTAGTCGTTATCCAGGTTCGTGCGGTCCTGGCAGGAGGCAAGGCCCTTCTCTTGAAGGTAGCGGAGGATCTCCGCCCTTCCCGTTTCCAGCAGCGGGCGGATCACATCTCCCCGTACCGGCTGCATGCCGGTGAGGCCTTTGAGTCCGCTGCCCCGCAGGAGGTTCAGTAAAATGGTCTCCGCCTGGTCATCCGCATGGTGGGCAACCGCGATGTGCCCTCCGCAGGCTGCCCCTGCACCCATGCCCGTCTTGCCGACCGGTGCTTCGCTGCGGGCGTCGGTTATTTTCTTAAGGAGGCCCTGCAGGGCTTTGTACCGCAGATCCCTGGCAGCCTCTTCTTCACTGAGTCCCTGTTCCCGGACCAGTGCACGCACATCCACGCGGATGCTGTCAAAAGGCACGTCCATGCGTGCTGCCAGCTCCCGGCAGAAAGCTTCGTCCCGGTCTGCTTCCGGGCCTCTGAGGCCGTGGTGCACATGGGCCGCGTGAAGTCTGATGCCCAGCACCTTCCGCAGGCTCACGAGGACCGACAGCAGGCACACGGAATCGGGACCACCGCTCAAAGCCGCGAGAACGAGGTCTCCGCGCCGCACCATTTCATGCGTCCGGATATATTCGAGAATGTGTTTTTCAAACTTGTTCATTTCCAAGCGTTCGTATCCATGCCGGTCATACCGCCGCCAGGATGTGCATGTTGCGAAGCCCGGCGTCTGCGATCCGGTCATTGACCGAGTAGGCGTGCTTTTCCAGATCGCCGCAGTTGGCCGCCGTCAGTTCCCTTGCCATCAGCTCGTCGATCACGTCCGCGGCAATGCCTTCTATGACATTGTACTTTTCTTCCGCGGTCTCCGCATCATTGCCCGTCGTCAGCAGGTACTCCAGAAGCTCCGCCTCCAGGGACAGGAGCGGGAGCTCGCGGAGCGCCCGGAAGCTCCATTTATAGTATGGCTGGTACCGGCGGTTCAGCAGGAAGATCACCGCTATGGCGCTCTTTACGAACTCGAACACCGCGAGCTGTGCCGCCGCTTCCTCTCCGTGCCGGATGCTGCGCTGATAGTTATACTGGCCGGCCTGGGCCATGAGCAGGAGATGCCCCGCCAGTTTCTTCAGCCGGATATCCTCCGGATAATAGGCGAGACGCTGCCGGATCTCCGACACCTCCCCGCGGCGGTCCAGATACAATTCCCCGTTCACCGCTTCCGCAAGCGCATGCTCCGGGACGCGGAGCCATGCCTCCGTGCTCAGTCTTCCGTCGGGACTGCCGGTCTTTTCCAGAAAATATGCCGCGGTCCGGAAAACACCGTGCCGCGCGCCTCCGACCGGCTGCATCGTAAGGCGCCTGCAGCCCATAAATTCCTTCGGAAGACGGGCATATGCGCGCTCGAGCTGAAATTCCTGCCGGCGGTCCACCAGGGACTCATCCGGCAGCAGGATACAGAACCCGGGCTCAAAATCATGGTCCCGGGAGATCTCGTCGTCAAATCCGAAGCACTCCGACCCGCTGCCGAACAGGCCTGCCGCCAGCTGATCCATCAGCTCCGGAAAGCCTTCTTCCAGCATGGGAAGTCCGTATTCCTCGAAGTATTTCCGGGATAATTCCAGTCCTTTCAATGCCGCCTCCCCACGCTCAGATGTATTTATACAGTTCCTTTGCTTCGTCTTTTTTCTGTGTTTCTTCGATCGCGGTGACCTCCACGGCGACCAGACGTTCTCCGAAACCGATCTCGATGCGGTCGCCTACCTTCACCTCATAGGAAGCCTTCTGGGGCTTGCCGTTGACAGATACGCGCCCTGCATTGCACGCATCGCAGGCAACTGTCCGGCGCTTGATCAGGCGGGAAACCTTCAGGTATTTATCCAGTCTCATATAATGATCACTCCTTTTCATGACTCAGCACGCTGACATTGTATCAGATTTCCGCATTCTTTTAAAGTTGCGGGGGGAAGTTTCATACGCGCTGTCACGAATGCTTTCCCGGCTGCCCGGTTTGGTGGTATACTCTTCGCAAAAGGGAAGACCGGGGGATACCGCTTTCCTTCGGGAAATGATGCATAAACAGACCCGTATTCACAGGATCAAAGGAGTGTAAGAACGATGGCTGAGGAGCTTCGCAAGGAAGATTATGCGGAACCCCGCTGCCTGCTGTGTGAAACGCCCTACGGCATGGAGCCGGAGATCAAAAGCGTCCCGCAGAAGCGCATCGTGGAAAAAATGAATGAATATATGAGCCGCCGGGACTATGCCGGCGCCGAGCGGCACCTGCTCTACTGGCTGGAGGAAGCCAGGCTGGGCGGAGACCGCCGCGGTGAGCTGATGATCCGCAACGAGCTCACCGGGCATTACCGCAAGACCGGTGACCGTGAAAAGTCTCTTTTCAATGCCGGCCAGGCGATAAGCCTGCTGAAGGCGCTCGGAATGGAAGACACGATCAGCGCGGGCACCAGTTATGTCAATGCCGCTACGGCGCACCAGGCATTTGGGGAGACCGAAGCAGCCATTGCGTTATTCGAGGAAGCCCGCAGGGTCTATGAGTCCATATCCGGAACCGCGCCGGAGCTCCTCGGGGGCCTCTATAACAACATGGCGCTCGCGGAAGCATCCCTCGGGAGATTCCGTGAGGCGGAAACGCTTTGGAACAAGGCTGTCGACATGATGGGCCGGGTCGAGAACGGCGTGCTGGAGCAGGCCATCACCTTCCTCAACATGGCCAATGCCGTCGAGGACGAACTGGGGCTTGCGGACGGCGAGGCGCGTATCTTTGCGCTCCTGGACCGCGCCGAAGAGCTCCTCGCCACGCCCGGGATCCCGCATGACGGCTACTATGCCTTCGTCTGCGAAAAATGCGCCCCGACCTTTTCCTATTACGGATACTTCCTGACCGCGCAGTCACTGGAACGGCAGGCGGAGGAGATCTATAAGGAGAATTCGTCTCATTAACTATTCAGTACCCGCCAAACTGATTTGCAATCCGGCCTCCGGCCTTCTTGCTCATCCGTTTGCCGCCGAATCCTTTTAACTATTCAGTACCCGGCAACCTGATTCGCAATCCGGCCTTCGGCCTCCTTGCTCATCCGTTTGCCGCCGAATCCTTTTAACTATTCAGTACCCGGCAACCTGATTCGCAATCCGGCCTTCGGCCTTCTTGCTCATCCGTTTGCCGTCTGCTACGCAGTTTCCGTACCAGCAGGGGCCGAAATTAATGCAAGCATTATTTCGTCCCCTGCCGCTCCGGAGTACTGAATAGTTACGGCTATGTCAGAAAATCGTAATACTTCAAGGGATTGCCTTTTCCTGATCTTTGTTTATAATGAATTATGTATACTTATCTTCAGGTTTCACGGAACGGACTATGGCACGTACGCAGAATAAACAGAAAAAGACCAGTATGAATGGCGGCTTGGCGATGATCGGCCTTACGCTGCTGATTGCTGTTGTCGCGTCTACTGTTTATATCGATTCCCGCGAGATGCGGGACCAGCAGCGTGCGTATATCGAGCGCGAACAGGCCCTCGAGCGGCAGATCTCGGACGAGGAGCAACGCACGGAGATCCTGAACGAGCGAAAAAAGTATGTGACGACCAAACAATACATTGAGGAGGTCGCCCGGGATAAGCTGGGACTGCTGAACCCGGACGAGGTGCTTCTCAAAGAGAAGGATGACTGACGGACCCGAAACGTTATGACGCTTCGGGTCTTGTTTTTGGATACCTGCTGTTTTGTGCCGGTGCTTACCGCCCGGCCGCTCATTTTTTGAGGGATTATGACAATGTTGATTCATGGTTTGCAGAAGATGACGCTCCTGGATTTTCCGGGACATGTCGCATGTACAGTGTTTCTCGGAGGGTGTGACCTCCGCTGCCCGTTCTGCCACAATTTTGAGCTGGCGGACGGCAGCGCTAAGCCGGTCATGGATGACGCGGAGCTTTTCAAGTTTCTGAAAAAACGTCAGGGCCTGCTGGACGGGGTCGCCGTCACCGGCGGGGAGCCCTGCCTTCATGATTCGCTCCCGGACCTTCTCAGAGCGATCCGTGACCTCGGCTTTGCTGTCAAGCTCGATACCAACGGCTTCCGACCGTCCATGCTCCACCGGCTGATGGAGGAGGGCCTCGTCGACTATGTTGCCATGGATATCAAGAACAGCCCCGCCAAATACGCCGTGACCTCCGGCATGCAGTCCCTGGATCTGAGACCTCTCCAGGAGAGCATTACCCTCCTGGTCGGCGGGAATATCGATTATGAATTCCGCACGACGGTCGTGCAGGAGTTCCATGAGGCAGCAGACTTTGAGGAGATCGGGCAGATGATCCTCGGCGCGCGCCGCTATTTCCTGCAATGCTTCACGGACCGTGACTCCGTCCCCTTCGAAGGCCTCCACGCCCCCTCCGTCAGATCCCTGCAGGACTATGCCCGCATTGCCCGGAAGTATGTCCCGGACACCCAGATTCGGGGCGTTGACCTGTAAAATACCGGCCATTTTGGATATTCTTACCCACATTTATATTTTTTTGGCTCCAACCAAGGCTCTGCGCTTGACATTGCTCCGTAAAACCTTTATAAATGAGTAAGAGCAAATCAATTTGCAGACAGTTTTTTTCAGGAGGGAATAATCAATGAACAAAGGCGAACTCGTGACAGCTATCGCACAGGATACCGGCGTAACCAAGAAGGATATCGAGAAGGTCATCAAGGCTCTTACTGCTACCATTCAGGGCGAACTGAAGGACGGCGGCAAGGTCCAGATCCCGGAGCTTGGTTCTTTTAAGGCTGCAGAGAGAGCAGCAAGAGAAGTTCGTAACCCCAGAACCGGCAAGAAGATGAAGTCTCCGGCATGCAAGGTTGCTAAGTTCACCGCAGCGAAGGCTCTGAAGGAAGCTATCAACGCTTGATCAGACAGTAATTAAGTATTTCGATCCGGGGATAAACTCCCCGGATCTCTTTTTGCGTTAAATTGGAAAAAACGACAGTTCAGACCAATGCGTTTCGTCCTGTAGTCAGAACCTGAAGATCCCGGGGACTGCATCCCCGGGATCTTTCATTTCTTCATTTCATTATTTCTCAGAGCCTGGCAGCTTTCTCAGAGCCTGTCGATATACCGGCAGGCAGCCAATGCTGCGACTGCGCCGTCGCCGACGGCCGTCGTCAGCTGACGAACCTCCTTTGTCCGGCAGTCTCCCGCGGTAAACACGCCCGGTGTCCTTGTGACGCAGCGCTCGTCCGCGTCAAAATATCCGTGCGCGTCGAGGTCTCCGACGGCGGCGAAACATTCATTCTCCGGGATCTGCCCGATCGAGACGAACAGCCCGTCACAGGGGATGACCGCCGGGACACTTCCTTCCGTGCCGTTGCCGTCCGCGCGCTCTGTCTCAACACCGCAGAAGCTCCCGGCCTCATCTGTCAGGAGCCTGCGGATCCGCACTTCCATTACGGTGCGTACATTGGGCCGCGCCTCCAGGATCTCCTGCAGTCTCGTTTCCCCAGTAAAGAACGCTCTGCGATGCAACACGATGACCTCCCGGCACTTCTCCGAAAGCAGGATCGCCTCCTGCAGGGCGGCATCGCCTCCGCCTACGACACACACCGTCTTTCCGGCGTAAAAGTCCCCGTCACAGACCGCACAGTACGACACCCCTTCTCCAGTCAGTTCTTCCTCTCCGGGAAGTCCGAGCGTACGGTGCCTGACGCCGGTGGCAAGGATGACCGCCCTGGCCGTCCTGCTGCCGTCGTCTTCCGTATCGACTTCAAATGAAGGAGCCGTACCCTCCCCGCCCGGGATCTGCCTTACGCCGGTCACGGCCGCAAACTCGATCTCCGCGCCCTGCGCGAGGATCTGATCGAGCATCTTCTCGGCAAATTCATTGCCGCTCATGGTTGCGGTCCCGGGGTAATTCTCCACTCTCGGGGCATGGGTGATCTGCCCGCCGAACCCGGTCTTTTCAATAATGAGTACGGACTTGCCGTAACGGAGCGCGTAGAGTGCTGCCGTCATGCCTGCCGGCCCGCCGCCGACGATGATTATATCGTACATAGTCTAAACCCCTCAGATATCCCTGATATGCAGACCCGGGATCCCCATCCTCCTTCCGGAAGAATGAAGATCCCGGTATCAATGAGTTCTTGATTTCCATACGCAGGCCCCGGCCGGGCCTTAGGCCGGTCTTGGATCAGCTTTGGTCCTGCTCAGATCAGGCCTTTGGATCAGCGGTTCTTCAGCCAGCCGCGGATATCGGACACGCCGCGGAACTTTTCAAAGGAATCTCCGTGCACCAGTACCAGTGTGGGCGCCTGCTTTACGCCGTACTTCTCTACCAGATCCGGCTCCTCGTTGGCATTGAGGACAGTGTAGGAAACGCCTGCCTTATCCAGGAGCGCGCCTGCGGCCTTGCAGTTCGGGCAGGTCGGCGTCTTGAAGAGGATAACGCTGTCATCCTGCTGCGCTGCCGCAGCTGCCGGCATGCCGTGCTCGATCGTATCGATCGCTTCGTGGATCTTGTTGATGTACTGGCCGGATCCTGCCTCCGCAGCCTCAGCGGGCTGGCGCAGCGGCTCGTCCACGGGCGCCGGATTCGGTCCGGTATGGGTCAGGACGGAACGGCCGATGTTGTATACCCGGCGGTCCTTGTACTCCTGTGCCTTGCCGTCGTTCCAGTTCTGGACCGGACGATAGTAGCCGGTGATGCGGCTGTAGACCTCGGTCTTCTGTCCGCAGTGCGGGCAGACGGTCTGCTCTCCGGTCAGGTATCCGTGCTCCCGGCATACGGAGTAGGTCGGGGACATGGTATAGTACGGAAGCTTGTAGTTCTCGGCGATCTTGCGTACCAGCGCCGCTGCTGCCTTCCAGTCCGGAAGCTTCTCGCCGAGGAAGGCGTGGAAGACCGTACCGGAAGTGTACAAGGTCTGCAGGTCGTCCTGGATGTCCAGTGCGGAGAACACGTCCTCCGTGAATCCTACCGGCAGATGGGAGGAGTTGGTGTAGTACGGCGTACCGTTCATGTTGGCGGTAATGATATCCGGATAGACTTCCTTGTCATGCTTCGCGAAACGGTAGGTCGTGGACTCGGCCGGAGTCGCCTCAAGGTTGTAGAGGTCGCCGTACTTCTCCTGGTAGTCGGACAGGCGCTCACGCATGTGGTTCAGCACATCGCGGGTGAAGCGCTGTACACGCTCGTCGGTCAGGTCGGCGCGGAGCCACTTCGCGTTGAGTCCGACCTCGTTCATGCCGATCAGGCCGATCGTGGAGAAATGGTTCTCGAAGGTGCCCAGGTAACGCTTGGTGTAGGGATAGAGTCCCTGCTCCAGAAGCTTCGTGATGACGGTACGCTTGGTCTTCAGGGAGCGCGCGGAGATATCCATCAGGTTGTCCAGGCGTGCGTAGAAGTCCTTCTCGTCCTTTGCAAGGTAGGCGATCCTCGGCATGTTGATCGTCACGACGCCGATGGAACCGGTCGACTCGCCGGATCCGAAGAATCCGCCGGACTTCTTGCGGAGCTCGCGCAGGTCGAGACGCAGGCGGCAGCACATGGAACGTACATCGCTGGGCTCCATGTCGGAGTTGATGTAGTTGGAGAAGTACGGGGTGCCGTACTTGGCGGTCATTTCAAAGAGGAGCTTGTTGTTCTCGGTCTCGCTCCAGTCGAAATCGCGGGTAATGGAGTAGGTCGGAATGGGATACTGGAAACCGCGTCCGTTGGCGTCGCCTTCGATCATGATCTCGATGAAGGCCTTGTTGACCATATCCATTTCCTTCTGGCAGTCACCGTAGGTAAAGTCCATCTCCCTGCCGCCGATGATCGCCGGAAGGTTCTTCATGTCAGCCGGCACCACCCAGTCGAGGGTAATGTTGGAGAAGGGAGCCTGCGTGCCCCAGCGGCTCGGGGTGTTGACGCCATAGACAAAGGACTGCACGCACTGCTTGACTTCCTTCTGGGACAGGTTGTCCACCTTGACGAAGGGGGCAAGGTAGGTGTCGAAGGAGGAGAACGCCTGCGCGCCCGCCCACTCGTTCTGCATGATGCCCAGGAAGTTGACCATCTGGTTGCAGAGGGTGGAAAGGTGGTTCGCCGGGGAGGACGTGATCTTGCCGGGAACGCCGCCGAGACCTTCCTGGATCAGCTGCTTCAGGCTCCAGCCGGCGCAGTAGCCGGTCAGCATGGAAAGGTCGTGCAGATGAATGGAAGCGTTGCGGTGCGCGTCCGCGATCTCGTCGTCATAGACCTCGCTGAGCCAGTAGTTTGCAGTGATGGCGCCGGAGTTGGAAAGGATGAGTCCGCCGACGGAATAGGTGACGGTGGAATTCTCCTTGACGCGCCAGTCGTTGATCTTGAGGTAATTGTCGACCAGGTCCTTATAGTTGAGGAGAGTGGAATTGATGTTCCTGACCTTCTCACGCTGTCTGCGATACAGGATATAGGCCTTCGCAACGTCTGCGTAACCGGACTCGGAAAGGACTTTCTCCACGCTGTCCTGGATCTCCTCGACCGTGATCTTGCCGTCCTTGACCTTGCTCTCGAAATCGGACGTGACGTGCAGGGAAATAAGCTCGATGACACTGGGATGATACTGCTTGCCGAGCGCCTCGAACGCCTTGGTGATAGCGGCACTGATCTTGCCGATGTTGAACTCTGCGATCTTTCCGTCTCTCTTTACTACCTGATACATGACGATACCCCTGTTGTTTATGATAAAAAGCGGATGACGGACGGCGGTAAATGCTGTCTGTCCCGCACGCCGGTCCTCTCCCGGAAAACATCCGGTGCCGAACGGTTTCATCATACACCCAGGGGCGAAGTCATGTCAATATCTTGTATTGTATTTTAAAAAACAACTACATGTGGTAGAGTAAGGTAACACTCCGGCGGATAAGGCGGCCGGCTTCGGAAAGCCTTACGCCATGCGGCCTTCCCTCTTTTTGACCGGATGATCCGCCGGTCCGGCCCTCCTTTTGGAGCGGCATCTTCCCGATCGGGGCACACCACAACATGTAGTCACCCGTCTTTCCGGACCAGGGCTTCCGCGATCTCGAGCGCTTTCTGCATCATGGGACCCGGCCCGTGATATGCCGCCCTGGGATCCTTCCATATGAACCGCGGGTTCTGTCCGCGCATCAGCTTCAGCCTGCCGCGCTCCCTTTCGATCAGTCCGGGGATCGCGTCGACGTCGATCTGCGCCCGCGGGAACATCTGCATGGTGATCGAACCGTCCGTGCTGCGGATCACCAGGTCGGTGACGTACGCTTCGTGCGCCCGGTACTTCAGCCGCACGATATCCAGCAGCGCCTGGACTTCCTTCGGGATATCCCCGTACCGGTCGGTCAGTTCGTCCTGCATATCCAGATATTCGCTGTCGCAGGAGATCTCCGCGATCCGTTTGTAGGTATCCAGCTTCTGGTATTCATCCGCGATATAGTCGGACGGGATGAACGCGTCGATGTCGCATTCCACCGTCGTCTCGAACTCCGGCTTCTGCTCAGCCTCACCCCGCAGGTACCGCACTGCCTTGTTCAGGAGCTTGCAGTACAGGTCGTAGCCGACCGCCTGCATCTGCCCGTGCTGCTCCGCGCCGAGGACATTGCCCGCGCCGCGGATCTCGAGGTCCCGCATGGCGATCTTGATGCCGGCGCCGAACTCCGTAAACTCGCGGATGGCCTTGAGACGCTTCTCCGCCTCTTCGGTCAGGACCTTGTTCCGCCGGTACATCAGGAAGGCGTAGGCGGTCCGGTTGGAGCGGCCTACCCGGCCCCGCAGCTGGTACAGCTGGCTGAGTCCCATGCGCTCCGCGCCGTCCACGATCAGGGTGTTGGCGTTGGGGATGTCCAGGCCGGTCTCAATGATCGTCGTGGAAACGAGGACATCGATCTCACCGCTGACGAACTCGACCATGATATCTTCGAGCTCGCGCTCGTTCATCTGCCCGTGGGCATACTCGATCCGGGCGTCCGGAAGCAGGCTCCTTAAGTGTGCCGCCCGGTCCGCGATCTCCCGGACCCGGTTATAGACATAGAACACCTGTCCGCCGCGTCCCAGCTCGCGCGCGATCGCCTCCCGCGCGAATTCGTCGTTATATTCCATGACATAGGTCTGGATGGGGACCCGGTCGAACGGCGGCTCCTCCAGGATCGAAAGATCACGGATCCCCGAAAGGGACATGTGCAGCGTACGCGGTATGGGCGTCGCGGTCAGCGTCAGCACATCCAGGTTCGTCCGGAGACGTTTGATCTTCTCCTTGTCCGCCACCCCGAAGCGCTGCTCCTCGTCGATGATCAGCAGGCCCGGATTTTTGAACTCCACATCCTTCGAAAGCAGCCGGTGCGTGCCGATCACGATGTCAATGCTGCCGCTCTTTAGCTGCGCGGCCGTCTTTTTGTTCTGGTCGGGCGTACGAAAGCGGGACATCATGGCGACCTTGACGGGGAACTTCCCGAGCCGGTCCAGAAAAGTGTTGTAATGCTGCTGCGCCAGGATCGTCGTCGGTACCAGGAAGATCACCTGCTTGGAGTCCTGAACGGCCTTGAATGCGGCCCGCAGCGCGATCTCCGTCTTGCCGTAGCCCACATCGCCGCAGATCAGCCGGTCCATGATGCGGTCCGACTCCATATCGGACTTGACCGCCGCGATCGCGTTCACCTGGTCTTCCGTTTCCTCGTAGGGGAAGAGCTCCTCGAATTCACGCTGCCATACGGTATCCCGGCTGTAGCGGTAGCCCGGCGCGTGCAGCCGCTCCGCGTACAGTTCGATCAGTTCCTTCGCGATGTCGTTGACCGCCTTCGTGACCCTGGTCCGCGTCTTCTGCCACTCCGTGCCGTTCAGCCGGTTCAGCTTCGGGCGCGGCGCCTCGCTGGAAGCGTATTTCTGGATCAGGTCCAGCCGCGTCGCGGGGAGGTAAAGGTTCCCGCCGTCCGCGTATTCGATCTGGATATAGTCCTTGCCGCTCCCCTCGCGCACGATATGGCGGAGGCCCCGGTAGACGCCTATGCCGTGGCTCTCATGCACGACATAGTCCCCGTCCTTCAGCTCCGTCAGGGAGACCAGCTTTTCGCCTTCGTATTTCTTCTTTTTCCGCCGCTTCCCGCTCTTTTGCCCGAACATGTCCGATTCCGTGATCAGGACGTAACGGATGTCCGGGTAAATGAATCCCTGCCGCAGGCTTCCGCATACTACTTCTGTCTGCCCGGGCTGCAGTTCCTCCTTCGTCCCCTCGTCGGGACAGAAGGCATGGATCCCGTATTCGCGCAGGTTTTCCGCAAGCCGGGACGTCCTGGTCCGCGAAGGCGTCAGGACGGAAATGCGGAATCCTTTTTTCTGGTACGCCAGGATATCCGAGATCAGGCGGTCAAAGCTCTCCTTGTAGCTTCCCACCGACGCCGTATTGAAATGGAAATTCTTCCCGGCGCCGAACTCTTTCAGGGACTCATCCAGACCCGCGATCAGCAGGCAGCGGCGGTCCCTCAGCTGCTCCATGATGAGCGCGGCGGAAAAGATATCCGTCACGACAGCCCTGCCGTCTTCCTCCCGGACGCTCTGGATCCCCTTTTCAAGCCTGTGCTGCGCGCTTTCGGCAAACTCTGCCTCCACCGCCTCTGCCCTGTCCCGGATCCGGACCGGGTCATCCATGATGACCAGCGCGTCTTTCTCAAAGTACGAAAGCAGGGAAACCGACTCTTCCGCTCCGCCGGAGGGCGTTTCTCCGGAAAATGCTCCGTCGGAAGCCGGGACCGCGTCGGACGCGGGATAGATCTCGATCGCCTCCCGGCGCTCCGTCGACCGCTGCGTAGCGGTATCGAAGCTCCGGATGGTGTCGATCTCATCGTCAAAAAACTCTATGCGGCAGGGTTCCTCCATGGTCATCGGGTAAATGTCCACGATGCCGCCCCGGACCGCGTACTGTCCCATCGTTTCGACCTGGGCCGCCCGCTCGTAGCCGAGCCGGCTCAGGATGCGGCTCAGGTTGACTGTGGTGATCACCATGCCTTCAAAGAGACGCAGCCGTTCACTGCGTATGGTCTCCCTGGACGGGATGCGGTCCATCAGCGCGTCCGCCGTCGCGACGAGGACGCCCTTCCGGTCCTCGAGAAGGTGCCGGATCGCGTCCATGCGTTGGTGTACGATGAAGCTGCCGTGGATATCCGAGCTGTAGAACAGAAGGTCCTTGGCCGGGTACTGCCAGACGCTGCCCTCCTGCAGGAGCCCCGCGATGTCCGAGGCAGTCTGCGCGGCGGTGCGCTCGTCCGCGCAGATATACAGTGTCCATCCGGGAAATGCCGCCGTCAGCTCCGCGGCAAGCATGGATTTCTGGGATTCCATGCATCCCGTTACGCTCAAAGGAGCGGGGGCCTTCAGCAGCTCCCGCTCCAGATCCGTATATACAGTTAAGGTACGTAAGGCGTTATACATCCGATCCCGGTTCTTTCGTCCCTTCTTCTCCCGCTCCGAGGTCCAGCCCGTTGTAGCGGTTCATGGCTTCCGTCACGCCATGCTCAATGATGCAGAGCGCGGCGTCCGCGGCAGCGTCAAATACCGCATCCATGACCCTGCGGTCCTCCGGCGCGAACTTGCCGAGCACATGGGCCGCCAGGTCCTGCTGTTCCATCTTGGCGCCGACGCCGATCCGCACTCTCGGAAAGGCATCGCTGCCCAGCTGCGCGATGATGCTCTTCATGCCGTTGTGACCGCCCGCCGATCCGCTCCCGCGGATGCGCATGCGGCCGCAGGCAAAATTGATGTCGTCAAATAATACGATGATATGGTCTTCGGGGATCCCGTAATACCGGGCTGCTTCCGCGACCGACTCCCCGCTCAGGTTCATATAGGTCTGCGGCTTCAGGAGCATCAGCTTGCGCCCGCCGGTGATGGTGCTTCCGAACAGTCCCCGGAACTTCCGGTCCGTGACGCTCATGTGGAGCTTGTCCGCCAGTCTGTCCAGCGCGCGGAATCCCGTATTGTGCCGGGTCTCCTCGTATTTTTTATCCGGATTTCCAAGTCCGGCGATCAGGTAGGTCTCCATTTCCCTTACCCGGCCTGCGCCGCGAGGATCGCCCGTGCCACACACAGGCCGTTGGCGCTTGCCTGCTGCAGTCCGCGGGTCACCGAAGCGCCGTCACCCATGGCGCGGAGGCCCCTGACGGAGGTCTCGAAGTTCCTGTCCACGATGACCTTGTTGGAATAGAACTTGACCTCGACACCGTAGAGCAGGGTCTCGTCGGACGCGATGCCGGGCGTGACCTTGTCCAGGGCAAACAGCATTTCCTTGATATCCAGCATGATGCGGTACGGCAGTACCAGGCTCAGGTCGCCGGGTACGGCATCCTTCAGCGTCGGGATCAGGTTGGTCCGGCAGAGCCGCTCTTCCGTCGTGCGGCGTCCGCGCAGGAAATCGCCGAAGGTCTGTACCATGATCTTTCCGTCGCAGAGCATGTTCGAAAGCTGCGCCACATGCTTGCCGTACTCGATCGGGGTCTTGAACGGCTTCGTGAAATTCTTGGAGACCAGCAGCGCGAAGTTGGTGTTCTCCGTCTTCATATCCTGCGATTTGTAGGCGTGGCCGTTGACGACCGCCAGTCCTTCGTCATAGTATTCCGTCGCCACTTCGCCGGACGGGTTGGTACAGAAGGTACGCACCTTGTCGTCGAAGGTCGGGGTATGGTAGACGAGCTTCGCCTCGTAGAGATTCTTATTGAGGAAATCCATGATCTCGTCGCGGACCTCTACCCGGACGCCGATATCCACGGTGCCGACCTGCGTCTCGATGCCGTGCCGGTCGCAGATGTGAGAAAACCAGTCCGAACCCTCGCGCCCGATGCCTGCGGCGATCTCCTCGGAATAGAACTGCTCGCCCTTATCCGTCACCACGCCGCGGACAGCGCCGTCTTCGATCAGGATGTCCGTCACCATGGTATTGAAGCGCATTTCCACACCCTTTTCCGTCAGCCACTCCTGGATCCTCTGGTAGATCTTGTATCCCTCCTCGGTCCCGAGGTGGCGGATCGGGCATTCGATCAGCTTGAGGTTGGCCTTGATCGCCCGTCGGCGAATGTCCTCGATCTCCTGTTTCTTATCGAGCCCGTAGACATTTTTGTCCGCGCCGAATTTAAGGTAGATCGCGTCGGACTCGCCCATGAGCTTCTTCGTCTCGTCATAGCCCAGGATCTCCGGCAGGTTTCCTCCCACGTCCGGGGACAGGGAGAGCTTGCCGTCGGAAAATGCGCCCGCGCCCGCGAATCCGGTCGTGATGTTGCAGGGCTTGCAGCCCATGCAGCGCCCGGTCACGCGCTTGGGGCAGCTGCGCTTCTCGATGGAGCGGCCTTTTTCGATCATCAGGATCCGCATGTCCGGCTTCTTTTCGATCAGTTCGTAGGCACAGAAAATGCCCGAGGGGCCCGCCCCGATTATTATTACGTCATAGTGTTTATCCATAAAAACCTCTGCTGCGGACCCGGATGCCGCATATATAATGCTGCGGTCCCGGATACCGCAGGTCCAATATTACAGATTGAGAATGTGGCATGGCAGCCCTTCCGCCTTCAGCGCCTCTTCCTCCCGGTGCTGGCAGGTGAAGATCAGGATCTGTCCATGATAATTGTCCGCGAGGAACCGGACGGCCCGGCGCAGACGCATGTCGTCATACAGCGCAAAACTGTCATCCAGGATCAGCGGCATCGCATCCTCGCCGCCCGCAATGAAGCGGATCGTCGCCAGCCGCAGGGCAAGGTAGACCTGGTCGGCCGTACCCGCGCTCACACTGCCGATCGGGATCATGCCGTCATGGGAATTCAGGCTGATGTCATACTGCTTTCCCGCATTCACAGACGTATAGGCGCCCCCGGTCAGTCCTCCGACCATACGGGAAGCCTCCTGGTTGATATAGGTGCCGACGGCGCTGCTGATGTCTTCCTTCAGCATTTCCAGGGTCTCGACTGCCAGGTCGACTGCCTCGATCCGGTCGCGCACGAGGTCGTTCTCCGTGAGCTTCCGGCGCAGGGCGGCAGCCTCCTCATGCATGGAGTTCAGCTCCCGCAGGTTTTCTTCCACCCTGGTCCTTGCTTCCCGCTGTTTCTCCAGGGTCTCGCCGCAGGCTTTCTGCTCGGCGTTGATCCGGATCAGCTCGTCCTGCAGGGCTGTCTTCTTCGCCCCGGCCTCATCCAGCTCTTCCGCCGCTTTCCTGAGCCCGTGCATCCGGTTCTCGAACGAATGGATCGCCTCCTCGCCGGGTTCGGTGCTGTCGGTATACAGGGAAAGCTTTTCGCGCAGCTCACTGTCCAGCTGCTGCCGGAGACGCTGATTCTTCTTCCCGGTATGCAGGAGCATGGCACCCAGCGCCAGGCACCCCGCTGCCAGGATCAGGAAAATGACGCACAGGTATTCCTCGCGGAACTTCCATCCGAATGCTGCCAGGACCACGGCTGCAATGACCAGGATCACAAAGATCCGGCCGCTCCGGTCCCTGCGGCATTTCTCCGACAGGGTCTGCCAGCTCCCGTAGGCGCCGAGGACACTGTCCCTTGTCTGATCGATCTTTTCCCGGCTGTCAAGGCCGGCCTCCCCGAGGATCTGCCTGCGCTCCCCGATCACCGCCTCTTCCGCGCGGATCTCAGCCTCGACCTTCGCGGCCTCGGCATCCTTTACGCGGCCCGATTCCGTTATGTCGAGGATGTTGTTGACATAGTCCGGCCGGTCCAGGTTCTCTTCCAGCTTCCTCACATTGCTGAGGAGCCCGGTGTATTCCCTGGCCGCATCCATATCGAGGGACGCCTCCAGCCGGCTGCGCTCTTCCTTAAGCAGCCCGATCGCCCGGTCCGCATTGAGATCGGGACTGGCTGTGGTGCTGACGTTCGCGGCGTAACGGCGCAGCTCGCCGCTCATGTTGCGCTCGGTCGCGGCGCTGAGCTGTCCGGCGCTCACCGTGTTGACGTAGGCGGTCTCGCTCACGTTCCTGAGAAGCTTCTGCAGGACGCCTGCGCCTTCTTCGGGGGAAAGCCTTTTCTCCCCGCTGTCCGTCAGCTCGCATACCTGCAGGTCATCCGGCGCCCGGTCAAAATCACGGGTGATCCGGTAACGTCCGCCTTCGTCCTCGAGCTCCAGCCATCCGCCGAACTCCTGCGGGTCCTTCCAGGGCCGCATTCTTTCTTCCGCGGAAGGCTGTCCGTTCCTGCGTTTCGTCCCGAGCCCGTACAGCATGGAACGCAGAAACAGGTGCAGCGTGGACTTGCCGGCCTCATTGTCGCCGATCAGCAGGTTCAGGCCTTCTGCAAGCTGCAGATCGGTATGGTGCAGTTTTCCAAATCCGTTTACATGGATCCTGACTATATTCACTGCCGTCCACCCCCGTCACGCGCGGCGCTGCCTCCCTCGGAACTCCTAAGCAGGGCGTCGATGCCGTAAAACATGGCTTTCCGCTCGATCTCCGACATTTCCCTGCCGCTGTTCACGATCGTGCCGATATAATATCCGATCATGTCCTGCGGATGCTCGGCAAACAAAGCTTCAAAATCATACTCCGGCTCGGTCTCGTCCACGATCTCGCTGATCCGGTATTTCTCCTTAAGCCCGTCCAGGTCAAAGGTCACTTCCGGATCACGGCTCCCGGTCAGTTTCAGCCGGTAAATGTTCTTCTCTCCCCGCCTTGCGATCTCCTGC
Organism: Lachnospiraceae bacterium; assembly: GCA_017446045.1. Classification (GTDB taxonomy): domain Bacteria; phylum Bacillota; class Clostridia; order Lachnospirales; family Lachnospiraceae; genus Avilachnospira. Next base: position 33,689 of record JAFSRP010000016.1, on the reverse strand, counting down.
CGGATCATATTTTCCAGCTCCTCACTGCCGGTCTTTGTATTGACCGAGATCCTGAGGGGAATGTAGGAGGCCGCGGCCATGGGGACAAAGCGGATCTCCTTCAGCGCGCCGCTTTCCTCGTCCGCCTCTCCGATATATACGCCGTGGCTGCCGCTGTCCCGTATCGTCTCAGGCTCGAGACGCCCCGGGTCGTATGCCAGCTGCGCGAGGACCTCCCGTCTTGCGGAGGAACGTCCGAGCGCCACATAGGTGAAATCCAGGTTCGGGAACACTTCCCGGATCCCGGCGTCATCGGACGTACGCAGCAGGGCGATGCGGATCGACGGCCTTCCGCTGTAGGACCGGCTGTCCTCCAGGGTGAAATGCGCCGTCGGCCGCGCCGCGATGGACGCGCGAAGATCGGCCATGCGGAACACACCGGGCTCGGTCTCTTCGTCGACCGGCGCCGATGCCGCATAGATCTCTGTCTTCAGCCCCGGGAGCAGGATCTGCTCTACTTCGCTGCTGAGTACGTAATGCACGTTGGGTGCCCACACAAAGCTCCGGATCGGGCTGCTGCCGCGGACCCGGTCGGTCTCTCCCGCGATCGCCACGATCTCCTTTTCCGGATACTGCCGGAAAAGCTCGTTGACCTGCTCCAGCTCCGATATCACGGGCTGGTGGGCAAACAGGCCCCCGGCGATCAGGATCAGTCCCGCATTTTCGCTGCGGCTTAAGTCCAGCACCTTCTCAAGGGTGCGGTAACGCTCCCCCTGCCGGGCGCTGCTCCAGTGGCTGCCGCTCTCCGAAGGACTGCCGATCCGAATATCGCTGAAGTGGATGAATTTCATAGATACTCCATTTATTATCATAAGCCGCGAATACATCCCGTACCGTCTGCGGGCGGACCCGCACCGGACGGGATGTTCATTCAGAGCTTACAGTTCACAGGTCCCGGTCGTTCTCGGGAAGGGGATGACGTCACGGATGTTCTGCATTCCGGTGATGTACATGATGATACGCTCGAATCCCAGGCCGAATCCGGAATGGCGGACCGAACCGTACTTGCGCAGGTCCAGATACCAGTCATACGCCTCCGGCTTGAGCCCCAGCTCGTTGATGCGGGTCAGGAGCTTGTCGTAATCGTCCTCACGCTGGGAGCCTCCCATGATCTCGCCGACGCCGGGTACCAGGCAGTCCACGGCTGCGACGGTCTTTCCGTCGTCGTTCAGCTTCATGTAGAACGCCTTGATCTCCTTGGGATAGTCTGTTACGAAGACAGGCCTGCCGTAGATCTTCTCGGTGAGGTAGCGCTCATGCTCGGTCTGCAGGTCACAGCCCCACTCGACCTTGTTCTCAAACTTGTCGTTGTGCTTTTTCAGGATCTCCACCGCTTCGGTGTAGGTCACCCGGCCGAAATCACTGTCCACGATCTTCTGCAGGCGCTCGATCAGTCCCTTCTCCACGAAGCTGTCGAAGAACTTCATCTCTTCCGGCGCATTCTCGAGCACGTAGCTGATGAGGTATTTGATCATGGACTCCTCGACCTCCAGCAGGTCGTCGAGGTCCGCGAAAGCCATCTCCGGCTCGATCATCCAGAACTCCGCGGCATGGCGGGTCGTGTTGGAATTCTCCGCGCGGAAGGTGGGTCCGAAGGTATAGACATTGCGGAACGCTTCCATATATGTCTCGACGTTGAGCTGTCCGGACACCGTCAGGAAGGTGGGTTTGCAGAAGAAATCCTTCGCGTAGTCCACTTCCTTCGCGTCGCTCTTCGCGATCCGGTCCAGATCCAGTGTGGTCACCTGGAACATCTCGCCCGCGCCTTCGGCGTCGGACGCGGTGATCAGCGGCGTATGCACACAGACGAAGCCTCTTTCCTGGTAGAACTTATGGATGGCATAGGCCAGCAGGGAACGGACTCTGAAAACTGCCATGAAGGTGTTGGTGCGCTGTCTCAGATGCGGCAGCGTGCGCAGATACTCCAGCGAATGGCGCTTCTTCTGCAGCGGATAATCCGGCGTAGAAGTACCCTCCACCTCAACGGCGGATGCCTGGATCTCGAACGGCTGCTTCGCTTCGGGGGTCGCGACCAGTGTGCCGCGCACGATCACGGAGGAGCCGACATTCAGTTTTGAAATATCCGCGAAATTCGGCAGCGCGTCATGATAGACGACCTGCAGCGTTTCGAAGCAGCTGCCGTCGTTGATGACCATGAAGCCGAATGTACGGGAATCTCTTACGGAACGGATCCAGCCGCCGACAGCGATCTCCCTGTCAATGAATTTGTCAGTTTCCCGGAACAGTTCCCTGACGGTCGTTAATTTTTCCATGTGTGTATGATTACCTTTCTGATTGATCATTTCATTTTGGAGGCAGCTTCACTGATGGAGCTGGCCTCGCCTTTGTCGAACAGGCCGATCATCCGTTCGATCTTGTCGCGGGACAGGTTCTTCTGGCCGATCCGCTGCGCGTACTCGCTCTTCAGCCTGCCTTCATCTGCCGCCACCCGCTCGGTAAACGTACTGACAGCTTCCGCGTTCTCCGCGATGTTTCTCTGCAGGACGCTGATGTCCTCCGCGTACTTGGCGTCGATCCCGTCTGTGATCGTGCCCTTCGTAACATTGTCGAACTCCTCCAGCGCGCCCGTCTTCTGTGTGCCGAGCGCTTCCTTCTGCTGGTTCTTCACCTGAAGCTGGCTGTCGAATCCGCCCAGATCATAGACCGAGTCGTCCTTGTCATCCTGGATGTTCTTCGTGATCTGGGAAATGCTCTTTTCACGCTGCGCGATCTCGCGGAACATGTTTTTACATGCTACCATGACATCGTGATACTTCTCCTTGGTCTTTGCGGAGATCACGACGTAGATCACCAAGAGCGCCACGACCGCGCCGAGGACGCAAAGGAAAGCCGGCAGGCTGGCATGCTTCACATACGCCAGCACGATCGCGCCGACGCCGAGCACTGCCAGCAGGATATCCACGATCCAGTCGGCTATCGTCAGCGGGCTGAACAGCGTGTAGTACAGGCGGGACGCCATGATCCCGGGGGCCTGCTGCTCCTTGACAAAAGCCTTCATGTTCTCCCTGATACTTGCGATCTCCTGCCTGGGCGCATCCGTGTTGGCCTTGATCCTTTCCCTTACGGCTACGGAGCGTGCCTTCTGTCTCTGGTCGGAGATGTCGCTGATCTCCCGCTCGACATCCTTGATCTGCTTATTGAATCCGGATTCGATCTCCTGCCGCTTGATGCGGATCGTATCGGTCTTTTCCTTTTCAATGTTGCGGGTCAGGGTGTTCAGGTCCTTCTCGAGCTTCTTTTTCGTATCATTGTACTGCTTCAGCTGGTCGCGGTCGGCGCTGAGGGTATTGACCGCCAGCAGCGCATCCGCAAGGAGCTCACGCTCCAGGGAAATCGCCGGGCCGCCCGTCTGCGCGGCCTCCGCAGGCTCCTCAGCCGGGGCGCGGTCCGCCGTCTCCGGTGCAGCGTAGTATACAGGGGACTCCGCTGCTATTTCTTCCGCAGCGATCTCAGCCGCGGGGACCTCTTCCGGTGCAGCTTCAACAGGTGCTTCTTCCGTAAAGAGATATGCCGGTGTTTCCGCAGGCGCGGCTTCCACAGGGATCTCCTCCGCAAATGCTTCCGCGGCGGTCTCTTCCGCAGGGACCTCAGCCGGAAGGACGTCCGCAGGGATGTCTTCCGCTGCAGCCTCCGCGGGGATTTCCTCCGGGAGAATATCGGCAGCAGTTTCCGTTATAATGTCCTGAAACTCATTGGTATACTCATTGTCCTGCATAACGTACCTCCTTATTTATTCTGAAAATGTCCTGTGTCCCGTATGGATCTCAGACAGCATCCGCGATCCCGGCCGCGATCTTCTTCTGCTCCTCCGGATCCGACGCATTCTGCTTCCAGGTCACCATCTGTCCGTCGCCCTCATAGCGCGGGATCAGGTGAACATGCAGATGCCGTACAGTCTGTCCGGCTGCGGCGCCGTTGTTCTGCACCACATTGATGCCGTCGCAGTTAAGATATTTTTTCATGCCTGCGCCGATCTTCTGCGCGGTCTTCAGCAGCCTTTCCAGCACTGCCTCATCCGCGTCGAACAGGTCGTCGAAATGATCCTTCGGCAGGATCAGGGTATGTCCCTTTGCTGCCGGGCTCAGATCCAGGATCGCTCTGAAATACTCGTCCTCATAGACAGTATTGGAAGGGATCTCTCCGTTCGCGATCCTGCAGAAAATGCAGTCGTCCTTCTTCATGGCTGATATACCGGTCCTTTCTTGATCATTGATGCTGCCGCGCAGCATGAACTTATGCAACTCAAATGAGCAGCGTTTTGCTACGCTGCCCGTTCAGTATATCATAACTGCCGCCTGCCGTGCAAGCACGGCGTGGCTTCCTGTCTCTGCACGGCAGTCCCCGTCAGCCCCGGGCAGCAGAAAGCTGAGCCCCCTGCGGGATCTCCGTGAAAAAAGGGATGAACTCGCGTCCGATTTCGGTTAAACTATACGCGTAAACTCTGCGGACAGGCATCCGCATCACGGAGGCATTTTCATGAAACCCAAAAAATACGATCTGTTGTGTGTCGGCATGGCCCTGGTGGATTCCATCATCCGCGGCTTCGATCCGGAGCCGGTCTCCGCTTCCGGGTACCGGGCCGAGTCCGGTTCCCTGAATCCCGGCGGGGAGGCAGTCAATGTTTCCGTGGCGGCAGCCAAACTGGGCGTAAATACCGGGATCCTCTGCAGCCTCGGCTGCGACGGCGCCGGGGAGATCGTCCTGCATGCGCTGAACGGCGCGGGTGTGGACATTGCCCCGATACAGCGGAGCGCCGGCGATCCGACGCCTGTGACGACGATGTTCGTAAATGATGACGGCACGAGGAGATCTATCACCAATCAGGCACACCGCTACAACTGGCATCCCGAACAGTACGCCGGGATCCTGTCCGATGCCCGGATCATTGCGCTCGGTTCCCTGTTCCGCGCGCCTTTCGACGACCCGGATGTGATCCGGGAAACGATCACGGCTGCCCATAGCGCCGGAGCGCTCATTCTTGCGGATACCAAGCTCCCGAACTTCCGGAAGCTGACGCTTGCGGATTTTCGCGACGTTCTGCCGCTGATCGACTATATCTTCCCGAACGAGGATGAAGCCCGTTACTGCACCCTGGACAAAGTGAGCGGCAGCGGCGCGGACGACCCGGCTTCCATGGCAGAGGTCTTCCTTTCCCTCGGTATAAAAAACGTTATTATCAAACTCGGAGCGAAGGGGTGCTATTTCAGAAATGCCGCCGAAGAGTACCGGCTGGACGCCCTCCCCGTGCAGGCAGCGGACGCCACCGGCGCGGGCGATAACTTCATTGCCGGCTTCGCCTCCCGGCTCCTTGCCGGAGAGGACCATGCGCAGGCGCTCGCCTTCGCCAATGCCTGCGGCGCCATCTGTGCGACGGCGGTCGGCGCCTCCACCGCTTTGAAAGATACCGCCCAGGTCCTGCGCCTGCTCGAAGGGTGACCGGCCATCTCATTGCTCCGCCCGTCTCAGACCGGGCGCCAGCACGCGGACGGAAAACCGCATTTAAAAAGTCCGGCAGGAAGCCTCCTTACCGGACCAGTATATAATGATCATAGAGCATCGGCGGGAACATGCTGCGGTAGGCGTGCTCACAGGTCTCCCGGATCTCCTGCGCGGTGTGGGGCCGCCAGTCCTCACCCAGAGCCATTTCCATGATCCTGTATTCCACGCCCCATACCCGGACTGTGACACCGGTGTCCCGCATGCCGTTCCTCAGATAAAAATCCATGCGGCGCTGTTTTGTGGCAAGATCCGCCTCATCTTCCGCATAGTCGGTATTCTCCACCTCCACGATCATGATATCGGTGCGCGGAAAGCACTGCCCCAGATGGCGCAGGAATGCGGAGCCGACCCCGGCATCACGGTATTTTTCCGTCACTGCAAGATAATCAAAAAGACAGGTTCTCTGTCTTTTTTTACTTTGCGCCGTGTAATCGCACCTCATAAAAAACGCGTAGCAAAGGAGCTCCCCCGCCTCGCCGTATCCCCCGAAGCCCTCATACCGGTGCTCCCGGAAATATTTTACGATCCTCGTCAGGGGACGCCGTTCATCCAAAGGAAAGTCCCGGACCAGGTATCTGCGGTATATATTTTTGATCTCTGAAAGATTCAGTCTTTTGATCTTCATATGTCGATTTGTTATGTAAACCTGAACAGGGATTTTCTGATCCTCGCTGCCGCAAGACAGATGAGCAATGGCAGGAACAGGCCCGCCAGACGGTAGACCGGCCCCAGCGGCTGTACGAATCCGCAGGGAAATGCGGCCAGTCCCTGCGAAAGCTCTTCCGAAAGCACGCCGGCCCCGGACTCCGCCCCGGCCGCCATATGCCGCGCCCACAGGATATCGGTCAGCTTGAAGATCAGGATGTGCAGCCCCATGATATCAAAGGAATACCTGCCGAACAGCCTGAGGAGCTGCCGCAGCCCGGGGATCTGCCGGATGCCCGCTGCCAGGCACAGGCACCACCCGATCCCGGCAAGGGTGATGGGATAAAACAGCAGTCCCGGCACCTGGTTGGCCTTAAGGTCAAAGAATATGCGGCCGCGGACATTTACCGCCAGCAGGATCAGCATAAGCAGCACTGTCCCGCACCAGGAAAGGATCCGTCGGGAAGTGCTCCCGGACATGTCATCCGCAACGCCGCGCCGCAGCATCCATGCGGCCCAGAACAGCGGCACACAAAGGAACGAGGTCTGCAGATTATACTGGAGCGTGTGCCCCGCCGTGACCAGCCAGACGCCAAGCGCACCCATGCCCGCTGCCAAGGCCACCGTCACAGCCTCCGCCACGGGGGACCTGCCAGCCGTTCCGGGAGTCCCGGAGCCGGCGGCAGAGGTCATGCTATGGGAAGAAGCATTGACGCAGGCAGCTGCCGAAGCCACCGAAGTCCCGGCCCACACACAGAGCCCGAACAAAAAGGCGGACAGCACCCAGGAAGGCACGAACCACATGGGGCCCATGACAGTTTCCGAGATACCGTAGGGAAAAGCCAGGAGCAGCGCCGTGACGTGCCGGGAAAGACTGTGCATCTCCTCCGGCGGATAAACGCCGCCGCGCACCAGCAGGTTATGCGTGAGCACTGCGACGAGGGCATAGAGCATGAACTTCGGCCAGGTGCTCTTTATACGCTGCCCGAGATAGCCAAAGGGATCCGCGGCATATTTTTCTTCGTGATACAGATATCCCGTGATAAAAAAGAACAGCGGCACATGCCACAGGTATACGAACGCGGTCGCTGCGCTGCCGCTGTGCCCCAGGACGATGGCAATGATGCCGATTCCCTTCACGATGTCCCAGTATTCTCTTTTATCTTTGGGCTGGTTCACGTTCACTCTCCGCCTCCCGCATTCATCTTCGCTATTATAACAGAAAATGGCGCCTTTGCCGTCCCGAATTGTCAGAACTTCCGAAATCGGGTAAACTATAGGGGAAGAAAATCATGGACAAGCGCCCTGCCGGCTCTGCGGCAGCGCAGACTTAAGCTGCTCCCGCAGCAGCGATAGACCGAAAGGAGTCCCACATGGACATCTACCTGACAAGCTCTCCTTTTTCCGGGCATGAGGACCCGGCCAACAGCCACACCGAATGTAAAGGCCTTGCCATCAGCGAACTGAACGGGTTCGCGGACCGCCTCCGAAAGAGCGCGCAGGGCTGCCGGCACGGGCTGATGATCGCCTCCGCGCCGGATGACCCCGCATTTACCGAACGGATCTCCGGGGACATGCGCTCCGCGCTCGAAAGAAGCGGCATCACCTTCGACACCTGGCAGGATCTTGACCGGCGCAATGCCGCAGCTGCCGCAAGCCTGGTCACCCGGAGCGATTTCTTTGTGCTTGCCGGAGGACACACCCCGACACAGAACCGTTTCTTCCGTGAGATCGGCCTGAAAGAACTCATCCACGACCGGATGCAGCTTCCCGGACCCTCCGTGCTGGTCGGGATCAGCGCCGGTTCCATGAACGCGGCAGATACAGTATATGCGCAGCCCGAGGAAGCGGGCGAGAGCCGCGACCCGAAGTATGAGCGCTTCCTGACGGGTCTCGGCCTGACAAGTGCCATGATCATACCCCATTTCCAGCGCATCCGCGAATGCGTGCTCGACGGCAGGCGCCTCTTTGAAGAGATCTCCGCGCCGGACAGCATGGGCCGCTGCTTTTATCTCATGAACGACGGCAGCTATCTTTATATCCGGGACGATATCGCCCGCATTTACGGCGCGCTGCACATCATGAAGGACGGCGCCATCCGGAAGATCGCGGACCACGGCGGCGTCACGGCACTGATAACATGACAGGCCAGGCTTCCCGGAATATAAATGGAAAATACTTTTTTTGAAAAACCCGGTATTTTGCCGGTTTTCTTCCATCAGCACTCCGAGCGTCTTTTTGAAGAATACGCAGACCCGGATCACAAACTCCTACGCGAAAAAAGCTGCGCTTTCGGGCGATCATCCCGGAAACGCAGCCATTTTTGTCTTATAGCTCTAACTCTATAACTCTCTGTTTGGTCCAATGCACCGGCCGGTCCGTCTCTTTACACCGTCCCTGCCTGCCTTGCAGCAAGTTCCTGTTCGATCCTGCGGGAGGTGCATCCGACGCTGAGTCCGCATTCCAGGCTGCACTTGAGCTGGAAGGGCAGGATCTCCGAAATGTTCGCCACCGCCTGGATCGATTCATCCAGCGGAACGACCTTATCGTAGCCGGCAAGCGCCATGTTGGCCGAAGCCAGGGCGTGTACGCCGCACATGATATTCTTCTCAAGGCAGGGCACCTCGACACGTCCTCCGATGGGATCGCAGCCCAGTCCGGTCGCTCCGTGCAGGGCAAATGCCGCCGCATCCATGCATTCCTGCGGGGTCCCGCCCATCATAGCCGCAATGCCTGCAGCCGCCATTGCTCCGGCAGAGCCGCACTCTACCTGGCAGGCGCCGACGTCCGCGCCGAAGCATGAGAAGTGGGCAATGTAGACGCCGATCAGTCCGGCGGCAAGCAGTCCGTCCAGCAGTACCTCGTCGCTGAGATCCAGCGCCTTGGCAATGCCGACCAGCGTTCCGGGCAGGCAGCCGCAGGAACCGCCGGTGGGAGATGCCACATAGACGCCGTAGGAACTCTTCACTTCCATCACGGCCGTCACGGATTCCACGATACGGTTGATGACAGGATCCGGCACCAGACGGCCTTTCTTTTCTTCCTGCGCGATCTGGTGCGACTGGGGTCCCAGAATGCGGTCTGCATAGGAAGTGCCCGCGAGACCTTCCTCCACGCCGTCCTTCATGACACGCATGATCTCGCGCATCTTCTCCCGGGAGTCTTCCGGGGTCGTACCGCCGCGTTCCGCTTCATAGAGCGCAGCCGCGTCGGCAAAACTCATGGGATGGTCCTTCAGGTAAGACAGCGTTTCCTCCGCAGTGACAAAAGGCACCGTCAGGCCGGCTCTCGAAAGCGTCGGGAGCACCGCGTCGATCACCAGCATTTCCGCGGGATGCAGCGCATCGGCGACCGCCTGCAGGGCAGCCTGATCAAAGGGATGACAGGATCTGACCTCGAAAAGGACCGGGCCGCCTTCCGAAGCCGCACCGCATTTCTGCGCGATCCAGGCAGCCTGGGTGGCCGCGCTGCCGGAGATACTCATGGAAATGCTGTCCGGGTGAAGCTGCTCTTTAAGGACCTTCTGCATATGCTGAAGCAGGTCTTCGCCTGCCTCCGGCTCACCGGCCTTCAGCAAAAGCTCATAATAATCCCCGTGCATGGAGATCTTATATCCGTCATAGGCTGTCAGTTCGACCATGCCGCCGCCCATGGAAGTCACGCCGTCCCAGCAATGGGAGCTGCCGTCCTTCAGGGCAACGGTCACGCGGTGCAGGGTAAGGTCTTCTTCACGCATGGGGACCACGGCAAACGCGATATCCGGCTTGGAAGTCTTTGCGATCTCATAGATCCCGGCAGCACGGCTGTCCGTCAGTTCCACGCCCAGCATGCCGCAGAGGAAACCGAAATCGGAACCATGGCCGACGTGCGTCGCTGCCTGTGTTCCATAGGTATCAAACTCACACAGAACAGAATCCAGTGCCGCCGCGCCGTGCGCCAGGCGGATCAGCTTCGCGATCCGGAACGCGCCGCCCACGTGGGAGCTGGAGGCACCGCGCATGATCGGTCCCAGAACATCATTGAAAATACTCGGTTTCTCGTTGGCCATAGTATACCTCCTTACCAGGTGATCCGGCGGTCGCGCGCCGTGGTCTCCCAGTGATCAATGATCTCACCGTTTTCCGCAATGAGGATCTCCGGATAGAGCAGCGCGCAGGGGCAGATATGCCCCGGGATCAGATAAAAGACCGTTCCGACCGCAGGCGTCTTGGCCTCATATCCGGGATCCATCTTAAAGACCAGATGCTCCTCGTTCTGCAGGACCGGCCTGCAGTGGCCGAAGCCGGCGATATATGCCCGCTTTTCCATCGGCGGGTCTCCCGAGATCCCCTTGTAGCCGCAATCCAGCGTAAACAGTCCCTCTGCCGGCCGGCTGATGACCCTGGACATGATCGCGGCAGCATGCACGAAATCCAGATCCGGGAACGCTGTGCTGTAATTTTTGTCAAAGATCATGATCGTTCCCGGGGAATACCAGATCCCTTCTCCCTGATATTTTACATGACACGGAAACGAAGGGGAACCCCCAAATACGATCACTTCCGGACGGAACCCACAGGAGACCAGGCGGTCCCGCATACGGAACACCGCCGCATCGGCCTTGTCCACGATCTTCTGCCGCTTGCCGATCTCCTCATGGCGGTTTCCGTCATAGCAGTGAAAGCCCAAGAATTCGACCCCCTCCTGCTCCGCGGCAAACGCAAACAGCTCCTCCGCTTTCGACAGCGGCGCGCCGGTCCGGTCCATATCGAAATTGACGTCCATCAGGAGGCGGAACGAAACACCTGCCTCTGCTGCTGCCCGCGCATAATCCCCGATATGCTCCCGGCAGTCCGCAATGAAATACAGCGCCGTGTCCGGAAAAGCCCTGACCAGCGCGGCAGCTCTGCGGGCCGTCGGACCTGCCGGCGGCATGGAGAGGATCGCGGCGTCCGCACCTGCCCGGCAGACCATTTCCAGCTCCGCGATCTGGGCGCATTTGAAGCGCCGGATCCCGAGCTTCATCAGCATGTGGACCATATCCATGCTCTTATGGGTCTTGACATGCGGCCACAGGCGATCTGCCCCGCCGGCCATACGGATCGCGCGGGCGGCATTTTCCAGCAGCCCGTCCTTATAATAAATCAGCGCCGGTGTAATGATATCATCTGTATCACGGATCGTATAATCGAGCATGTGCGTATCCTCCCGGGTATAAACTTTGGAACTTATTCCACGGTGCCTTCTACTTCTTCGCCTTTATAGAACCGTCCGATAAGATCGATGTCATAGTTGCCCGAGGTCAGCACGCAGGCGACCTTTTCATCCGGGGCGGTTTTGATCCTTCCGGACAGCAGGGCTGCGACCACGACTGCTGAGGTGGGCTCTGCCACCAGGTGTGCATACTGTCCGATCAGCCTGACAGCTTCCGCGATATCCGCTTCCCCGACAGGAACGATCTCATCCACGTACTTCTCTATGATGGGATACGGGTTTTTGGAAGTTCCGGGGGAATTGATGCCGTCCGCGATCGTCGCCAGGGACTCCATGCGGGCAGGCCTCCCGTTCAGGCGGCTGAGATAGTATCCGCAGCTCGCCGCCGCCTGGACACCGATCACGCGGATCGAAGGATCGGTCTCCTTGACCGCCGTGGAAATGCCCGAGATCAGTCCGCCCCCGCCGATTGGGGCAATGACGGTGCGGATCTGCGGCTCATCCTCGAGGATCTCCAAGGCAATGGTTCCCTGTCCGGCCATGACCATATAGTCCTCAAAGCCGTGCGCAAGGACATATCCGTGCTCCTTCATCTCATCGGCGACCTTCTTCAGGCGGGAAGGGTAGTTCCGGTCCCACAGGATCGCATGGCCGCCGTGCTTCGTGCAGTTTTCTACTTTTGCCTTCGGCGTATCCCGGGGCATCACGGCATAGGCCTCGACGCCGAGGACGGAACCCGCATACGCGCAGGCTGCCGCATGGTTCCCTGAGGAACTGAAAATAATGCCGTGCTTCCTGTCTTCTTCCGAAAGGGTCAGGATCTTGTTGAATGCGCCTCTTGCCTTGAACGCGCCGGTCACCTGCAGCATTTCGGGCTTCAGATAGACCGCGCAGCCAAGGACAGGATCCAGGTCCTCGACCCGCAGCAGGGGCGTATGACGGATATAGGGGCGGATGCGTTCCCGCGCGTCCTTAACATCCTGCAGCGTCAGCGTCGTTTTTGTTTCCATATTCCGCAGCGTCTCCTTTTATATGTTGTCTTTCCGGATACATTCTTCCCGGTCCGTATGTATTTTTTCTATTATAACACGATGTGCCGGAAACAGGCTGTTGGCTTCATCCTGCTCCGGCACTTTGTTCTCCGGCTCTTGCTTTACGCGATCCCCGCTGCTTCCATTGCCTGCTGCATGTCGGCGATGATATCTTCCGCGGATTCCAGGCCGATGCTGAAGCGGAAGAAGCCCGGACGGAAGATCTCCGGATAATGCTGCATCTTATCGCCGTATTTATCGTTATAAACGATCAGGCTCTCGATGTCGCCCAGGGATACCGCATGGGTGACCAGGTGAAGGTTGTCCAGAAACTTCATCTTCTGCTCATCCGTTCCCTTAAGGTCGAAGGAGATCATCGCGGAGTATTCGCCGTTGGCCATGTATTTCAGGGCCCTGTCGTGGTGCGGATGGCTCTCGAGGCCCGGATACCAGATGAAACGGGTCGCCGGGTTCTGCTCCAGATACTGTGCGACCTTCAGTGCGACCTCACTGTGCTGCTTCATGCGGAGCGGCAGGGTGCAAAGGCCTCTCGCGATCAGCCAGGCGTTGAACGGGCTCAGGATCCCGCCCAGATTGACCATGGCAAATTCCTTGATCTCGCGGATCAGCTTATGGCTGCCCATAACACAGCCGCCGAGAGAATCGCCGTGGCCGTTGATGTATTTGGTCATGCTGTGGATCTCAAGATCCACGCCGTGCTTTAAGGGGTAGATGCAGATCGGTCCCGCGAAGGTCGCGTCGCAGCTGACCAGCGCGCCTGCTTCATGCGCGATCTTCACGATCTCATCAAGGTCCGCAAGGCCGGTGGTCGGGTTGCCGGGCATCTCGACATGGATCAGCTTCGTGTTGGGACGCATTGCCGCCCTCACGGCTTCCGTGTCCGTAATATCCAGCAGGGTCACTTCGATGTTGTATTTTTCCGGAAGGTACTTTCTCCACAGGAGATTGACGGCGCTGTAGCATACCTCGGAGACGATCACATGGTCCCCGCTGCTCAGGAAGGGAATGAAAACACCGGAAAGCGCAGCCACACCGCTGCCCAGGACGACGGCTTCTTCCGCGCCGGTGAGCGCGCACAGCTTGTCCTGCAGCACCATCTGGTTGGGATTGCGGTTCCTGCAGTAAATATTGGACTCGATGCCGGTCCAGTCCACAGGCGATCCGTCCGTCGGGATCCGGTAGTTGGAAGTCATATAGATCGGCTCGTTGATCGCGCCGAAGACATCATCTTTTCTGGCACCGCCGTGTACAGCTACCGTGTTGACGGTATAATTCCTGTTCATTTCCATTTTACATACCCCCTGTGAATATCAGCCAGTGCTGCTTTATTTCTGCCTTATGTATTACATCACATAAGAAACGATATGTAAAACAGATAGTTTTTATGATATTGATCAGTATTATTGATCGATTTGCAGCCGATCTTTTGTTAGTTACAGCGCGTTTTCGCCCGCCATCTCCACGAATGTTTTCGCAAAGCCCAGGATCTGCGGTGTCACCACTTTGTTTCTGTGTACCGCGATCTGGACCTTCATCTGCTGTGTATATCCGCTTAAGGGGATGAACCGGATCTTCCCCGCATCCGACATTTTCCGTACGGCATATTCCGGCAGGAAAGACACCATATCACTCCCGGCCACCAGCTTCGCCGCCATGCTGCAGCTTTCCGTCCGGAGCAGGATGTGTTCCTCCAGATCCATATCGATCCCGGAAAACATGGGATAAAAGGTCAGGTTGTACGGGGCGCTCTCCTCCATAAGTAGGAACGTCTCCTGCCGCAGGTCTTCCACTGCAAGCGCCGTGCGGCCGGCAAGCCGGTGGGACGCGCTTACCACGATGCCCACGCGTACCGGGTACTCCGCAAGACACTGCCAGTTCCGGGGAGACAGCTGCCGGTCGATCAGACAGGCGGCATCGAGCGTATTCTTCTGCAGCATGCCCAGAAGCCCGGCCGTGCTCCCTGTCTGCACCTCCAGATGTACCTTTGGAAATCGCCTGTGAAAGATCCGGAAGCATTGCTCAAAGCATGCGTCGAACACCGATTCGCAGACGCCTGCCCTGAGGACGCCGCCGAGCTCGTCGTCTTCTTTCAGGGCATTTCCCATCTGCGCCGACTGGCTCACGATCTCTCTTGCGTACGGCAGCAGCTCCTGTCCCTGCTGTGTCAGAGCGACTGTCCTGCCGATCCTGTCGAAGAGCCGGACGTCCAGCTCCTCTTCGAGCTGCCGGATCTGCGTACTGACATTGGACTGACTGTATCCCAGTTCCCGTGCCGTCTGTGTGAAATTCAGAAGCGCAGCCGCTGTCACAAAGGTCTGCAGGTTTCTTATCTCCATGAAACTATCTCCTGTTCTGCTGTCATAAGCTCAGACCAGCCCCATCGTTCGCAGGACCAGGATGCCCAGGGTCACGCTGAAAGCGCTGCCCAGCATCGTCAACACCACCGCGCTCGCGGAAATGACGCCTTCGTAGCCGTAATTGCGGGCCATGGTGTAGCAGGACGGCGTCGACGGGCTTCCCAGCATGATGAGGATCGCGATCAGCGCTTCGCCCCGAAACCCCATGCAGACAGCGGCGGGGACGAATACAGCCGGTATGACCAGAAGTTTCATGATCGTCGCAGCACCGGAAAGCTGCAGCCTGCCCAGAGCCTCCCGTCCTTTGAATCCGAAACCGATGGACAGCAGGGAAAGCGGGGTCGTCAGGGAACTGACGCTCCTGACAGAAGAATCGATGAATTGCGGGAAATGGAAGCGCGCGAGCGAACAGATACATCCGGCGATGATCCCGAGGATGATCGGGTTCGACGCCACTCCTTTCAGGCCCTTTTTCAGCTGCGACGCCATACTGCGCTCTTCGTCATCGTCCCTGTCCGGCGCGCACATTGCCAGGATCAGGCAGGCAGCAATGTTGTAGAGCGGAACACTGCCGAGGATCATCAGCGGCGCCATGGCGGAGGAACCGTAGATATTGGAAAGGAGCGCATTGCCCAAAACGGCGATGCTCCCCCGGTAGGACGCCTGGACAAGTTCGCCCAGGTCTTCTTTTTTGCCCGGTTCCCCTCTCCTGCCGTGTTTTCCCTTCCTGCCGCGAAGCGCCAGACTTCCGCCGATCCAGACACCGGCAATGGAAAGGATCGTGGCGATCGCGCAGAATCCCACAAAACGGCCATCGAAGGCGGACCGTATGTCCATGAAGTACATATTGGAAAAAAGGGTGACCGGCAGCGCGACACGAAAGACCAGCCGGTCACACTGCGCGCCGAATTCCTTGTTCACAAGGCCGATGCGCCGCAGCAGGATGCCAAGGGCGACCACGACCACCAGCGGCAGCGTCGCGTTAAAGCTGAAGATCAGATTCTGCATGGCATTCCTCCCGGGTAAGACAGTAGTGAACCGAGGCGGCATAAAGGCGGTCCTGGACACAACGCCCTCTGCAGCCGGCCGTGAGCCGGCCTTTATGCGCTACGTAAATATTATAGTTAGGAGCTTTGCCTGTGTAAAGACGTTGCCGCTCAGTGTTTCCCGGAGGAAAATGTGGTATACTGGAATGAGATCAGGCATTGCCTGTAACAGCAGCCCGTCTGAACGGCGGGCAGTGGGAGGCATCTATGGGCGCATTTGTACAGGATATCGACCGTTTTCGCGGGACCGGGGAAAAGAACCGCCAGGGAAAGACCCTGGAGGAGTTCATTTCTGTTTATGATGCTAAAAAGTATGACTGTCCGAGCAACACCGTCGACATGATCGTACTCCGCTCCGACGGTCCGTACCGGGATGCCGCGCAGTCCCTGCGGGTGCTCATGATCAAACGCAGCAATCATCCCAGTATCGGATGGTGGGCGCTTCCGGGCGGCTTCGTGGATATCCGGGAAGATCTGGACCACGCAGCCAGACGGGAACTGGAAGAAGAGACCGGTGTGCAGGACCTCCCCATGGTACAGCTCAGGACCTGGGGCGCATGGGACCGCGACCCCCGCTGGAGGGTCATCACCACCGCTTATCTGGCACTTGTCGAAGGAGAGCTGCCGGTCAGGGCGGGCGATGATGCGGCGGACGCCGCCTGGTTCGAAGTGGAACTGGAAGAGGTCTATGAAGAAACGGATACATTGTCCGGGAATGCTGTCACCCGGTTTGAACTAAAGCTTACCTCTGCGGGACAGCCGGATGCGCCGTGTGTACTGACCGCATCGTTCCTGAGGATCCGGACCCGGCGTGGTCCGCTGACGGATACCCGGTACGAACTGCTTTCTTCTGACGGCATTGCCGTCGACCACGGACTGATCCTGGCCGACGCGGTCCTGTACCTGAAAGACGCCATCCGTCATCAGGAATGATAACGTGACTGAGATTGGAGGATACCTGAAATGGAGATCGTTGGAGCATTTGAACAGGGACTGACGGGGATCGCCCAGATCTGCACGGTGCTGATGGAATTATTCGGCGTGTTCATTCTGGTAACGACTGCCGTGAAATGCTTTATTCTCTGGCTCAGGCACGGGAGCAACGTCCGCCTGATGCTGGCACAGGGCATCGCCCTGTCACTGGAGTTCAAAATGGGCGGTGAGGTGCTCCGTACCGTTGTCGTGCGGGAATGGTCGGAGCTCGGGATCCTCGGCGCCATTATCGTGCTGCGCGGCCTGCTGACCTTCCTGATCCACTGGGAGATCAAAAATGAGGAAAAGGCACTCGAGCGGAATGGATCGCCGGACTGACTGATACCGGATGTCAGACTGAGACATAAAAGTTGCGAAGGTAGTTTGCATAAGTTGAGCATAAATATGGATTTTTCCATATTCAGGCAAACTTAAAAAATGACACCAAAGGAAATGCTGAAAACCCACGAAAACGGTTTACATAAGTATAATTTTTCAATATAAAGGCAAACCCGAAAATTGACACCAATGAAAATGTCGATTTTGATGGTGTCAAAATTGAAAATGCTCCGCATATTGAAAAATGACGATATTGTGCAGCATTATGTAAACCAAATCGGTCGATTGATTGGTGTCAAATTCTGACTTTTCTGAAATATTGATAAAATGCCTGTTTAGGTGTCAACCCTGGCGGGCTCTCAAACGGAGATCATTCTCTGATTTTCCTGATATTGAGGCAACGCGCTTTGTCTTATGACCCTCAATAACTCATTAATAAGCCGGGGCGTGATGCCCCGGCATTTCTTTGGTCTGTTCTTTCAATTCTGCTGTCTGGCCCGGCCTGCCGCCCGGTCCCGGCCTTCAGCCTATCCCGGCTTACGCCTCGATATGTCCCCACTCCCTGAGGTACTGCTCCTTGGTCATGACAGGCTTGAAGTTCTTCTTGATCTCCTTTCCGGTCTTTGCCCCGTCATAGAGCAGGTCCACCGCCAGCATCAGCATGGCCTTTGCCGCGTTCAGGATGGCATTCCTGCGGTCGACCATCCGGTACTCTGCCTGGTGCAGGCCGCCTGTCGCGCCGGTAAAGTAAGACTGGATCGACGGGATCATCGCCGAAACATCGCCCTGGTCGGAGGAACCGCCACCGAATCCCGCGCAGAAAAGGGACGCGCCGTCGCCGACCAGTGTCTTCAGGTTCTCATACATCAGCTGGTTCAGGTCTTCACACTGTACGCAGGGGAAGTCGCCCGGCAGGGTCTTGATATCGACCTTCGCGCCGATCGCGTCCGCGCCGGCCTTAAGGGAACGGTCCATCTTCTCGGAAGCATCCAGGATCGCCCTGGGGTTCGAGCCTCTGACATAGGACTCGATCCGTACGTCCGCAGGGACGGTATTGACGATATCGCCGCCCTTGGTCAGGATCGGATGGATGCGGATATGGTCTTCGTCCTTGAATGTCTCACGCTGCATGTTGATGGCCATCAGGCCGATCATGGCCGCGTTGAGGGCATTGATGCCGTCCCAGGGAGCCGCGCCCGCATGGGCCGGCTTGCCGGTATATTTGATGAGCTTGCCCACGAATCCGTTATTGTTGGAGGTGGCGCCCGCCACATAATCGTCATTGCAGATGGAGGTATGCTGCATGATGGAAGCGTCGATGTCGTCAAAAACGCCGTCCTTGATCATCTGTGCCTTGCCGCAGACAAAATCGACCTTGCCGCTTTCGATGAGCTGGTTCCTGAATTCGATCTCGATGAATTCCTCCGCAGGAGTTGCCAGGATCGCGATATCACCGTCCAGTTCCGACATGATTCCGGTATCGGCAAGTGCTGCCGCAGCAGCCACCATGGAAGAAAGCTGTGCAGCGTGTCCGCAGGCGTGTACTGCGCCCGTAGCGGGATCCGCATCCTTATGGCTGGGGACCGCAATGGCATCCAGTTCGCCCATGAGCGCTACACGGAAGTCATGGTTCCTGCCCGCAAAATCCGCGCGTACACCCGTGATCGCGAGACCATCTTTGTGCTTCACATTGAGGCTGTCGAGAAAAGCCCGGAACTTCGCGGAGGTCTTGACCTCCTTGTAACCATATTCCGGCTCCGCGTACACGGATTCATAGAAGTTGAACACATCTTCTTCACGTCTGTCGACGGCTTCACACAGTATTTGTTTGATCTCCTCTTTGCTTTTCATAGATGCCCCTTTCTGTATTACTGTCGTACTGCGTTCCCGTTCCCGGCCCCTTCCCGGTCAGTCCAGGACTGCGATGGCCATGATCTCAAAGCTCACCGTCTTATCCGCGAAGTTGGAAGTCTCCAGCGCCATCCTGGCCGGATACTGCCCTTCCTTGAAATATCTCCTGTAGACGGCGTTGAACGCGCCGATCCCGCTGATATCCTTGAAGAACACCTGCACGGAAACGATGTCATCCATCGTGCCGCCGGCTGCTTCCACGATCGCCTTCAGGTTCTCCATCATCTGGACCGCCTCGGCCTCCAGGTCCACGCCGCCGCCGACCAGTGCCCAATCCTCCGGCGCGTTGCCGGTAATTCCTGCGATATATACTGTATTTCCGCATTTAACGGCCTGTGAAAGGGGGCCCGAGAAACGCGGCGCTTTGGATGTCGTAATGATCTCCTTCATATACTGTCTCCTCTCCTGGGATCAAATAGGTATCAACGCTATTATTATCATCCATTCCCGCCTGCTTCGCAAGCGGAATTCCTCACTTTATCAGTACCCCTTTTTACCGCTGTCCGGCTGTCCGTAGGAGCGGAACTTCTCTATTGCCTCGTCCATTTTGGCGCCGCTGATGACATTCGGCGTGCCGATACACATGGCCTGATACTGCAGCTGCGCAACATATTCGCAGTTTCTTGCGAGACTGAAAGCGCTTTCAATGCTCCTGCCGCAGGCAATGATGCCATGGTTGCCGAGCAGGACCGCGTCGCTTTCTCCGCAGGCTTTCACGGCCGCCAGGGCGAGCTCGATGGTACCGAAGGTCTCATATGGCGCGCATGGGATCTCTTTGGCACCCGCATCGGCGATCGCATAGTGCACCGCTTTTAACGGCATTCCGAGCACCGCGAAGGTGGTACAGTATACGGAGTGCGTATGAACGATGGCACGCGCATATGGCTTATGTCTGTAGAATTCCGTGTGGAGCGCCCACTCACTCGACGGCTTCCTGCCGCCGTCCACAACGTTCGCGTTAAGGTCCATGACGACTACGTCCGCGGGAAGGGTGGAAAAGTAGTCGATCCCGGACGGACTGATGGCCATAAGACCCGTCTCCGAATCATAGATACTGACATTTCCGCTGGTTCCGGGACACAGTCCGGCGCCGGACATCTTTTTTCCGTATTCTACGATCAGTTCCCGTTCTTTCTTCATTAACATATACTGCTGCCTCCCCGGGTCTGCTGTGATCATCCGGACCCGTTCTCTGATACCTGTCCATTATACCGCGACACAAGGCGGGGTCACTGTATTTTATTTGCTTTGCTCCTGTTTTTCCTGCAAAAACCTCCCGCGGGAATGATTCCTGCGGGAGGCTCGTCTGTTCATATCCGTTCTGTTGCGACGTGCGGGTCGGATATCTCTCCCGCAGCCGGACCCGAAGTCTGCCCCGGGACGGGATCAGAAATCTACATCCAGATCGTAGTAGCAGCACTTCAGGAGCTTTTCCATCTCCTCCTGGCTCGGCTGACGCGGGTTGGAACCGGTGCAGGCGTCTCCGATAGCGCGCTCCGCGATGCCGGACAGTCTCTCCAGGAAGACTTCCTCAGGCACGAAGCCCTGCTCGGTCGGATAGCTGTCAGCGCCGTAATTCTTGATGCAGTGCGGGATGTTGAGCTCGTCGTTCATACGGCGGAGATCCGCGATCAGCAGAGCGACCTTCTCATCGTCATCCTTGCCGCCCAGGTGCATATAGTCAGCGATCACGCCGTAACGCTTCTTTGCGACCGGATCCTTCGCGTTGAAGGCGATGACCTTCGGAAGGTACATAGCATTGGCAGCGCCGTGGATGATATGTGCGCCGTAGTCAGCGAAGACCGCGCCGGTCTTGTGCGCCATGGAGTGGACGATGCCCAGAAGCGCGTTGGAGAATGCCATACCTGCAAGGCACTGCGCGTTGTGCATCCTGTCGCGTGCTGCCATATCGCCGTTGTAGGACGGGATCAGATCCTTCTGGATCATTTCGATGGCATGGATCGCCAGCGGGTCGGTGAAATCGCAGTTGGCCGTGGAAACATAAGCCTCGATGGCATGGGTCATGGCGTCCATACCGGTGTGGGCGACCAGCTTCTTGGGCATGGTCTCCGCCAGTTCCGGGTCAACGATGGCCACATCGGGCGTGATCTCGAAGTCAGCGATCGGATACTTGGTGCCTTTCTCGTAATCGGTGATGATGGAGAATGCAGTCACTTCGGTAGCGGTGCCGGAAGTGGAGGAAACAGCGCAGAAATGAGCCTTTCTGCGAAGCTCTGGGATACCGAAGACCTTGCACATATCCTCGAAGGTGCACTCCGGATACTCATATTTGATCCACATTGCCTTGGCTGCGTCGATGGGTGAACCGCCGCCGATGGCTACGATCCAGTCGGGACCGAACTCCTGCATGGCTGCAGCGCCCTTCATGACGGTCTCTACGGACGGATCGGACTCGATGCCTTCAAACAGGGCAACTTCCATGCCTGCCTCTTCCAGATAAGCTTTCGCCCTGTCCAGGAAACCGAAGCGCTTCATGGAGCCGCCGCCTACGCAGATGATGGCCTTTTTCCCCTTCAGGTTCTTGAGCTCCGCCAGGGAACCCTTGCCATGATATATGTCTCTCGGTAACGTAAATCTTGCCATGATGAATATTCCTCCTTCATGTAATTGTTAAAATTTTATCAATCACAGACAGTCTACCATTTTTTGTCAGGAAATGCAAGAAGAATATTTACAAACACAAAATGCTCACGGCAGGGCAGCAGACCCGGCACGTGAGCATTCTTCGTTTCGTCTATTGACCGTCAGGCCGTCCCTTCTCGTCAGGCCCGGTTGCTCAATGATACTTATAATAATTGATCAGGCAGCCGTCGGCAATGATCTGCCGCTCGTCCGGAGTCAGCGCCCCGGTGGATGTGACGAACGGGATCACCCGCCCGTCCGGCTTCACACAGTACGCAGGGATCTCATCCCGGTTTTCGAGCACAGCTCCCCGGGCACCCGGCACGAAAATGTAATCGCCCAGCGCGAGAAGCTCCGGCTCACTGACCAGGAAGGGCACCATGCCCCAGTTGATGCAGTTGGAGCGGTACCGTTTGGTCGCGTACTGCTTCGCGAAATTGGCGGACGCACCGAGCACGCGCTGGCAGGAAGCCGCCTGTTCCCTGGCGGAACCGTCACCCGGCATATTGGCAAAGATCGTGGAGCCGATATTGGTGTGCTCCGGATCGACCGCAAGGCCTGCTGCCTTCAGCGCGTCATAGATCTTCATGACTTCAGCGCTGACCGCGCCGGTCGCGATCCTCTCCCGGTCATAGCCGCGGATGACCTTGCTGCGGCCTGCGTACTCCGGATCCCTCTTAAAGAGCGCGAAGTCGGAAAGACGCTCCGGATTGGAACGGTAGCTCGAGGTCTCGCCGGAGGGGATCAGTTCATCCGTCGTCGTGACGGGGTCTTCGATATAGCTGCAGATCTTCACCAGCATATCTTCGGACATGGCAGGCATCGCCGGCCAGTCCTTGATATTGGGTCCGAATTTCAGCTCGTGCTCCGGTTCCGGACGGCCCCAGCCGTTGTAGACACGTTTTTCATAAATGCCGCCGTCAAAATCATAGATTGGCTTCGTATATTCCACATCCAGGTCGGTCGCCGCTGTCAGCACGCCTCCGTTCAGTGCGGAAGCCGCGATGGAACGGCTGTCCATCAGCGCTGCCGCGGACATCTGGCCTTCGTCGGGCTTCGAACCTTCGCGGTTCGGGAAGTTTCTCGTCGTATGGCGGAGGGACAGCTCGCCGTTGGCGGGACAGTCGCCCGCTCCGAAGCACGGACCGCAGAAGCACTCGCGCATGATGCCACCTGCACCGATCAGGTCGGAGACCGCGCCGTTCCGGACAAGTGCCGCGTAAGCCGGCATGCTGCCCGGATAAATGCTTAAGGAGAAAGCGCCGTTGCCGGTGGATCCCCCGCGAAGGATATCCGCTGCCGCCATGATGCCGTCAAACGTACCGCCTGCGCAGCCGGCGATCTCGCCCTGCTCCGCGACGATCTTTCCGTCGGGCGTCAGCTTGCTCATCAGGTCGAAGGACGCGCCCTTGATCTGCGCGTTCATGGCCACTTCGGTCTCATGCAGGATATCGGCTGCATTTTCCTGCAGCTCATGGATCGTATAGGTATTGGAGGGATGCATCGGCAGCGCGATCGTGCATTCGACCGTGCTGAGGTCAATGTACACACAGCCCTCATACCAGGCCACGTCTGCCGGACGGACTTCGCGGTAATCCTGCGGACGTCCGACATTGGCATAATACCGCTTCGTCTCCTCATCCGTCATCCAGATGGAGCTCCAGCAGGTCGTTTCCGTGGTCATGACATCGATCGCGTTGCGGTATTCCGCGGAAAGCCCCGCGATGCCGGGACCCACGAACTCCATGACCTTGTTCTTGACATAACCGTTCTTATAGACCGCGCCGACGATGGAAAGCGCCACGTCATGCGGGCCGACGCCCGGCTTCGGCGCCCCGGTAAGGTACACCGCGATCGTCTCCGGACGGGCAAAATCATAGGTGCGGTTCAGCAGCTGCTTTGCCAGCTCTCCGCCGCCCTCGCCCACAGCCATGCAGCCCAGCGCGCCGTAGCGGGTATGGGAATCAGATCCCAGGATCATCTTTCCGCAGCCGGCCATCAGCTCGCGGTTGATGCTGTGAATGTTGCCGAGATTGGCCGGCACATAGATGCCGCCAAACTTATGAGCCGCAGAAAGGGCGAACTTGTGGTCGTCCTCATTGATCGTGCCGCCTACCGCACAGAGACTGTTATGGCAGTTGGTCAGCACATAGGGCATCGGAAACTCTGTCAGTCCTGACGCCCGTGCCGTCTGGATAATGCCGACATATGTAATGTCGTGGCTCGTCAGGCTGTCGAAACGAAGCTGCAGCCGGTCCGGATCGCCGGAGCGGTTGTGTGCCTGCAGGATGCCGTACGCCATGGTCCCCCGGGAAGCCTGACGCTTCGCCTCGTCCCCGCACAGAGCCTGTCCGGCATCGTTTAAGACCTGCAGTCCTTCCCGTGCCTCCAGCTCATCAAGACTGTCGTAAAGCTTTGATCCCCGCGCCACATAGACGCCGTGATCATATAATCTGATCATATGCAAACTCCTTATAGGATTCTGAGACTGTGTAATAAACCGGTGACTATAATAATGACGCCAGCGTCTCCAGCACGTACGAGGTAAACTCCGCGCAGGTCGCGCCGTCCTTGTGGCCCGTGATCACGACCTTTTTCTCGGTCTCGTTGCAGATCTTCATTGCCTCAGCCAGCCTGTCCGCGTGCGCGCTGAGTCCCACATGGCGGAGAAGGAATTCGGCTGCCATGATGATGCTGGTCGGGTTGGCGTAGTCGCCCTCACCGCGTTCGATCTTACGCGGCGCGGAACCGTGGATCGCTTCGAACATGGCGTACTGGTCTCCCACATTGGAGCTGCCCGCGGTGCCTACGCCGCCCTGGAGCTGCGCGGCCTCGTCGGTAATGATATCACCGTAAAGATTGGGCAGTACAAAGACCTCATAATCCTTCTGACGGTAGGGGTCGATCAGGCTTGCGGTCACGATATCCGCGATATAATCCGCGGCAGTGATCTCAGGATACTCCGCTGCCACTTCATGGCAGATACGTGAGAAATTGCCGTCGGTCTTCTTGATGACATTGTTTTTGGTGACGATGGCCAGTTTGGTCTTGCCGTTCGCGCGGGCATACTCACAGGCAGCCCGGCAGATGCGGCGCGTACCTGCTTCGGTCGTCACCTTGAAATCCATGGACAGCTTGCCCGGGATCTCAATGCCGTCGCCGCCGAGGGCGTACTCACCTTCCGTGTTCTCCCGGAAGAAGCACCAGTCGATCCCCAGCTCCGGCACTTTGACCGGACGGACATTCGCGTACAGGTCCAGCTCGCGGCGGATCTTCACGTTGGCACTGCCGAGCGTATTGGCTCCCTGGGGCGTGGTGGTCGGGCCCTTCAGAAGGACGTCGCAGGACTTGATCTCCGCCATGACGTCATCCGGCACCGCCTGGTTGTGCGCCATGCGGTTTTCCAGGGTCAGTCCCTCGATATCTTTGATCACCACCTTGCCGGAGGCGATCTCATCCTGCAGCAGTGTGCGGAGGATCTCCTCCGCGGATGCGGTGATGATGGGTCCGATGCCGTCGCCGCCGCAGACGCCGATCGTCACGGTATCGAGATGCGTGAAATCCTTGGCAGGCGCTGCCTGCTCCATCGCGTTCTGCCGGTCCAGCTGGCCTTCCAGAAGCCGGCGGAAATGGATGACGGCGTGATCTATCATTTCATTGTAATAACTGTCCATATCAACCTCTCTGTATTCCTTCGGAAAAGCCGGATCAAACCTCCGGGATCGCCTTGATGCTGTCGCGGGCGTTGATGATGTGCTGCACGGTGCGGGAGCGCGCGAGCTCCGGCTCATGTGACCGCAGGGCTTCGTAGATCGCCACATGCTCCTGATAGGACTGCAGCGCGCGGCTCTTCTTGCTGACCGACGCCTTGCGGAACTTGGTCATCTTGCGGTGCATCGGAAGCAGCGTATCGCAGTACGCCATGCTGCCGCAGCTCCGGTAGATCAGCGCGTGGAAACGGGAATCCAGATCCTTGATGTCATCCGCGAACTCTCCCGGCTCACCCTTCTTCTCAATGTAGAAGCGCTGCAGCTCCAGGATCTCTTCCATTTCCTTCAGCTGTTCATCCGTGATATTCTGCGCTGCCTTGCCTGCCGCGATGCCCTCCAGCGCCACGCGGATCTCATACATATCCAGCATGTCCTCACGGCTGATGCCGACGACCTCGATGCCGCGGCCGTTTTCTCTGAGGATATGCTCCTGCTCCAGCCGGCGGATCGCCTCACGGACGGGGGTACGGCTGACGCCGAGCTCCGCCGAAAGCCTCATCTCACTCAGGATCTCCCCGCGCTGGTATTTGCCGGCGAGGATCTCCCTTTCCAGCTGCTCAAATATCTGATCCGCAATGGATATCGTTCTGTGGTCTCTCATTACTGCCATTTTTCTATCCTGCCTGTTCTTTTAAAAACCATTTATTTCTTATCCGGGATCCTCTCATCAGACGGTCTTCTTATACAGTCCGCCGGAGAACTCCTCGATCTTGCCTTCGATCTCCTCTGTAGACAGCGTAGCGGTCCTGCCGCCCTCGTATTCCTTGTCCACCCATTCCTTCAGCTTCATGACGACGGGATCCTTTTTGTCGACCTGCGCGTCGCCCTTCAGCCGGTAGTTCTGGTTCATCCAGTAGGCAATGCCTGCCAGGCCGGAATTCTTGTTGATCATGACCATCGCAGGCCGGTTGAGGATACGCTCCGTATCGAAAATGTTATAGATCTCCTCATCCTTCAGAAGGCCGTCCGCATGGATGCCGGCACGCGTCACATTGAAGTTGCGGCCGACGAACGGGGTCATCGGAGGGATCTTGTAGCCTATCTCATTCTTGTAGAACTCACCGATCTCCGTGATCACCGTCGGATCCATGCCGTCCAGGGAACCACGCAGCGAAGCATACTCAAAGACCATAGCCTCAAGCGGCACATTGCCGGTCCGCTCGCCGATGCCGAGCAGCGTGCAGTTGACTGCGCAGGCACCGTACAGCCATGCGGTAGCGGCATTCGCCACTGCCTTGTAGAAATCGTTGTGTCCGTGCCACTCCAGCATTTCGCTCTCGACGTCCGAATAGTGCTGCAGGCCGTAAATGATGCCCGGTACGGAACGCGGCAGTGCGACCTCGGTATACGGGACACCGTAGCCCATGGTGTCGCAGGCACGGATACGGACCGGGATCCCCGCGTCGCGGGACATCCGCATCAGCTCGTTGACAAAGGGAACGACGAAGCCGTAGAAATCGGCGCGGGTCACGTCCTCCAGATGGCAGCGCGGCATGACGCCTTCTTCAAAAGCGTCCGCAACGGTCGCGAGGTACTTTTCCATAGCCTGTTTACGGGTCATTTTCAGCTTTTTGAAAATGTGATAGTCGGAGCAGGATACCAGGATGCCTGTCTCGCGGATACCGAGATCCTTGACAAGCTTGAAATCCTCACGTGTCGCGCGGATCCAGGTCGTGATCTCCGGGAAGCGGAGACCGAGATCCTGGCAGCGTGCGATCGCCTCGCGGTCACGCTCACTGTAGACGAAAAACTCGGTCTGGCGGATAATGCCGTAAGGGCCGCCCAGCCGCGCCATCAGCTTATAGAGCTGGACGATCTGCTCGGGTGTATAGGGATTGATCGACTGCTGCCCGTCACGGAAGGTAGTATCCGTGATCCAGATCTCCTCAGGCATGTTCATCGGCACCCGGCGGTGGTTGAACGCTACCTTCGGTACCTCTTCATAACTGTATACGTCCCGGAATAGTTCGGGATCCGGAATATCCTGCAGGGAATATTTATATTGGTTTTCCTCCAGCAGGTTTGTCTTTTTTGACATCTCGAGCATTGTCGTTCCTCCTTTATATCTGCTGCGCCTCATCCCGTGTATTATCACATGACTGCATCGGCGCATAACGATACACATTGTTTTATTGTATACATGTGCGCCATTATACCACTTTTCCGGCATTTGTAAAGTGTTTTTTTACATAGTGTGCCTGCAGTGCGCAGCAAGACCGCCTGCTGCAGGTCTTATCTGCATACAGGCGGTCACCGGATACGATCTATTCAATTCCTGCGGTCAGCTTCGTCTGCGCCCGATTTCGTCAACAACCGGCCTCATCTGCAACCGGCTTCATCAGCAGTCGCTCATCGTCTTTCCCGGTCCGGTAAGACCTTCAAAGTCACGGATGAAATCCTCTACAGCGGAGGTGATGGCTGCGTTCTTTACAAAATTCAGGATCACATCCGGTCCGACTGTCGCCGCGCGAACGCCGTATTCCGCCAGCTCCAGCACCTGCTGGGAGTTCTTGAAGCTCGCGCACAGAAGGCCGGCGTCCATTCCGTTCTTCGTATAGATGTCATGGATCTCTTTCGCCACCTTCACGCCGTCAAAGCCCATGTTGTCGACCCGGTTGATATAAACTGCCGCGTAAAGCGCGCCTGCCTTGGCCGCAAGATATGCCTGCATCGGCGTGTAGATCGCCGTTGCGGTGATGCGGAGCCCTTCCGCGGACAGTTCCCGCATGGCGGCAAAGCCCTCCGGCACCGCAGGGATCTTGACCCAGGTCCCCATGCCGAGCTCTTTCGTGATCCTTTTTGCGTCCTTCACCATACCGGCAGCGTCCCGCGCGATCACCTGCGCATGCAGCTCCGCATCCGGTCCGATAAAGTCCCGGATCTCCCGCAGGACCTCGAACGGAGGCCTGCCTGCCGCCGCGAGGATCGACGGATTCGTCGTCACGCCGTCCACCGGATAATACCTGTATATCTCCCGGATCTTGTCGATATCCGCATGATCGATCAGCAGTTTCATATCTGTATTCCTCCAAGTATTATTATGGCCATTCAGGACCTTTTCGAGTCCCTGTCTATTATTGTAATGACCCCTGCTCCGCTTGTAAATCTTTTTTCGCCGGCCGGGGTTCGACGACGAGCCATTGCGCTCCGTCAGAAATGTGTCCCTACTGCACTGTTGCGTGCCGGCCTGTTCATGCGTTACAATAAGAACGCCGTATATAAATACGACCGGTATAAATCTATATGTATATACATTCTGAAAGGAACCCGTCATGAACTTTGATTTTGAGACGATGCTGGAGCGCCACGGTCTGGATTCCATCGCCGTAGACGCGATCGGTGCCGAAGTGAGCTTCGCCAAAGCGCCGGAAGCACCGAAGGAAGGATTCGACGCCATTCCCATGTGGGTCGCGGACATGAATTTTGCGACCGCGCCTTCCATCACCGAAGCGATCATCCGCCGCGCCGCGCATCCGGCCTTCGGCTATTTCATGCCGCCAAAGGAATACTACGACTCCATTATCCGCTGGCACAGGCTGCGCAACGGCGTGGACTACATCACCCCGGATGACATCGGTTATGAAAACGGTGTGCTGGGCTGCGTTGCCTCCGCCCTGCAGGCATTTACCGCACCCGGTGAAAAGTTCCTGCTGCACAGTCCGACCTACATCGGCTTTACACATGTTCTCGAGGACAACGGGCGGACCGCCGAGCTCAGCCCGCTCATTAAGGATGAAAACGGCGTCTGGCGCATGGACTATGAGGACATGGACCGGCGTCTGAAGGAGAATCATATCCATTTCGCGGTCTTCTGCAGCCCGCACAATCCCTGCGGCAGGGTCTGGGAACGCTGGGAGATCGAAAAAGCGATGGAGGTCTACCGGGCCAATGACGTGACGATCGTTTCGGATGAGATCTGGTCGGACATCATTCTTGACGGGCATAAGCATATCCCGACCCAAAGCGTCAGCGAAGATGCGCGCCGCCGCACGATCGCCGTCTATGCGCCGAGCAAGACCTTCAACCTGGCCGGTCTGATCGGAAGTTACCATGTCATCTGCGATCCGCGTCTTAGGGACCGGGTACGCAGACAGAGTGCCTGCTGCCACTATAATGATATGAACGTCCTGTCCATGCACGCCCTGATCGGCGCGTACACAGATGAGGGACATACCTGGGCGGATGAACTCTGCCGCGTGCTTTCGAAAAATGTCTACTATGCCTGGGACTTCGTTCAGGCCAATTTCCCCGGCATGGAAGCCGGCCGGCCCGAAGGCACCTATATGATGTTCCTGCATTGCGAGGACTACTGCCAAAAGACCGGAAAGACCATCGATGAGGTCATCAAGGCCGGCTGGGACGTCGGTGTCGCCTGGCAGCAGGGCGCTCCCTTCCACGACCCCTGGGCGATCCGCATGAACTTCGCCGTGCCTTATGCCTATGTAGTGAAAGCAATGGACCGCCTGAAGGAATACGTGTTTATCTGAGGCCCGCGGGCATGATCCGGATCAGAAAGACTGATAGCTTCGGGTTTGCATAGTATGACGCATTGACCCAATAGTAAGAATATCAGAGAATATTTCCCATTTGAAAGCTCATTCTGGTTGACATAACTAGATGAGCTTTCAATATATAAGGAAAGTCAGAATTTGACACCAACCAATCGACCGATTTGGTTTACATAACATCAAATTATTTCAATATACAGATCTTTTTCAATTTTGACACCATGGAAATCAGCAAATTCATTGGTGTCATTTTTCAAGAAAGCCTAAATGTGGAAAAATTCGTGCTTATGTAAACCATTTTTGCGACTTTTCGGCGCCTTCATTGGTGTCAAAATGAAAGATTGCGCCTATATGGAAAATGTTCTGCAGCGAAGGTTTCCCACTCATGTTGCAAAGGGTTTCACCCTGGTGGTGCAGGCGTTTTTCCGCTCTTGCACCATCACGTTCTGCCCGCCGGGTATCTAGTTCCAAAGAAAAACAAAAAAACCGCTGATCACCCTTATATACTTGGATGATCAGCGGTTAAAACCAACGCGTTTTGTCCTATAAGCTTATGCCTGCCAGAGTCCGTGCGGGTTGCAGTATTCGAGAGCTGCCTCGCAGGTATCGCCCTCTGCCAGCGCGAATGTTGCCTCAGGCGCATCGCCGGGCTTCAGGTTCTTGACCTGCACGCCCTGGGCTGTCTGCAGTGAAATGAACTGGATAAAATGCTCCGGGAGCATCGGGTGCGCGACCTCGCCGACCTTGACCTTGACCGTGTTGCCGTCGATCTCGACCACGGGGACATGCTTCTCCACGGCGGCATCGGTGGTGCCGGGGATCAGTTCCTGCATCTGCTCGCCGCAGCAGCTGATGGACTCACAACCCTTGCCGATAAAGGTAGCGATGCTTCCGCACTTCACACACTTATAATACTTCAGTTTCATGGGTACCTCCTTAATTATTAAAGATGCCGCGCATCATATTATATGCAGCCGTCTGTATGCAAGGCTGAACAGCTGTCCGGCTATCTGTATGATACCATAAAACGAATGTTTAAGCGATGGATTTCTCTGTATACTGCGCTGCTGACTGCAATGTCCCGGAATCGCCGCACGGCAAAGCGCGGCATTCATCACGATCGCCGGCATCACGGACATCCCCTTTTTCCAAAGATCTTGCCGTGCTTCCTCAGTCTTCGTCCATCAACGCCTCTTTCAGGCTCATGAATTCTTCCTGGGACAGTGTCACGCCTTTTCCCATGCGCTCATGATCGGGAGACCATTCCCGGATATCATATTTTGGAGCAGCATCGTTCCAGGAAACGAGGTTCAGCTCTTTCCGCCAGCCTCTGGCATTTTCAGATAAGACTGCGATCTCTTTTTTGATCTCGAATTTAATATCTGCCATGGTAAATCTCCCCTGTCGTTAAATAAAGTTTCTTTTGTTTCTGAATTCTGAATACTAGCGCACCGGGAACGGTCATCCCGCGGCCTCTTTCACGTACCGCAGCCTTCCTTTTTATTCAGAAGGAAGCCTGGTAGCCGGTGTTGAAATCGATGCCGAGATCTCCGAAATAGGAAGCGAAGTCCATCTTCAGGTAATCTGCCATGTCCTTCATTTCGATCACGGTCTTGACGTCGACCGGCACGCCCTCCTTTTTGGCGCGTTCAGTGGCAAGTGCCGCTTTCTCCCCATGGGTATAGATCCGGTCATGTCCTTCTGCCTTTGGAGATTCCCTGATCTCCTCAAGGAAGGTGGAAAGATGGTCCTCGATCTCCTTCGGATCACCGAAAAGCGCGGGATCGATGGCGATAAAGCCATGGCAGAGGCCATTGATCCGGGTATTGTTGGAGGTCTTTCCAAGAGAAAGGATCGAGGTAAAGATCTCGCACAGCATGCCGTAGCCGTAGCCCTTATGGCTGCCGGACTTCTCCTCGCTTCCGCCGAGCGGCATGATACCGCCGCCTGCGCGCTGGTTGATATTGGCAAGGACACGCGGCGCATCTTTGGACGGGATGCCCTTTTCGTCAAGCGCCCACCCGTCGGGCAGGGGTTCCTCAGCCTTGTTATAAAGCTCCAGCTTGCCCCGCGTCACGACGGTCGTGGAAGCGTCAAAAAAGAAAGGATACGGCTCTGCAGGCATGGAGATCGCGATGGGATTGGAGCCGATCATGGCCTTTTTGCCGAAAGTCGGCACCATGATTGCCTCGGAGTTGGTAAAGGAGAGGCCGATCAGGCCTTCGTCGCAGGCCATTTTGGCATAGTAGCCGGCAATGCCGTAGTGATTGGAGTTCCGGACGGTCACGATCGCCATGCCGGACTGATGTGCTTTATCGATCGCCATCCGCATAGCCATGTGTCCGATCGGCTGACCCATGCCGTTATGCCCGTCGATCACGGCGGAGAGAGGCGTTTCAAACACGACCTCCGGCTTGGCGTCAAGAAGGATCTTGCCGTTCTGGATGCTCTTGTGATACCGCTGCAGGCGCTGTACGCCATGGGACTCGATGCCATAGATATCCGCCATCAGAAGATTGTCCGTAATGATCTTACTGTCCTCTTCACTGAACCCGAAGCGGCAGAAAGCGTCCCTGCAGAAGCGGGATAAAATGTCTGTCCCGAGTTTGATATGTGCCATAGATACCTCCGGATATTATTAAAATAGAGTTTCCCTTTTCTTTTATTCTCTTATTGTTTCGCGGATTTTGCAAGCACAAAGTGCGTGAAAACGGCTGCAGCTTCCGCCTCATCGGTACAGAAAAAAAGGACTTTCGGCGGTCACGGCGCCCCTTTGCTTTGTGACATGAGATGAATTATAATTTCACTGTGGTTATGTGCTGATATGGAAGCTCTGCTTTAAGAATAGCTTTTCAGGAAATAAGGGAGAAAATTGTCATGAGCAGGATCGTTGTTTTAGCCGGAAGTCCGAGAAAAAAAGGGAACACAGACAGATTGGTCGACGCTTTTGTCAAAGGCGTCGCGGATCGTCACGATGTTGAAGTGATATCGGTCCATGATTATACAGTTCATCCCTGTAAAGGCTGCAATATATGCTTCTCAAACACGGACCATGCATGTATTCAGGAAGATGACATGCCGCTGATCTATGACAAGCTCAAGAAAGCGGATATCGTCGTTATTGCTTCGCCGGTCTATTTTTACGGGATCAGCGCGCAGCTCAAGGCAGTCATAGACCGGCTCCACAACCCGATGAGGAACGAATTTGCGATCCGGAAGCTCGGATTGATCCTGGTAGGGGGCGCAACACTGCCGGAGCTGTTTGACGCGATCATCACACAGTACAGACTCACTCTGAATTTCTTCCATCTGGAAGATGCCGGTATGGTTCTGGTACGGGGTGCCCGGGAAAAGGGGGACGTCCGGGAAGAAGATCTGGAAAATGCATTCCGCTTCGGACAATCGCTCGGATAATCAAATTTCGATTCCGCCTCAGAAGAATGAATACAGTCCGTAATTCTTCCATCAGCATCTACGGAACCTCCCGGAAGAATACATATAGCCTGTCTTTCTTCTATCAGCATCTCAAGAACCATTTTAAAGAAATAGTATTGTAAACCCCTACCTATGTCAAGGACACTCGATGGAAAAAATGAGAAAACTGCAGGAGTGATGCCGGTAGTTCCCCGGTGGTGATATAGGTGTAGTATTCATTGGGTGAAAGTTTACCAAGCCCGGCCTGGTAACGGTCATT
>JAFSRP010000015.1 GCA_017446045.1 Lachnospiraceae bacterium | reverse complement strand
GGATATGTTCGCCTGCGCTCATCACTGTACCTCCTTTCCGCCGGCAGCCCTGCCCGTCCTGAGCTTCTTGACCCAGGTCTTGATCGTGACGTTATTGGTCAGGATCATGATGAGGATCAGGATGACCGCGTAGATCAGCATACGATAGTCCTGCAGCGAACGCAGCAGCTCCGGAAGCAGCACCAGGACCACGGTCGCGATCATCGCTCCGTTCATATTGCCCAGGCCGCCGAGCACGACGTAGACCAGAATCAGGATGGAGGTGTTGAAATCAAACTTATTGGGTACGAGCGTTGAGTAGTTCAGGCCGTACAGCGCGCCCGCCGCGCCGGCAAGTCCCGCAGAGACCACGAAGGAAAGCATCTTGGTCGCGGAAATGTTGATGCCCGAAAGCTCCGCCGCAATGCGGTTGTCGCGGGCTGCCATAATTGCACGTCCGCTCTTGGAATAGATCAGGTTGTAGATGATGATAAGCGCGATCAGCACCAGGACGACGCCGGCCGTAAAGGTCGAGATCCTCTGCGTGCCGGTAGCGCCCATGGGGCCGTTCAGCAGCATTTTGCCGCCCGGCGCAAGGGAACAGTTGTTCTGCACGAAACTGAACTGGAATCCGTTCTCATCAAAGCCGAGATACATGTTGGTGATCAGGCTCTTGATGATCTGGCCGAATGCAAGGGTCACGATGGCAAGGTAGTCGCCCTGCAGTTTCAGGACCGGGATGCCGATCAGGAAGCCGAAGAGCACGGCGACCAGAGCGCCCGCGACCATGGCGATCGCAAGACGTACCGGGGCTATGCCGATGGCGGAAGCCAGGTACCCGGAAACGCAGACCGCCGTGAACGCGCCCACGCTCATGAAGCCTGCCTGGCCGAGGTTGAGCTCGCCGGAAATACCGACGTTGAGATTGAGTCCGAGTGCCGCCACCATATAGCAGGTGATCGGTACGAGCAGTCCCGCCACCAGGCTCGAAACGCCCCCGCTCTTCTGGAGAACGGTGAGGATGAGCCAGGCCGCGATGACCATGGCGAAGGAAAGGTTCCTGCCATTGTGCCTGGTATCAAGGAGGACAGACAGGAAGGAATTCTTTTTCTTCATACTGCCTCCCTTCTCAGACCTTGACGCTGAGCTTCTTGCCCAGCAATCCGGTCGGTTTGATGAGCAGCACGACGATCAGTACCGCGAAAACGATGGCGTCGGAGAGCTGCGTGGAAATATATGCCTTGGCCAGGATCTCGATGATGCCCAGCAGAAGGCCGCCAAGGAAAGCGCCGGGAATGGAGCCGATACCGCCGAATACCGCTGCGGTAAAGGCCTTGATGCCCGGCATGGCGCCCAGCGTCGGAAAGACCGACGGATAAGTCGAACAAAGGAGCACCGATGCGATGGCAGCGAGTCCGGAGCCGATCGCGAAGGTGACAGAAATGATGAAATTGACATTGATGCCCATAAGGATCGCGGCACCCTTGTCCTCGGAGCAGGCACGCATCGCGCGGCCTGTCTTCGTTTTGTTGATAAATGTCGTCAGCGCCGCCATGATGAGCAGGCACACGGCGATCGTGATCAGGGTCAGCCAGGAAATGGAAAACTCCCCGATGCGCAGGGAACCGGCCGGCATCGCGGATGGATAGACCTTGGTCGCGGAGCTCCACAGAAGCTGCGCGCCGTTCTGCAGGAAGTAGCTGACGCCGATAGCCGTGATCAGGACAGCCAGGCTGGAGGCCTGACGCAGGGGCTTGTAGGCAAGCTTCTCGATCGTGACACCCAGCAGGGTGCAGCAGACTATGGCCACCAGAGTGGCGGGAATGATGGGCAGGCCGAAATTCATCAGCGCGAAAAACGAAATGTACGCGCCGACCATGATGACGTCGCCATGGGCAAAGTTCAGCATCTTCGCGATGCCGTAGACCATGGTGTAGCCCAGGGCGATGATGGCATAAACGCTGCCGAGGCCCAGCCCGTTGACCAGATAAGATATGAATTCCATACGTGGGATTCCTTTACATAAAAGCCAGCAGTGCCGATACCGGGAATAATGCCCGCGGGCTGTGCCCGCAGCATACATTCACCGGTACCGGCGACTATGGATCCTTAATAGTGAGACGATGCGGCGCTTATGATGAGCGCCGCTGCTTTTTGAATGTGATCAGTCCTCGACACCTACATATGCGCCATCCTTGATGATAACGGCCTTCGGAGCCTTGGAGACTTCACCGGTAGCTGCCCAGGTCATGTCCTGACCGGTCAGGCCGTTGAAGGTCATGGAAGTGAACTGCTTGACAAGACCATCACAGAACTCTGACGGGCTCTTGTCGGCGGTCAGGCCTTCTGCCTCGATCGCCTGTACGATCGCGTAGATGCAGTCATAGGAGTCAGCCGCGAACTGGTTCGGAATGTCGCCGTAGCGCTCCTGATACTTTGTGACGAAGTTCTTGGTCAGGTCGTCGGAAGCGTCTGCGGAGAACGGGGTCAGCAGGTATACGCCCTCAGCCAGGGAGGTGTCGAAACCTTCCAGAGTCAGGATGCCGTCCATACCGTCGTTGCCGAAGAAGGTCGGTGCGTAGCCCTCGGCTGCAGCCTTGGTCAGGATCAGGGAAGCCGGCTCGTAGTAGATCGGCAGGTAAACGATGTCTGCGCCCGCTGCCTGTGACTTCTGGATCTGTACGGAGAAGTCGGAAGCATTGGAGTCATCGAAGGTGCCCTCATAGACGATCTCGAGGCCCTTAACAGCCGCCTCGGCCTTGAACTTCGCGAAGATACCGCTGGAGTAGTTGTCATCGTTCTTGTAGATGACCGCGACCTTGGAGCCGAGATCGGTATGCGCTGCCAGATAGTCTGCGCTCGCGACGCCCTGGTTGGGGTCGGTGAAGCACATCTGGAAAACATTGCCGAACGGGTTGGCAGCATTGTCGGGATCCTCGTAAACGACTGCCAGAGAGGAGCCGGACGGAGTGATGCCGAAAATGTGGTCGTCCTTGTACATCGGAGCGACTGCTGCGCCGGGAGCGCTGGTGACAGTCGCGAGAGATGCCTGCATGCCCCAGTCCTTCAGAACGCCGTATGCGGTAACAGCCTTCTCCGGGTCGTGCGCGTCATCCTCGAACTTCAGCTCGTACTGCTGTCCGCCCTTGGCATTGATCTCTTCGACTGCGAGCTCGGCAGCGTTCTTGACCGCGATGCCGTATACAGCCGCGCCACCGGTCAGGGGACCGGAACCGCCGATCTTGATCGCGGCACCGGAAGCAGCCTCAGCCGGAGCCTCTGCCGCAGCAGCGGTGGTGGCAGCCGGAGCAGATCCGCCCGAAGAACCGCAGGCAGCAAGGGATACGACCATCGCCGCAGCCGCAGTCATTGCGAAGATCTTCTTGAGTAAAGTTGCGTTTCTCATAATAGCTTATCCTCCTGAGAAAATATTTCTTTCATTTCTGAAAAGATATCTGTCTTTTCGTAAAGACCCGCTGTTCTTTCTTAAAGAAAAACAGCACTGCCTCCGAAAAAACGAATATTGGATTATTATAGCCGCATTTCCATGACAGTTCAACACACTGACGCAATAATTCGAAAAGAATAATCAAAAAAAGTGCAGTTTTGTTATACGAATTTCTGCACGCAAAACGCATTCTTTTATCCGGATCTGTAAACAGATCCCGGTAAATGCAGCTGCTCTTTCAACGCACAGCTGGACAGTCCCTTTATATTGCTGATATTATATAAGCAGAAAAGGAAGCAGGGAGGCGACGAATATGTTTTTCAGGAAAAAGACAGGACTTAAGATCGAAAAGAAGAGCTTTGACGCCGAAAACAAAAAACCGGCCGTCAAAGCCAGCATCTGCACCGGTGAAAAAGTCGCCGGATTCCGCGATATTCACAGCGGTAAGTTCGAGGATATCCAGCTGATCCGCAGCGATAAGGATCTGGAAGAATTCAGGAAGACCTATGGCATCGACGGTGACATTGAAACGATATACTGATGGCGCCGAAAATGCAGTCGTACAGATCGTAAGGAGAAATCCATGACCCCACGCGAGTTTTTAGATATCCTTCATGTTGCCGAACGCCTCAAGGACACGCCCCGGCACTGCACCACCTCGAAGCGCCGGACCGAGAGCGTCGCGGAACACAGCTGGAGAGTCTCACTTATGGCGATGCTCCTGGCGCGCGAATTTCCGGATGTCGACATGGGCAGGGTTATGCGCATGTGCCTGATCCATGACCTTGGCGAATGCTTCACGGGCGATATTCCCGTTTTCCGCAAGACAGACGCGGACCGGGATAAGGAGGATGCCCTTCTCGATCAGTGGGTGCGCACGCTGCCTGAAGGGGTCTCCGAAGACCTGGCCGCTCTTTATGAGGAAATGAACGCTCAGCAGACGGCAGAAGCCCGTCTCTATAAAGCGCTGGACAAGCTCGAAGCAGTGATCCAGCACAATGAATCCCCCATAGATACCTGGGAGCCGCACGAATACGAACTCAACCTGACCTACGCCTTCAAGGCGGTCTCGTTTTCCCCCTGGCTGAAGGAACTGCGCCAGGCTATTTACGAGGATACCGAGAAGAAGATCAGGGAGACGGGAGTCCGAACCGACTGACTGACCCTTGGATAATAAAACAGACGACGGCGCGTCACTCAGGACGTCCGTCGTCAATTTTTATTTTACTTCAGCTGCGCTCAGAAAGCGCTGTTTTATTCTCCGGCTTCCCCTTTGACGAGATCCGGGAACTGCCACAGTGTGACATTTGCCGCAGTACTCTCCTCTCCCTTGAACAGCCAGCGAAGCGCCTCCGGGAACATGTACTGGTAAGCCGCGTAGTTGTGCCCACCTTCATTCAGGTAGTAACGGTAGTCGTAGCCCTTGTACTCATATGCCAGCGCTACGTCGTAGTTGCCAACGAACCAGCTGCCGAAGATATTATCCAGGTCGTGCTTGCCGTTGGAAGTGAAAACTCTGATCGGCTTCTTCTCACTCATGCGGATCGCGGATCCCCAGATATTGCCTCCGCGGATATTGACAAAGGTCGGGCTGCCGTTATATACATTGCCGAATACTTCCGGCTTGAACCAGGCAGTGGTCCAGGCTGCGATGCCCGAAGACGAGAATCCGCAGATGATATGGTCTGCAGGGTCTTCGGAGATGTTATAGTCCTTAAGGGCCAGCGGCATGATCTCTTCCGTCAGGAAGCGTGACAGCCAGTCACTGACCGTATCATACTCATAACTCCGGTTGACCTCGCCCTCATTGAAGCCCATGATCGGCTGGCCGGGGCCGGGGGTACCGCGCGCCACGCAGAGCATGATGGTCGGATCGAGTTCGCCGCCTTCGATCATGTTGTCGAGCACGTTGAACCATGCGGGGTAAGCATTGTCCGCAGTCGGCATGAAGCCCTGTCCGTCGTAGAATACCACCAGTCTGGCAGGTTTCTCCGGATCATAGGCATCGGGCACATAGACCACATAATCATGCGCAGTACCGGGATAGAATTCGGAGTCTTCAAGGGTACCGGTGATCAGCTCGCCCTTCGGCGCGCCCTGTTCTTCAAACTCCTCCGGCAGCGGGTACAGATCTGTGTTGGCGCCCATACTCTTCTGGATCTGGTCGTTGTAGATCTTAGTTCCTGTTTCATCCATCGGTTCATGCTCATTGACCAGGTTGAACAGCTCGTAAGTGCTCTTCGGCAGGGTCCAGCTCACCATCTCCTCGCCCGGGTTTCCTTCGGTCCCGGCTGATCTGACTTCTTCCGTTACCGGGATCCCCTTCGTCTCTGCCGCTTCACCCTCCGCTTCGCCTTTGACAAGGTCCGGGAAGGTCCATCTGGTGATATTTTTTGCCCTGGTCTCCTTTCCGTTGAACAGCCAGCGAAGGCCGTCCGGCAGCAGGGCCATATACGCCTTGTAGTTATGACCGCCTTCGTTGAGGTAGTAACGGTAATCATAACCTTTGTACTCATAAGCCAGCGCGACATCGTAGTTGCCCACGAACCAGCTTCCGAAAATGTTGTCCAGGTCATGCTTGCCATTGGAGGTAAAGACTCTGATCGGCTTCTTCTCGCTCATGCGGATCGCGGATCCCCAGATCGAACCGCCGCGGATATTGACGAAGGTCGGGCTGCCGTTATAGACGTTGCCGAACACTTCCGGCTTGAACCAGGCAGTGGTCCAGGCCGCGATGCCTGAAGACGAGAATCCACAGATCACATGATCCGCCGGATCTTCTGAAATGTTGTAGCCATCGAGTGCCTGCGGCATGATTTCTTCCGTCAGGAACCTGGAAAGCCAGTCACTGACTGTGTCGTACTCATAGCTCCGGTTGACTTCACCCTCGTTGAATCCCATGATCGGCTGTCCGGGTCCGGGAACGCCCCGCGCTACACAGAGCACGATGGTCGGCTCCAGGTCATGCCAGGCGATCATGTTGTCAAATACTCTGAAAAGATCAGGGTATTCCCTGTCTTTCGGCATGAAATTCTGTCCGTCATAGAAAACGACCAGTTTGGCCGGCTTTTCCGGATCATACGCAGCCGGCACATAAACCAGGTAGTCATGGGAAGTGCCGGGATAAAATTCGGAATCCTCCAGCGTTTTCCTGATCAGCCTGCCTTTCGGCGCGCGCCAGTCGGAAAACTCCTTCTGCGTCGGATACAGGTCCGTATTGGCGCCCATGCTCTTTCGGATCTGGTCGTTGTAGATGGCGGTGCCGGTCTCATCCATCGGCTCGTGCTCATTGACCAGGTTGAACAGCTCGTATGTGCTCTTCGGCAGGATCCAGGTCACCATTTCCTCGCCCGGGTTGCCGGCCGTGCCGGCAGACCGGATGCCATCATCCTCTTCTGCTGCCTCTGCCGCTTCAACAGCTTCTTCTACAGCCTCGATTTCTTCCATGATACCCATGATCTCAGCCTGATCTCCCACTTCTTCGACAGCTGCCTCCGTCTTTTCCGCAAGCTCCGTGATCTCTGTTGCCGCCCCGGCTGTCGGCTCGTCCGCAGCCGCCTGGATCCCCGCGAGGCTCATTGCCAGCAGCGCCGTCACAGCGGCAGCAAGAAAACGTCTCCTCATTAAATCGCTCCTCCTTCCCTGAATCATATATGTCTGATACAACGCGTCTCACCGCAGTTTCATGGTTTCCGCATCACGCTCGATATGATCTTCCCATATGATCTTCCGATTATGGCCTTCCCATATGGTCTTCGCATCACATTTCGCGCCTGCTCTAATTATACTATATAAGGCATTTCCCGTCATAATTTCCGTGGTACTTTTCTATCCGCTTCTCTATCCGATCGATTATAAATCCCCTGGTTTTTCGAATAGTTCAAAACGAGAGACATGCGTTCCCTCAAAATGAATCGAACAGAAAAACCAGGGGAGATTTTTTCAGACAATTTCTCTCAATTGATAGTGATTCACGATCCAGGTATATATACGTATACTGGATCTTCATTTTTCCTTACTTAAGGGGAAGCCCGCACCGGCCTGACCATGAAAATATATACTGGATTTATAAAAAAACGAAAACCAAGTGAACGGGTTTCTCTCAAAATGAGACTTATCGGAAAAACGGGGAAGAGACGGTATATATCCGGATATGTACGGGGTCGTCAGATGGTCTTCTTTCTCCGCGCGCGATCAAACTCCCTTCGGTAGATAAAAACAGCCGGCCTATTCGGAGTCTTCATGAAAATGCTCCCGCTGCAGTAGGCGCACCCCTCGCGTCAGATACTGAAGTCCGGCGAGTTGTCCCGCTGATAGGAGCACCAGTTGCCGTTTTCGATCAGTTCCTCGCGCGCGATCTGCATCAGAAGCTCATCTGTCTGTCCGAAGCGTGTCAGCAGGTCCCCCATTTCCGTATAAAAATGCTCCAGCTTATGATGATCGGAAAGCGCGCGCGGCAGGGAGAGATTCCCGTAATATCCCGCGGTCAGCAGGGTGACGACGGAAAGCATTCCCAACGCGATCTTGAGGAAGGTCCGGTACACTTCCGCATCCGCGACCGGCAGCAGCGCAGGGCGAAGCACACCGCCGCTCAGCAATTCAAAGGCCACTGCCGCCAGATAGAGTATCACACTTAGGAGCAGGGCAATGCGCACCACCCGTTCGGATACACTGCTATTATGCGCGGCGCGTTTTCCCGCAGCCTGATGGTACTGTCTCTGGCTTTCCACCCAGTAGGTACGCACATCATGTGCTTCTACCGGCTGGGGTCCGGCGGTCAGTGCTCTGAGCGCCTGCCCGATCCAGGCGGTCTCCTCCCGCTGTGTCCATGTCAGCAGATCCGACGCCTGCACCCCGCTTCCGGCATAGCGGAGAAAGATCTGCACCCGCAGGCATTCCGCAAGGGCGCGGTATTCCAGGTATCGGCGGTGGCATGCAGAACGGTCAGCATAACGGGTAATGCCCCATGCCAGAAGCAGCATCATACCGCATACGAGGATCAGCCGGATCGCCTGGGCTTCGTCGTAAAGCAGGAAAGCCGCTGCCAGCAGCGCACCTGCCAAAGCCAGTGCTGCCAGTATCCGACGGTAGAGCCGGGCGTTCTGCCTGCTGAGATCACCGGCATAGTTCCGGATAAGGTCCATACGGTCCAGAACGGTCTCCGGTGTATGATCCGGCAGCACGGAGCGTGTTTTTATCCCCGCATGTACGGCAAGCTGGTTGAATTCGTCGGTTTTGGACAGTATATCCTTCAGGGAATCCTCATTCCCAAGCACGCAGACAGTACCCGCCAAAGTCTCCTTGCGTTCCCCGCGGGGCGTGAAGACATGGATCACAGCCGCACTTTCGTTAAAGGGAACGGCACCGTTTTGGGGAAGGTACCCGCCATGCAGCGCAAAATCGACGGTTTCTGCGGTACCGCAGCCTGCCGGACCGGGCCCGCCCCCGTCCCAAAGGGCCAGCAGCACATGGCAGTGCGCGGCAATGTAAATGCCCGCCTGCCGGAAACGGAAGCTGCGGGATGCCCCTGTATCCCCGTTTGCCGCCGGAAAGCTTTCCGTATCCGGCGCGATAAAGACCTGCTCCGCCCGCGCAATGTGATGGAAAAACCGTGCTTTTGCAGCTTCATCAAAATCCTGTGCATATTCTGTACGTTCTGCAGGCAGCACTGCCCAAAGCGGGATCCCCAGCGCCTCTGCCGTATCCGCGCAGAGCAGATCAGCCCCCTCTGCCAGGCTTGTAAGCAGCACAGGAGGCGAATTCGGACAGAGTGTCATCAGTTTCTCCAACTCTGCCCGGACGGCGGACATAAGAGCAGCTTCATCTTCTGCCCGGATCGCCCGGTGGCCTGTGACACCTATTACTATGGGAATACGATTATCTTCTTTCATCCGTTCAATCTGTAGATCCGCAGTCCGTCAAACTTCTTGAGGAGCTTCAGCATGCTGTTGAAGGGTTTCCAGTCCTTGTCCTGTTCTTTCTCGTCGAGTCCGGCATAGTGCGCGGCGATCTCTGCATCCGAAGGCTCTCCGTCCATCGCAAGCTTGTGGCAGCGAAGCTGCTCCCGGAGCATGCTGCGTGCCGCTTTTTCCTCCACTGCCGGCATCTCCGGCATAGGCAGCGTCAGATAGTCCGTCCCGTAGCGCCAGCCCATGGCATGGTGCTCCCGGACCCATCTCGCGTGTTCCATCGGCGCGACCACCGCAGCCTGTTCCGGCGTGAATTCCCGCACCATCTCATAGGCCACGGGCCGGTCGGTGTAGAAGCATCCCAGCGCGTCCAGATAACGCCCGAAATGCTTGGCGCGATTGATGCCGGACAGCTGGTACTCCAGAGACTGTGAGGTAAACTTTTCTTCGAGAGCCTCCGCCGAAGTATCGGCAGGCATGTTCCGTCCGTGCAGCGCCGCCGCGAAATCATACAAATGCAGGAAATTGCTCTCCGAAAGATAGGTATGCTTGCTGCCGTACTCCACCGGACGCACGCTGGCCTCCACATGCAGCGGGCAGATCGAGGTATCCACGATCTTTTCGATGTCCGTGGTGAAACGCTGCGAGCGCTCCGCCATGTCGCTGTAGGCCTTCAGGCGCGGCGGCTTTCCGATGCGGCCGCCTTCCTCCCAGGCTGCGTAGGCCGCCTCCCATGCGGAGATCTTGTCCTGTTCCTCTTCATCGTAATAATAGACCGCATTGACCGCGCATCTGGAAAAATCGAAGTCCGCCGCCATCGGATGCAGCTCCGTACGGGAATTGCGCCCGTACGCCGTGCGGTCCCAGCACTGCAGCTCGTCGCAGATCATGAGCATCCACGCGAGCGGGTGCAGCGAGGCCTTCAGCGGCGCCTTGTGCTTTTTGGGATCCTTATAGAAAGCGATCGCGAATTTGAAAAGGCTGTTGTGCAGCAGGATCGCCGTCAGCGCGTCGACATGCATCCTCGTAAGCTTTCCGCCCCCGAACGCGTCCCGAAGTTCCCGGAACGCCCGCACGGCGCTGAAGAACGCATGGTCCATGAAATAGCCGAAACGCGCGGGCTCCCTGGGCTTGGCCTCGACCACGTCCCGCATGCCTTCCTCGGTGCAG
This sequence comes from Lachnospiraceae bacterium, assembly GCA_017446045.1. Lineage (GTDB taxonomy): Bacteria > Bacillota > Clostridia > Lachnospirales > Lachnospiraceae > Avilachnospira. The sequence goes on along the minus strand of JAFSRP010000015.1, from coordinate 7,286 downwards.
CCGTAGTCCGGGCCCAGCTTCCCGGCAATGTCAAAGGAGAACAGCTCCGTGGCGCTTGCAAAGTATCTTCCGTAAATGCTCTCGAAACGCGCGGCCGACGCCTCGTCCAGCTTCGTCAGGTTCCCGATGCCGCGGTATGCCATATAGGCGCTGTCCGCGCCGCGCTCCTGGTGTGTCACTTCGAAGTAGGAAAGGACCTGTTCGAAGGGAAGCTCGAAGGGATAGCCGATATCGTGCAGCAGAGCCGTGAGGCCCCAGTATTCCAGGAAGCAGTTGGCCGCGCGGGCCTCCGCTTCGCGGGCATTCGCCGGTCCGCCGGCTTTGGCTCCGGCATTCCCGGCACCCGCCCCGGCATCGTCTGCCCCGAGCCCGTAGAACTCCCGGAAAATACGCCTGTACGCGGCATTCGTCTCATAGATCGCCAGGCCCAGCGCGAAGACATAGACGGAATGCGAAAAATGGTCCCGGTGCTTCATCAGCAGGGAACTGCCGTTGGCCTCATACTCCGAGAGCAGCTCCATCATGCGCTTGGAGCTTCCGCTTCGCCCGAAGAACATTTCCAGGTAGCAGTAATAGACGGAGTAGGCATCGTCCGCCGCGCCGGATCCCAGAAAGTCCGCGAGGGCATTCTCCAGGCAGAGGCGGTCTAAGTCCATCTCCATGTTGTAAGGGATCTGCCCGGCCTTGAGGCTCCGGCCCAGGTAAACCCCCGTCCTTTCTTCCTCCGCTGCCTTTTCGGCATCAAAGCGCAGGCCCTCGCAGCGCTCGCGAAGAAAGCGCAGCGACGCGCTCCTCAGGTCATTGCCCGCTGTCACGCCCTCCGCCGCCGGCGGCAGCATCGGTCCGATATCCTTCCCGAAGCGCGCACAGTTCTTTTGCCGCATCTCCTCAATAGCCGTATATGCCACGATCGATCCTCCTTTTAATCCAAATGCCATTCCCTGCGCTCGGAATCTTCAAGTTCCCGATCCCCCAGCAGTTCCCGGGCCAGCGCGATCTGTCCGTCGATGTCCGCCGGCACTTCGATCTCTTTTTCGCGATACTGATAAACGATCCCGCCGCTGCCGAAATATCCGGCACTGATCCTGCCGGTCTCCCCGTCCTGCTGCCCGTAGAACCCGGGAGAGTCGAACGAGGAGTAGGGGATCCGCCCCCTGATGCTTCCGTCACTGAGATCCAGGATGATATTTTCATCCCGCACCACGATACAGGCCCAGCCTTCCGAACTGAAGTTGACAGCATACCTCGACCCGGTCTCGCCGGGCATCAGCCCGCCATCGCCGTACAGCGGGGTCTTTTCTCCGGCAGGCAGTTCATACAGAATGTCCGTGCGTTCCACGAATTCCCGCCCGTCGGACAGTCTCAGAAAATCAACGTTCGGGCTGTCACCGACCCCGTCCGTATTTTCCTCACCGACCGTGAACAGTTCCCTGAAAGGATCCCTGGACCAGATGCGGATCGGTCCCTCTTTCTTATGGGCGGCGTAAAGATAATTCATGCCCCCGATTTCATAGATCCAGGAGATTCCCTCCATGGTCCCGAGATACTGAAACGGCTCCAGGGAGTACACTTCCATCGCGTCGGCCGAGTATCCGAAGACGACGTCCATGCCTTCAAAGTATGCAAAAGCCTCTACGGGATGCCGGAGCCGCACCGCACCGGCCGCCGCGTCGGTCCCGGCTTTGTTTTCTCCCGTGCCTGTGCCGGCATTGCCCGCGCCCGCGCCGTCCTCATCAAAGAACGCCCTGGGCCTGTCGGATGTAAGATCGAAACGGTACGCCATTCCGTCCTCACTATCGTCGATCCCGATCAGGCTCCCGTCCGGCAGGAAGGCGATGCCTTTCAGTCTTACATGCTCCCCGTTCTGCTGCCGCAGCCAGTGGTCCAGCTCCGGCTGATCCGGGAAATGTACATACATACACCGGATATACTGCTCATCCGAAACATGGAAATAACCATGGTAGAGACCGACAGACAGGTCCTTTGCATGTATTTCCTGATACAATTCCTCGTATCCCAGCCCGGTCTCCACATCTTCGGGAACCGGCGGATGCTGATATGCAGGAAACCGCTTCCTGACTTCCTCCGGCTCGGCATACATCCTGGAAGGCTCCATATCAAAGCGGTTCCTGGTATAGGATTCCAGCTTTGTAAGCGGGACATAGCCGCTGCCGCAGAGGGTCCCGAGCGCGTCCTCCAGCACCTCCCGCACTTCCTGCACATGCTGCATCTCCGGCAGCATTTCCAGAACCATGAGCAGTGCCAGCTCGCTGTCCCCTTCTTCCAGCACCGACCGGGCCCGTACGGCCGTGGTCCTCGCAAAGTCCTCCCGGGCTGCCGTCCGCTGAGCCTGCGCCTCTTCTTCCGCGGCATGGGCCTCGTCATACCGTGCCTGCAGTGTTTCGTTCTGTCCGGAGAGGGTGCGCACCCTGGAGAGCGCATAGCCCAGGAATGCCAATGCTCCCGCCAGCACCACCGCGCCTGCCCCCGCGGCGACCCGCATACGCTGCCTGCGCCGGCGGTTGCGGAGATCGTCGAAGCCCACACCCAGGATCGTGGCCATGATCCGGAGCTTTTCCACTTCCAGCTTCCTGTTGCGCTCCCGTTCGGTCGGGGCGGAGATATTGGCTGCAAGCGGCTCGCGGTCGATGACCGTGCCGTCGGGACGCCGCTCATGCAGCAGGGCTTCCGGAAAACGGTCCCCGGAAGCGCCGGAGATGATCAGCGCTATGATGCGGTGATATCTGCCCGCTTCGGTGTAACGGAGGATCGCCTCCTCGACGCCGGGATCGTACCGGGACTCGGGCATGCACAGGACGATCAGCGTAGGCTCCTTCACCTCCGCGATGCTCCTGATGCCGGTCTTCCTGCTCACTTCCCGGGGGATACGGTAGTCCTCCAGCTTTTTCTTCAGGTTCAGGGCCAGCCGCTCGTTTTCCGGAGACTCCGGATAGACGATCTCGATGTTGTAAAAGGAAATCATGGCTGTCCCTCCAGGTATCTGTGCGCTTTCTGTACAAGCGTATCCGGATCCGAGTCAAGGAGGAGCAGGGGTGTGGTCTTCGTGCTGTAAATGCAGACGCTCCCGCCGGCGGGAGTCGCCGCGATCAGACAGTCCCCTGAGTCCAGCAACAGGGCATCGTCACTGAGCCGCTTCAGCTCATGCGCGTCCTGCGTATGGTAAAGCACGTCCCGGTCGATCTGTATGGCATTGAGCAGCGCTTCCTCCCCGGCGAAACGCACCAGCTGGGTCTTTCCGGCCACCAGACGGCGGCCGGCTTCACTGAAGAAGGAAAGCACTTCGCCCATTTGGCCGTCCTTTTGCAGGCTGCAGCACCACTCATATCCGGACTTCCCTTCTTCCTTCCACTGCAGCGCCAGCTTTCCGTCATACGTAAAGACCAGCTCCGTATTATCCCCGGGCACCGTGATCTCGTCACTGAGCGTGCCTGTATCCATATCGATCAGGAGAATCGTATCTCCGGCATAGGAATACGGAGCCGAAACACAGATCACTCCCAGCCGCTGCTTCGGATCCACGCGGACAGAATTCCAGTATTTATTCTCTTCCTTTATGGGCCTTTGGAGGATCTGCTTTTCTTCCAGCATGCTTCCGGTGCGCGGGTCCAGCCTTCTCCAGATCACATTCTGCGCATAGATCTCCGTGTCCTCTTCCAGATCGAGATAAAGCAGGCTCTTTCCGTCCTCCGAAAACAGGATCCTGCCGGTCTCGCCGTCATTTTCCCAGAGCAGTTCTCCTGTCTCCGGATCAAAGCCTTTCATGCCGGACCAGCTGATGCCGGGCAGGACAGCCAGCGTTTTGTCGGGACTCATCACCGGCGTATAGGAATTGCCGTTTGTTTTGAACACATAGGCAGTCTCTCCCGTCTCCGGGTCGATCCTTGTCAGGCCCTGGTCTTTGCGCCAGACGATGCCGCCGTCCTCGGACAGCACTGTATCCGTATGGGAACCGCTCACATTCCAGTCTCCCGGATTGACCCAGAAGAATTCCCCGGTCCGGGCGTCCCAGGCGGAGATGTCCCCGTTGCGCATCTGCAGGAAGATCTTCTTTCCGTCGTAAGAATAAAAGGCATATTCGCAGGAATTCGCAAGTTCGTCCTTGTAAAGCGGGATCACATCGGTCGCGGCCGTATCCACATCCGTCACCAAAGACCAGATCTCCACGCGGTGCGGATAGAGGATGGCGATCATATTGCCCTGATGCCGGAACTCTCCTTCCATCACATGGCCCCAAACCGCAGCGAGCGGGGATTCTTCTGTCTCTATAAATGTCAGGAGCCGGCCGCTCTCCAGCTCATAGATCCGCACGCCGTCGTCACAGTGCACCAGCAGGGCGGACCTGTACTGGCAGTAATCCATATCCCGTACGGGAGAAGGGGTCTCGACCTTTAAAAGTTCTTCACCGGTCCCGGTGCTCAGCAGGCTCCAGCCGCTGCCGTCCGCCGCGGCGGCACAGATCCGGTATGCTTCCGCGGGATAATGTACCTGGCTCCAGCTGCCGGGCATTTCCGTTCTCAGGGCGCCGGTCGCAGTGTCATAAATGCGCAGCTTTCCCTTCCGGTCTACCACGGCCAGCTCGATATGCCGTACGAGATCCCCGGAAAACTCCGCCGCGAGAGGCGTCCCGTCCATTTTGATCTCTGCCGCTGTGCCTTCCTCCATATCGACAATAGCGGCACGGGATTTCTGTCCCTCCAGCGGGTGTTCCAGCCAGACAAAAACCTTTTCCCCATAGGATTCCTGCAGATAGCTGTCCGAGTAAAACGGCTCCCCGTCCAGGCTGATCATCATACGCCCCCGGTAGCCGACGGACGTCTGCAGCTGTTTTTCCGGACCGTGATAGAGCCTGTACCAGGCGCTCTTGGACGCGTGTTCGCGGTGAATGACGTCTCCCAGGCTGTATCCCTCTTCCAGTGCCTTCTCCCTGATCGAGTTTTCTTCTTCAACAAGCTCCCCGCTATCGTAAGACAGGAAGAACTCCGATTCCGGATGGTCTTCCTGTTTCAGCATCATCTCATAAGGCGAATGCCTCTCGCAGCCGGTGATCTCGAAATCCGTTTCCACCGAATAAGTATGACTGTATCTGAGTCTGGGCCGGCTCATAGCCATGCGCAGGGCGCCGAGCGCCTCGACGGACACCGGCTCGTCCCCATGGAGATCCTCCGGCAGGGCGGAAAGCGCGAGGCGCACCGCCTCGTCGGTATTGCCCGCATTATATGCGATCATCGCCTGCTCCGCCGTGAACTGCGCGTTTTTAAGGCTGGCTTCGTTGCGTTCTTCTATCGCTTGGACGCGGGCTTTCTGCGTCATTTCGGTAGCGGCCGCGATCTCGGCGTTGAGCTGTTCGATCAGATCTGCCGTATGCATGGCATAGCCCGCAAATCCCAGGATGCCTGCCAGCAGCACGCCTGCCGCGCCGCCTGCGCTCATAAGGCGGAACCCCCGCTGGGCACTCACGATCTGCGCTTCTTCCATGCAGGACATGCGGGAAAGGAGCTGCGGCACGGCAGCCTTCGCTTTCCGAAGATCGAGCTTTTGTCCGCTGTCCCTTAAGTCCGCCGCGATGGGAAGATCCTGTATCTCCGGCGGGATCGAGGTCTCCGGCGTGCCGGACATCAGCACCGGCAGGATCCGGTCCTTCCGCCCCATTTCCAAAAAAAGTTCGACCTCCCGCAGACACCAGAGGGAGGCCATATATTCCTCGGAACACAAGGTGATCAGGTAATCACTGTCCCGAAGCGCATTTTCAATATCCGTCCCCAGATCGGAACCGGTAGGGAGCTCGTCCGTGTCGCGGAACACGCGTCTCGGGCGCGGCAGCGGGCAGTCCTTCGGAAGGTGCCAGCCTTCGATCCCCTTCATCAGGGCGGCACTCACCTTCTGGTCCGCATCCAGGTGGCGATAACTGATAAATGCCAGATATCTGTTCATTTTTGGTTCCTGTCAAATCATTCCGATTCAGAAAGCTTCGTCCGCCGCCTCTTCCATAAACTCCGTATAAGCGCCCGGCTTCACGATATCGAACTCCACGACCTCCGCTTCCATATACTCGTCATAGAGCTTGTTAAAGACCCTCTCCGCCTCGGAAGAAGTGATCCTGGTCTCATCTCCGCCGATGGAAGAAGAGTGATACCTTACGCTGCCTTTTTCATCAAATGTCTGCCATGCTTCTTCCGTGGTCACGAGCAAGCCGTCTCTCACCGTGATCTTGCCGATATAATGATGGCCGCAGGCGTAGAGCAGACCGTCCTTTACCGCTAAAGGTGTAGCTGTTCCGCCGCTCCGCACGTACCCAAGGAATGCGGGTTTGCCATCTTTGTAGCAGTACAGTTCCGAATTGATCGCGGAACCTGTCCCGTCATGGTCATCATAGATCCCGTCAGACAGAAACAGCACATCGGTGCCGCCGAGCTTTGCATTGGCATAACCGCTTCCAAAGCAGTATTTCATATTCAGGATGTCGGTAAAGGTGTCGCATCCGTAAAGTTCCGTCGAGCTCCCCCGCTCCGGGATGATGCCCTGTCCGGTCACTGCTCTTGCACTCTCCTGCGCCTGCATTTCCAAAGCTTCTTTTGTCACATAAAAGCCCTCCGAATCGATCGTACAGGCTGTGAGCCCCAGCATACTCACGACTGCCGCCAAACAAATCAGTTTCTTCATATCCCGCATTATCCTCCGTTATCTTTTCTTTCCGGAAAATGCTTCCGTAACTATGTCATTAACATAAAACGCATCTTTCATTATTATACACTATCGGGGTCGTCATGCACAGGAAAAAATCATCCGACAAGTTGTTTAAGCGCGCAATCGGGATATACTTAAGGCAGATCAGTCAGGGACGCTCCCGCAGCTTTTCCGGGGGAAATATGCGATGAAATACAGAATATATGCGGGAAAACCCGGAGATCGCCGGCATTGAATACAACGGCCGGGTCCGGACCTATGAAGAGTTTGAAAAGATCGGGAACACGCGCCTGAGGAATCTTTAGCCCGAAGACTTTGCGGAATGATCCCCTGGATCTTGCAGAATTGAACTCCCTGGTATACTGATACACTGGATTTTCCAGAAATGAAAATCCCGGATATCTGTATATCCTGAATTTTTACAGAATTGAAAAACCAGGGTAAACCCCTACCTATGTCAAGGACACTCGATGGAAAAAATGAGAAAACTGCAGGAGTGATGCCGGTAGTTCCCCGGTGGTGATATAGGTGTAGTATTCATTGGGTGAAAGTTTACCAAGCCCGGCCTGGTAACGGTCATT
>JAFSRP010000014.1 GCA_017446045.1 Lachnospiraceae bacterium | reverse complement strand
TGACCGCGTCGGAGACCTCCCTGAGATGTGCATGTCCCGGACAGATCTCACTGTAGGAACTGACTATACCGATGATCGGGCGGCTTGCGATATCATCGACGCTCCAGCCCAGCAATGTCAGCATCTGCCATTTGCCGTTCAGCGCCTGGATCGCCCGAAGCACAGCTTTTTCTTCCATATCCTTCGTCAGATATCGATGATCTTCCATGATTCTCCCTCTGCCTGTTCTTTTGCTGTATTCATATTCAGTGAAGAAGTCTGTAAATGATGTAGATAACCGCAAGGACAGCAATAATGATCAGGTCGTTCTTCTGCTTTCTGCTCAGTTTATTCCAGAATTCTTTCATAATCCTGCCGCCTTCCGACAGATCACCACTTGATCTTTGTCAGCAAACTGCCCTGATCGTCAAATTCGAGCTCGAAGGGTTCCCCGTGAAGGACCAGCTGCGGGATCTTCTCCGCTTCGGGGATCATCGCCTCGGAAATGAGGATATGCTCTATCTCAAGGGAATTGTCGATCATAATGACTCTGGGATTCGCATAATCGATTCCCAGACTGCTGGCGATGCCTGCCTGCATGGCTTCCATATCATTGTCCATGACCACCGGGATCGCATAAGCGGTCAGTCCGTATCCGGTGATGGCATTCGGATACGTATCGTCACCGGAAAATTTATTAAAGAAACGACGGGTCGTGACGTCCGCACGTCCGCAGCCGGTCGCGTTCCCATGGGATTCGTCACTGATATCCAGGATCGCGAGACGCTGGGATGTAATACCCATTTTCAGCTTCGGGTTGACACAGCGTCCAACGATATTGGGATCCATGCCGGCGCCGGTATAGTTTTTACCGATGGCACGGACCACAAGCATATCGCAGTCATCAAAATACAGACGTCCCATTGCAGCCTTGGCCTTCTTCAGCAACTGCGGCTCGACAGTCTGTATCTCCTCGGACTTTACTACATCTACTTCAAAGGTTTTATCCAGCGCATTTTCCAGAAGTGCCACACCGAAAAGAATGTTGGCATTTTTGATCACGCTGTTGCCGATGGCCTGGATACGGGCCGACATATAGTCGTCTCCCATGGCATGGCAGGTATAAGCACCGTGCTGCTTGCCAAGGCCGATCGCGATGATCTTCATCAGACCGGATTCCACCGGTCCCTGGAAGCTTGTATGTGCCTTGACCCGGTTGCAGAGGATGATGCCGTCTGCGCCATAGGCGTTCTTGTCGATATGCACCTCCAGTCCGTCCACGGTATCCACATGTACGGTCTCCATGGAAGAACGGATCTCGCATCCCATGGTTTCTTCCGTAATGCCCAGACTTGCAAGGATGCCACGCTGGCCTTCTGCGGTCGCGCCGCCGTGAGATCCCATGGCCGGGATCAGGAAGGGCGTCGCACCCTGTTCCCTGACCCATGCTGCAATGGTACGCAGGGTCTGCGGCATATGATCGATACCACGGCTGCCGGCAGTAATGGCGATCTCCTGACCCGGCTTCACCCTTTCCTTCATAGTCTCCAGCTGTGAGGCCAAAGATGCCGTAAATGCTTCTTCAGAAAGCTCTGTATGTGGAAATACCTGCTCTGCCCGAATGAATCTGGGCAGCTTGATATGAGAAATCAGTTTTGTTGAAGTTGACATATTTTTTCTCCTGGTTTAAGGAATGCTTCTTCATGAAGCATATATCTTGTGAAAACGGCGCATCCGTAGAGCCGGATTGCGCCGTTTTCCTTTTAGAAATGCCGGACAGGCATTTCCCTGTACTTTTTTATGATTTCTGAATATGAGTCTGCCAGATTTCAGAATCAGCCGCCGTAACCCATGATCAGCTTAGGAAGCAGCATGGAGGCTGCCGGAATATAGGAAACCACCAGCAGAGTGGGAAGCCATCCGAAGATCAGATAAGCCATGTTCGGCTTCCACATGTCGGGAACCTCCGCATTCATAACCCGTGCGGAAAGATAGATCTTAGGTGCACAGGGCGGGGTCACATTACCGAAGCCAAGATTAACGGCGATGATAGCCGCGAACTGGATCGGATCCATACCGATACTTTTGATAACCGGAACCAGGATCGGAGTGACCAGCAGGATCGCCGCAGTATCGCTCATCAACATACCGATGATGACCAGGAACAGGTTGATCAGAAGGATCTGCACGAACCGGTTGCTTGAAATCGCCAGCAGAATGGCGATCAGAGTCTGCGGAAGTTTCTCGTCAACGAAGATACGGCTCAGGATCGTGGTTCCGAAGGAAGTGATCAGGATGATACCGGAAGTAACGAAAGCCTTCCTGAGAGAACTCCAGAGCGCCTTACCGTTCAGTTCCTTATAGATCAGCATGCCGACCGGGATCGCATAGATACAGGATACGGCCGCTGCTTCGGTTGCAGTGAAGAGACCGGAATAAATGCCGCCGAGGATAATGACCGGCATAAACATTGCCCATACGCTGCTCGGCGCCTTGGTCCCGTCCGGATTGAAGCGCTGCGCACGAAGCGTTTCCTTGATCTCCTCCCTGGTCATAACGACAACATCCTTATCATTACGAAGCAGGAACAGGGAGATCACGGAAAAGAGCACGATGACCATCAGACCCGAAATGACTGTAGACAGGAAGCACGCCAAAACGGAAACTTCCGCCGCCCAGGCATACAGGATCATCAGAATGCTCGGGGGAATCAGCATGCCGATAATACCGGCATTAGCCATCAGAGCTGCTACTACACCTGCCGGATACTTCTTCTCTTCGAATTTCGGGCGAAGAATGGAACCGATACAGGAAATAGTCGCGTCACCGGAACCGGTGATAGCACCAAAAATACCGCAGCAGAGGATCGCGATCAGCGTAAGGCCGCCGCGAATATGTCCCACGAACCTGTTCGTAAAGTTCACGATTCGGGAACCGATGCCGCCGAACTCCATCAAGGAACCCGCCAGGATATACATCGGCATGGCCAGCAGAGTGATAGAGCTCATCTTTGCAAAACCGGAAGCCACCATGAAAGAAGTATTATAGTGGCCCAGGATCGACATGATCAGCGCAGCCCCCATGAAGGAGAATGCAACGGGAATACCGGTGACCATCAGAAGGATCAGTCCTATGATACCCGCAATAACTGTTGTTGACATATCTTTAACTCCTTTCTATATGCTCTCTTACTGGATTTCCTTTACAGGCTTATCCGTGACCAGCACATAGATTGCCTTGCAAAGATGCATGAAGAAATAGATCGTGGTAAAGACAAGACCGACACCGCAGGATGCATACATCCACATCTTCGGGAAACGAAGCGCGTCAGTCATTGGTTTTAACATTGCCTGGAACTTGAGCCAGTTGATGGCAAGATACAGGAAATAGCTGGAAATAATCGTGTTCAGGGTAAATGTATAGACCCTCTGGATCGCCTTCTGGCGGCGGGTCTTCATCATTGTTTTGATCAGGTCGCCCGATACATGGACATCATCGAAGGTACCGAACGCACAGCCGATCCAGTAGATCCATACGGAAAGGGTCGTTACGATCTCTTCCTGGCCGAAGAACTGGATATGAAAGATCTGACGCATGATGATAAGTATGGCGAACAAGACCAGGATCACAAGCAGAGTGATGTTCATCGCGCTGCCGGCGATCGCCATCCATACTTTATTTATTTTATCTAATGCTTTCACTAATGATTTCATTGTGTCACCATCTGTCCTGTATAATCCTGTTTTCAACATGTCCCCCTCTCCCCATACGGGAAGCGGGGGACACTTTTGTTACTTGCGCCCGAAGGCTTTTTTTGTCAGGTGACAATTACAGGCCCATGGAAGCTCTGAGGCCGTCGAAGAACTCCTTGCCGAATACGCTCTCAAGTTCGGCCCAGGAAGTCGTACGGACTGCTTCTGCCATAGCTGCTCTCTCCTCCTCGGAGAACTCGATGACTTCGATGCCCATTTCTCTCAGCTGATCCTTGCAGTCTTCCTCATTGGTAAGGAAGTCAACATAGCTTTCCTGAACGAGAAGCTTGAAGTTTCTGGCAATGATCTCCTGCTGCTCGGGAGTCAGGCTGTTGTAGACCTTGGTGTTGATCATGGTGCAGAGAGACTCGGGAACTACATTGTAGTCATAGTAATACTTGACCAGGTCAGAGAAGGAAGCAATAACAGTGTGGGGCATGCCGCCGCCGTAACCGTTGACGATACCGGTCTGCATGGAGGTGTAGATCTCGGAGTAAGCCATCGGAGTAGCGTCGAAACCGATCGCCTTGATCGCGCTGGTGTATGCGGTGGAAGCGGGAGATCTTACCAGAACATCCTTCGGGACGGAGGGATCTGCGGGAGCTGTAGCTTCCTTGTTGGTTGCGATACCGGTGATGCCGCCGAAGGAGGTACCGAAGCAGGTGATGCCTACATCAGCCAGAGCCTTGTTGGTGACCTCATCGCAGTAGCTGCCGGGGCCAAAGACCTTCTCGAACTCTTCGGAGGAGAAAGCGGTGCCGGGGATCTTGCCGATCGCTGCGAGCGGAGTGATGGTCTCCTGCGGGTTCAGAAGGCCCATATCGATGGTGCCCATGATGACCTCTTCATAGACCTGTGCCGCATCACCAAGCTGGTTGTACGGATAGAACTCGATGTTCAGGGTGCCGCCGGACTCTTCCTTGCAGCGCTCGATGAATCTCTCGGACTCGCCGTAAGCGGGGCTGGACTCAGGGGAGGAACCTGCGAAACGAAGGGTAACGACCTCGCCTGCGGGAGCTGCTGCTTCCGCCGCAGGAGCCTCCGTCTCGGCTGCCTTAGTCTCAGCTGCTGCTGCGGTAGTAGCCGGAGCTGCGGTGGTAGCTGCGGGGGCGCTGGATCCGCCGCCGCATGCGGTAAGAGCTGCAACTGCCATGGTCAGTGCCAGGAAAGATGCTAAGATACGTGACTTTTTCATGTTATTCCTCTTTCTTTCATGAATTGAATGATTTCTTTTATGTTACTGCTTTGCTTTTATTGCCTGCGGACGGTCAGCCTTCCGGCAGTTCCGTCCGCCTGTAGCTTTGTGAATGATCAGAACTCGATCTCTCTGATCTCCACGACCTCGCTGCTTTTGTACAGCTTTGCGGTGGGAAGGCCCGGAAGGATCTCGTCGGCCTTTGCGATGATCTCTTCCCTGCTCATCGGAGTGGAGGGCTTTTCAAGGTCAGCCCTGCGGATACCGACGGATTCCAGCTCGATCCAGGCTCTGTCTTCGATCTTGTCAAGAGCGATCGGGAAGCCGCCTGCCTTTGCGATGGAAAGTACGACCGGGGAGCAGCCAAGCTCCTGGCCCGGAACCAGTCCGCACTCAAGTGCACGGAGAGTGTACTCTGCATGGACGCTCTTCGGTGCCGCAACTGCCGGGAAATCAGACTTGACAGTCTTTGCATATTCGCCGGAATCATGCGCAGTCTTGCCTGCACCGTAGCTCCACTGGAAGATACGGCCGCGGTTTTCTCTGACGACCATACCGATACCTACGGAAACTTCCGCGCCTGCGGTACCGATCAGCAGATCTCCGTCTCGCATGATCTGGTTCATGCCGAAGCAGGGAACCAGGATCTCGCTCATCTCCACCAGGTTCATCATCTCGGAACCGGTGTTGTTGTTGGCGATACGGCCTGTCATGGTCATGTTCTCGTTGTGGACATTACGATAGCCGCGGTCTTCCGTGCTCGGGCCCCTGTAGAGGCGCTTGCCGGCATAGTACTTGGAGTTCCACTGGGTCATATGCGGCTCATCCTTTACGATGCCCTGATAGTACGGGATCTCGCTGACGTTGATGAAACCGAAATCTTTATTGATCTTGCCATGGTCGATAGAAGCAAAGGCAACAACTGCCGCATCGCCCATGATCCCGTCGGAACTGACGGTCACAGCATTAAGGTCAATGATATCTACTGCACCGCAGGTATCCTTATACTCATCTGCGACTTTCTGGCAGGCCTCAAGATAGGTGAGACCGGCATCATCTACATCCTTCTTATCGATAAAGATAAGGTGGAAAGGAACCATTCCGTCCGCTGCGCCTGCAGGCAGGATTCTGTATTTCATCTTCATAGTATGTCTCCTCTCTTATCTTTCTCAGTCAAGCGGCGCTCTTCTGTCGCTGATCTCCTCAACGCCTTCCAGGTAAACTTCCTCACCCGGTACAGTCAGGAACATTGTATTCAGTATTGCCTTCGGGCAGCGGCCGTCTGCTTCGATGCCCTTGATGATCACGGTATTGATCGTCTCAGCAACTCTCGGGATCATGGTCACTTCAACCTTCGTAATATTCGGGTTGCCAGAGGTCAGCTCCACGATCTCCTCTTCGATACGTCCGACTCTCAGGGATGCGAGCTTTGCGGACTTCATGCTTTCAAAGCCGGTGATCACCACTTCTGTGTCGGGGTTGATCCTCTTGGCTGCTGCTACTGCCTTGGTCAGGAAATCCGGCAGT
>JAFSRP010000013.1 GCA_017446045.1 Lachnospiraceae bacterium | reverse complement strand
GCTGATTACATTGACTACTACAACAACGAGCGCATCCAGGCAAAAACAAAGTGGATGCCGCCTGTAAAGTACAGAATGGCATCCACTTGTTGAACCTCGGTCATTAATCAATGTGTCCAGGAAACTGGGTACATATCACAAGTGCGTGCCTCTTAAGTATCATTACGGTTCCATTAAGTTTACATAATGTCTCGCCAATTTCTCGCCACTCTACACCGATTTTACTTTCCCTTCTCCTTCGCCCACTTCATCGTATAGAAGGGGACGAACTTGTTCTGCGCCCAGATGACGTCCATTTCCGCCGGATTGACCGGGCACTGGGAAATACCGACTTCCACGGTGATGCAGGTGGACGGATTGGCCCTGGTTCCGGCGTATGCCTTGACTGAGCCGCCTTCCTGCCCTGTGAGCTGCATCGTATAACTGGAAATCGTCCGGATATTATTGGCAAGGTCACGTGCATGCTCACGAAGCCGGTTCTCCGTGAAATCCCAGTAGATCACGCTGCCGGTCGCATGGTAGTTGATGATCGCTTTGAAATGCCGCCCATCGATCAGCTGCTGTATGGCTTTCGTTTCAGGTTCGGAACCGGGCCGGCCGTAATAAATGTCAGCGGACGGCTGGTCCGTACGATACTGAATGCCCCCTGTCAGCGCGTTGAAGTTATCGTTCAGGTTAACGCCATGCGCATTGGCTTTCCAGCGGACCAGATAGGACGCGAAGTCCAGGGTAGTGCGCTGCAATGCGACGTCATTGGCGTATGCCTGCTCCAGCACAGAGACCAAGGATTGATTCCGCAAACCGGCAGTTCCATACTGGCTGATGGCAACACCGTCCGGATTGATCATCGGCACAAAATGCAGGCAGACATCTTCCAGCCACAGGGCAAGGCGCTGTCCGTCGAAGCAGCCGTTGGACGCATAGGCCACAATATACTCGATCTGTTTCATGACCAGGTTCGCAGTAATATACTCCCGCCCATGGATAGCGCCGGTGATCAGGATATGGGTCGGGGCACTCTGGCTGCCCACAATGACCTCTTCGATATTACGCCCGTCCACCGATGTGCCAAGGCTGTGATGGGTCATATATTTGCCATAACGCTGCTGAAGCAAGCCAAGATCATTCATCATGTAGTCATAGCTGTACTTGTCAGCATTCTTCACGATGGGGTTCGAGACCTCCAGAGCACAGGAATCAATGCATCCCGAAGGGATCGTCGTACGTATTGACAACGCGCCCTGCGCCGTGCCGCCAGTCTCCTTATAATCCGACCAGTCGGGAGATGTCGTGTCAATACCGCTGGCTGTGCTGCCGCCGGGCCCGATCGTTGCCGCGGGTCCGATGACGCCGGTTCCTCCGGAAATGCCGGCATATCCTGCAGATCCGCCGCCGACCACAGCGTAACCGGAACTGCCGGTACTCGCTGTACCTGAGCCGGCAGAGCTATCGCCTGCGCTGGTGATCACTGCTCTGTCCGAAACGGTATTGCCGGTGCTTACCGCCCCACTGCCGCCGGAAGAACTGCTGATCACTACGCCATTTCCTGTGGCGCTGTTGATCGCGATATTTCCTGCCGGGCTGCTGATCTCAGTGCTGATGCTGCCCGGGGCGGCACCGATCACGGCGTTGTCTGTCTGCGTGCCACCGGAAACTATGCTGCCGGAACCCACCACGGCATAATCTGCGTAAGCCGCGATCTGCCCGGGAGCGAAACTGCCGGCAAAAACTGCGCCTGCAAGCAGTGCAGCCGTTGTCCTGATGGATTTTTTATTGATTCGTCTGTTCATATGTACTCTCTTCTATGAAGAACTATTCAAAAAGTCCTGTATTCTGTTCAAGGATAGCATTGACTCTCCCCCGATACAATAAACAGGACTTTAATCTTTTTTTACGTTATATATAAGTTTCCCGCAGGCGACCGGATTCTTTATCTGCGCTTTCTCGGCTCGATTCTTTCAAAGCGCGGGCATTAAAGAACTCCTGTACTGATTCCGGAGCTTACTGCTCCCTGCTCTTTGCGTACTTGTAGACAAGATAGCCAGCTGCTCCCACGATGGCTATCCCGACGACCATCGCAAGAAGAGACCCGAGAATCGGAATACCCGCATTATTAAACGGTTTCGCTATGAAATTCTGGACCCTGGTGACCACCTGGAAAAGGATAAACAGGACGATCACAGTCAGAACAGCCTGCCTGTGTGCTTTTTTCGTTTCTTCCTTCGATCTTGTATTCCTGATATTTCTGTCGATCATGATCAATCTGCCTCCTTACATTCCGTGATTACGCATATCCTGCTCAATGTCTGCTACATCTGCCCAGGAACCGCGTCCGGACTCCGCGTCTCTCACTGCTTCATCATGGCGGGCTTTCATGGCATCCTGATAGATGCCTTCCGCCAGACTCGTGTTTCCTCCGCCTCCGCCAAGAAAAGCAGAAAGCAGAACGAAAAAGATCAACAGATATATGATCATCAGACAGACATACATGATAAAGGCTTTCTTTGCGACCCTCATGATCTTGCCGCCGGTATCAAGCTCTTTCAGCTCGTCACCGAACTCCACGATATAGTCTACCGGATACTCCAGAAACAGTATCAGCTCATTTATTTTTCCGAGGAACCAGTCTTTTGCCTTCCCCATTAATTATTCTCCCTCCATTCTTTCCTGCTTTGTGTTATTTTCAGGAAACCGTCGGATCGCTTCAGCTTTTGATCCTTATCTCAGCCTTTTTTCCGGCGCGCTGTGATTTGCGAGATGGTCCAGTCTCACCGGATCAAATACATCGATGATGAGGGTATCCGGCTCGGCAGTGATCACGCTGTGAGCTTCATTGGGTGCAAACGCTGCGGCATCACCGGCATTGCACAGCCTTTCCGATCCGTCATGAAGGATCACTTTCGCGGAACCTTTGACGATATAGGAGATCTGGACATGATAATGCTCATGCAGCGGAACCACATAGCCTTCATTTAAAAAATGCCATTCCATCATCAGGATCTCCGGCGTATAAGCCAGGATCCTGCTGCGGAAGCCTTTTTCATCCTGAATATTCTGCAGCTGTTCCTCTGCAGGAAATAGTTTACTGAACATCGATGGATCACTCCTTTCATCTGTACTTTCTCAGGTCGATCCGCTCAAAGCGGAGGCCGTACAGAGCGCCGGCACCGCTCGGAGAGAACCATGCGACCATGTAGCCGTCCTCTTCGCTGTCATTTGCCGGATCCATACCCGCCGTGATCTTCAGCATGTTGCTCTCGATCGCGTACTGCAGCGTGCCGGGAACGACGGTGAAGCCGGCTTCGTGGCGGCCGTAATTGAAAACGAACTGGTCTCCGATCACCATAGCATCCCGCTCAAGGCGCTCTATCGCAGGCCTTCCGGCCTTGCCGAAGGCTTCCTTCATGATGGCGTCGGCATTTGATTTGGTCACGAAAACGGGACCTGAACCGGTGCTGACCCGGCTGTCCGCGATATACAGTCCGTAATACTTCATCAACTCGCAGATCTGGTCGAAGCTGAGTTCGCTGCGTACGGTCTCTGTGCCGAAGAGACGGTTCTTCTTCCCGAATACATAGAGGCAGTCCGCCATATAGTTCGCAATGCCGGCGATCTGCGTTTCCGTCACCTGCACTGTGATACCTGCCGCAGCGGCGGAGGCGGCCGCTTCTTCCGCGCTCTGCTGCACTGCCGAGGAAGCACCCGGTCCGATCGTCGAAGTCGTCGAGATCCGCCGGGTCTGGACCACGCCGTTCACAGTCCAGGCACCGTCTGCATTGACTGTATAATGGTCCGGTGTCAGTGTTCCCTGATAAATGTATCCTGCTTCGTTAAAGCAATATGACTCGGCGATACCGTCCCCGTTGCCGTCAAGCCAGTACCAGCCGGAGGTGAGCACGCTTCCGTCCTGGTTATACCAGCGCCAGCCTGTCCCGTCATGGAACCATCCGGCTGCCAAAGAGGTCATGCAAAGCAGGATCATTGCCGTCAGGACTGCAATACATAATGATAATCGTTTTTTCATAATTGATCTCCCTGAATAATGGATCCGATTATTGATTAATGTATATCATAACATGTTCAGCCGGCCGCATTCAACCCCGGCAAGGACCCGGCTCACATATGAAAGCAACGAAAACATATTTTAAATTTTAATATTTTGTACGCAAGATACTTGACATTTAGATTTTTGTATGATAGTCTAAAGCTGTCGATTCAAACAACTGTATGCTTTGGTACCCGGCTCTGAAAGCTCCGGCATCAATGCGGCTCATATGTACATGACAGTTCATAAGGAGGAACAATGCCATGAAAAAGAAGACTATTCCGGATTTTATCAACATGAAGGCTAACGGTGAGAAGGTCACCTGGATCACCGGTTACGATTACCTGACTGCCAAGTACATTGAGCGCGCGGGCATGGACATGATCCTTGTAGGCGACTCTCTCGGCATGGTCCAGCTCGGCTATGACACCACTTTCCCGGTAGAGATGGACGACATGGTCCGTGCGTGCCAGTCTGTCAGACGCGGCGCTCCCAACACCTTCATCGTTGGCGACATGCCCTACATGTCCTATCAGGAGTCCGATGAGGAAGCCATCCACAACGCCGGCCGTCTCATCAAGGAAGGCGGCGCTGACTGCGTCAAGCTGGAAGGCGGCACCGACCTGATCGTACAGAGAATGAAGGCCATCACCGGCGCAGGCATCGCAGCGATCGGCCATATCGGCCTTACCCCGCAGTTCATGGCACAGATCGGCGGCTACAAGGCACAGGGCAAGTCCGCGGACGCAGCTCTGAAGCTGATCGACCAGGCAAAGAAGCTTGAGGCAGCAGGTGCATGGTCCACCCTGATCGAAGGTGTTCCGACCGTTGTCGGCAAGGCAGTCTGCAAAGCATGCAGCATCCCGATCTACGGCATCGGTGCAGGTTCCCAGGTCGACGGCCAGCTGATCATCTACGCTGACATGGTTGGTTACTATGATGACTTCTGCCCGAAGTTCGTCAAGAAGTATGCAGAGGTCGGCAAGGTCCTGCAGGGTGCATTTACCGCCTATGTCGAGGAAGTCAGAAGCGGCGCATTCCCCGAGGATGACAAGCACACCTACAAGATCGATGCGGAACAGGCTGCCCTGATCGAGAAGATGATCGAGGAATGATCTGTACCGATGATCAAGGAATGATCCACGCATTTGAACAACTAAGATAGAAAGACTGCCGGTACTCCGGGTAGATACCCCCCCTACTCAGAGCCGGCAGTTTTTTATTCGCAGTTTTTTATTTGGTCCCATCCGGGAATAATGCATTCGAATCACAAACAGACTTCTACCCTATCGCGGTCACATGTACGGCATTCCCATGCTCTTCAACGAGCCGGATAAGGTCGTCCGTACGCATCCAGACCGTCGCTGTGTTGTCATTGGGATGAACGCCGACCCTGCCTCCCGCAAATGCCTCGTCCAAAAAAAGCTCGACCCGCCGCCCCTCATCATTGAGGATCCCCAGCGGAGTCACGGCTCCCGGGATCAGGCCCATGATCTCCATCAGGTCCTCCGCAGACGCAAATGACAGATTTCGCAGTCCATGCTGACGGCGGAACGCCTTCAGGTCAACATGCTTATCACCCTGCACGGTGATCAGGTAGTAATTGCGCTTCTTATCATCCCGAACGAAAAGATTCTTGGCATCGGCCTCAGGGTAAGGAAGCGGAACCTCCGCCAGCTCTGCCATGTTGTAGACAGCCGCATGCTCTGTGATCTCATACCCGATCCCGCTCCGGTCCAGAAAATCATACGTTTCCTGCTTGTTCATATACATGTTCTCCCGTTACAGTTCACACACCATCCCGGAATGCATCTGCATCAGACGTTCTCCCAGCTCTTCCCTCAAAATCGGTATAGCCTCATCTCCGGTACAGTGTCCGGTGATCACGTGCCCGACACCGGTCTCCCGGAGCCGCTGAGCAAATTCCCGTACCTCTTCATCCGAAAGCACAAAGAGATGGAACCCTCCGATCATGGCATACAGCTTACGACCCGGGAACCGCCCGCTGACTTCACGGACGATATTATCAGCTCCAGCATGAGAACAGCTGTTGAAGATCACCAGTCCCTTCGGCGTATCAAACACCAGGCTCTGCTCGTGCTGAAAGCTGTCCGGCACATAGGCATTACCCTTCCGGATGTACAGCCCCGCACGGCGTCCCATCTTTTCCAGTCCCGGAGTATCGTGCGGCAGAAGCCAGACACCGGGCATCAGCTCCAGGTCTCCTTCCGTGAAATGTATACGGTCCCGGTATGTTTCCAGATACCCCTTCCGGATACCGATATATTCCATTTCCCCGCTTTCTTCTGCGGGCTTGTAACAGTTTTCTGCGGTCGAGGCCCGCACATATAATGGAGCTTTCCGGTTCAATCCGAAGAACACGTCGAATCCGTTCGCGTGATCTGAATGGGCGTGGGACAGCACGCTGCAGTCGACCTCACTAAGATCCAATCCCATTTTCGCGGCATTCTCCGCAAACAATCCTGTCTCGCCTGTATCAAGCAGTATCTTCCTGCCTTCGTATTCGATCAGGACAGAAAGTCCCCATTCCGCCTTAAAGTCTTTATACTCAATATTGTCTGTCAGTACACTGATACGCATATCCATTCCATCTCCATGATCCGTTTTTCACTTATACCGGCTTGCGCTTATTGCCCTCCGCAGGGCTTTTCCAGCAGGATCAGCATGACACCTCTGATGCCGTTGAACTCGGTCGGTACTTTTCCGATCTCTTTATAACCCAGTTTTTCATACAGCGCACGCGCACCGAGATTGATCTCGTTGGTGTCCATTCGGAGCGCCGCACAACCACATGATACGGCATACTTTTCATAAAAATCAATGAAGGCACGGCCGATCCCGCGGTGCTGAAATGCCGGATCGATAAACAGCGTATGGAGCACCATTACTTTGTCGTCCGGCGCTGCATATTCCCAGGCTCCGCTTTCATATACATCCACCTGGATCTGGTTGATAACAGCCGCACCTATGATCCTGCCATCCTGTTCCGCCACAAACAGATCGTCCCTGTCGAGCGCTGCCCGCACAGTCTCGGCTGTCGGATAGACGCCCCGCTGCCAGCCGGTATGGATCAGACCGGCTTCTTCCTCATCATGTGCTTTCTCATAGAGTGCTGTGACATCTCCGAAATCATCTTTTGCTGCTTTACGAAACATCATTGCCCTGCTCCTTCTTATTGTCGTTCAGGTCATTCCATAAACCCGAGAAAAATCTGTACTGCGAAAAATGACGCTGTTCATGAAATCATCGGAAAACCGGTTTCAAATATGTCCTGCACTCTGCTATACTGAATGTTATGAAGATCACACTTATCAGAACCGCACGACCAAATCATGATGCGCCGCTGCGCTGCAGCTCTGCTGCATTTAATGAGACCGCAGCGGCTTATGAACATTCCGGGATCCTGCCCTACACAGGACGTATCTTCGAAACGTCCGGCAGGATCATTTACTGCGGCACGCAGGAACGGTACCGTCAGACTGCGGAGGCACTCTTCGGGATCGGTACGGACCGGCATCATGCATCTGACCAGATCTTTTTTACACGTTTTCTGGATGAAGTCCCCATAAGGGCGTTCAGAGAAACGGAACGGGAACTGCCCTTAAGTGTATGGAAAACCATGGCACGGCTCCAGTGGCTGGCCGGCGATCCCCGGCAGCCTGAGACACGCAGCCAGAGCCTCCAAATGGCAGTGCAGTTTATTGACGAATTACTGCAAAAGCATGTCAATTGTATCCTGATCTCTGATGAGCGCCGGATCAACCTGCTCGTCCGTGAACTGCGGAACCGGAGATTCCGCATCAAACGGGGCGGTTTTTGCCGCATCGACTATCTGGACCGTATCGTAGCTACGGATAACGAACCGCACTGCGGTGGCTGCATGCATGACTGCCCTCTCACAAATCCCGGCTGTATGATCGGCAGGGACAAAGCTGCCAAGGCAGGACTCACACACCGCTGATCAACGCTGTTTTATTTCTGATCTGAAGAGAAACCGCCTTGCTGATCTCAGTGACTTGCCGGGATGACTTCCAGCCAGTACCCGTCAGGATCCTGGATGAAATAGATCCCCATGGAATGGTTCTCAAAACAGATGCACCCCATCTCCTCGTGCAGGGCATGAGCTGCCTCGAAATCATCGGTCTTGAAAGCCAGATGGAACTCCTCTTCGCCGATGTCATATTTCTGCGGATGGTCCTTCAGCCAGGTAAGCTCCAGTTCGAAATCACTCTCTTCATTGCTCAGGTAGACAATGATGAAGGAGCCGTCGGCCGCTGTCTTACGGCGGGCTTCCTTCAGCCCAAGCGCCTTCTCATAAAATTCCATCGACTTTTCCAGATCCGCAACATTATAATTTTCATGAACCATACGAAATCTCATCTTGCAAACTCCCTTTAATACTGCATGATCATATTGTGTTCCGTGTTTTTCCTTTTGACGTTTCCGGCCCTTTTTTTTACTTCACTTTTATCTTCCGGATCTCCGTAAAGCAAGCGCTTTCCGCAGATATTCCCTGTCAGCTTCCGGAAAAAACCGTGCTGCCTGTTCCCGGATCCCGTCCAAGGACTCTTCGGGATCCTTATGATAGCATGATGTCACATGTGCATATCCCCACTTTGTCTCAGGCATCTCCAATGCCGCGATGTGCCAGCCATAAGGCTGTCCCTTGCGGTTCACTTTTTGCCGAAAATCACACATGACCAGATAGGTGTGCATTTGCAGGTCAGTGAGGACGCCTTCAAAGTTTTTCTCTCCGCCTTTACCAAAACCGGCAAGTTCTTTCAGCTCAAAAGAAAGAAAAGCCTGACCGGTATGAGCTTCGGAAACAGACTCCTCAGTCCCGAACACATCCATGATCCGTTTCATGCGTCGTGACGCCAATTCATCTTCCCAAAGCGCGTCGAAATCATATCCGTTACGACGGTAGTTCGCAAACTCCGGAAACCACTCCCTGCTGATAAAGCCCGCCTTTTTATCGAAAAACTTGCCATACACGATCTCCGGATCTCTGGCAAGGATCATCCTCCACTCCCATGGATCCCCTTCGTGATCACCTGTCCACCAATTGGCAGCCGGCACGCGTTCTTCCACCGAAAACCCGGCAGCACCATTTTCAAACAGCGGAAGAAAACCGGCTTCAAGGATCAGTTCCTTCGCTTCCGCAGCCGAGTGCAGACAGCAGGGATCCTCCCTGCCGCAGCCCTTCATAAAAAATTCTCCGTTGATGACTTCCATAAAACCAGCCTAATTCCTGTCTGTTCCGGCCCGATCTTCCGTAAATATCCGCATCCGGACCCTGTTACTGACTTCGACGATCCTGCGCCGGGTGGATCGTTGCCGCATAGGCGCTGTTGCACAGCCCGAGGATCGCCGACAAGATGAACAGGGTCTCAACACCGAGCGTCTGCCAGATCCAACCGCCGAAGAGGGCGATCAGTACGGTGATCAGATGGTTGACCGAAATGCCTGTCGAGATCGTTGCCTTCATCTCCTCCTGACTTGTTGAAATGTCCTGTACATAGACATTGGAAGCCATGGAGGCAAGCGAGATCACCGAATCCAGGATATAGTTGACGCAGCAGACCACAAAGGCTATGTTTCTCGGGAACAGGTGATGGGCAAAGCCATAGAAGAAGCACACGACCACCAGGATCAGAGTGTCCGAGATCATGACGATCTTATAACCGACTCTGTCGATGATCCAGCCGACTGTCGGGGCCAGAAAAAAGCACGCAACAGCAGAGATCGAAAAAAGCAGGCTGATGACTGAAGCGGATGCTCCGTAAAACAGGATCAGCACATACGGTCCGAAGGTAAAGAATACCTGTTTGCGCGCTCCGTAGAACACCTCAAGCATATAGTATTTGGTGAATTTTTTCCGGAAATAGAAACGCCGCTTGTTGCCGTCTGTCTCACTGTTGCCGGTAATGCCGAAGGTAAGCAGGGCTGCTGCCGCAAGCAGCAAGGCGGAAAGCAGGAAAAAGGCGCGGTACGGTTTTCGCCCGGCCAGGAAGAAAAACGCGACAATGATCAGCAGATACCCGAACAGCGTCCCGATGTGGGAAATAGCGTTCTGGTACCCGAGTGCCGTGCCGCCCTGCCCCTCTTTGGAATAACGCAGTCCGAGCGTATTCTTCATTCCGAGCTGAAGATGTTCGCCAAGGGAGTGTACGCAGATCCCAAGCGTGACCAGGGCTCTGGCTGGCGGGACCATTGCCAGCATCGCCATTCCGGCTGTCATGATGACTGCTCCGAGTTTATAGATCTTTTCTGCGGAAAACGTATACAAGGCTGCCAGTATAAAGATCAGCATCAGACCCGGCAGCTCCCGGAAGAACTCCGCGATACCGCGGTCCAGCTCGCCCATCACGACGATCTCCGCCAGGTAATTGTCGATCACGCCTTTGTAGATCCCGTATCCGAGCCCGGTCACCAGGATCGATTCCAGAAGGAGCAGATAACAGGAATCCTGCCTGTATACATTTTTTAGCTTTCCGAGCATATTGCCTCCGTTTGCACTTCTCCTGCTCACACCGAAAAGATCTCTGTATATACCCGCTTCCCATCCTTCAGTACGGAGCGCATGAGTGAGATCCTGCGGACCATCATTTCCCCCTTCGGCGCAGGGACCGTCTTCCAGTTCCCGTTCATTCTGCGGACGAGGGTGATGTGCGGTGTGAACGTCTTTTTGTCGTATGGTATCCCGGCTTCATCCAGCGCTTCACGAAGGTCTTTTGCCACCGCGCTTAACCCCTGATTACCCCTGAGGCCCGCCCATAACCGGTCTCCGAAGGTCCCCAGTCCGGACAGCGACAGCCGGAATGACTTAAACTTCAGGGTCTGCATCGCATCCTTCACAGCCCCCGCATCGTCTGTCTCGCCGATAAATGCCAGCGTCAGATGAAGGTTCTGTGCCGGGACATAACTGCCCCGTATACCGGCCTGCTTCAGCGCATGCATCGTGCCGATCAGAGATGATCTCATTTCATCGGTTAATAAAATGGCAATAAACAGTCTCATCGTTTCTCTTCCGTTCATAAAAGGCCGGGCGTTCACTCCGGGTCCCGCTCACTGTGAAGCTTACTAAAGTCCGGCTCGATATCCAGCGGCATATAAGAAAACAGTCCTTCTCCCAGCAGTGTTCCGTCCTGATTGCATACAGAAACGTCAAATACCATGATCTTTCTGCCGGCCTTGATCACATTTGCCTTTGCTTTCAGCAGTGTCACATCTTTACCGGCCCGCAGGAAATGATAACTGTTATCTACTGTCGCAACGATATGTCCGTAAGAGCAGGCTGCCGTACCACCCGTGACATCCGCCAGCGTCAGCAATACCCCGCCATGGACTGTGCCCTGAAGATTGATATACTCCGGCCGGATCGGGATCTCTGCCTCCGCAGTTCCTTCCGCTACCTTTGTATGCCGCAGTCCCACCATGGATCCGAACCCTTCGGAATCACGCAGCTGTTTCAATTGTTCATAAAACTTCTGATCTTTCATTGATTCATATTATCGTTTCGTCACAGTTTATCCATATCGAAAGGAAATGCGAACAGCGCTGACGTGCTTCGCTCCTGCTCAGGCTTTCAGACGACGATAAGCGATCTCCAGCATCGTAAGATTCAGGACCGCAAATGAAAGCAGATACACTGGCATGATGCCGATTCCCACGGCCTGCTGGATATGCCCGAAAACCATCGGCATAAACGTCATACCAATATAGGCGGATGCCATTTGCAGGCTGATCACAGCCGCACTGAAGCGTTTGCCGAAATTGACCGGGGCCATGTGCTGGATCGAGGGAAAAACGGGCCCCATACCGGTCCCGATGATCAGAAAGCCGGTAGCCGCCGGGGCCCACCCCATTGTGGGAATGAGGACCAGCAGGATCCCAAAGACCTCGAGAACAACGCCGATGCGGATAAGGCGTCTGTCACCCAGCTTGTCGGAAGTGAGACCGGAGAGAAACCGGCCCAGCATCATGCCGCCGAAGACGAGCGAACCGAAAGAAGCAATGGTCCCGTCATCCAGACCTGTTCTTGTACCTGCGAAATAGCTGGGTGTCCACAGGGAACAGGTCGCCTCACCGGAGCAATAGGCGAAGAACGCGATCAGTGTCAGAAGTACACCCGGCACTTTCAGTATTTCCCATACCCCGGCGCTGTCATGATCATCTTCCTGTTCCCGGGATTCGTTCTGCTTCCAGAGCGGCAGCGACAGAATGCATACCAGCATGATACAGGTCTGAAGATATGCCGTCCAACGGTACCCTTCATTCCAACGGGCCGTCTTAATGGCAAATGACATGATAAAAGGGCTGATCACCGCACCGACACCGTAAAAGCAATGCAGGAAATTCATGACGGAAGACGGATAGTGATTTGCCACATAATGATTGATCGACGCGTCGATCGCTCCGGCCCCGAGTCCGTAGGGCACAGCGAAAAGAAACAACATCCAGAATCTTCCGGAAAATGAAAAACCCAGCAGACCAAGGATCGTCATAAAAACAGAGACGATCACGATCCACTTTGTCTGGAATCTGCGGATCAGCTCAGGACTGCAAAGGACGGAAATGATCGTCATAAAAGAGATCGTCATGGACACATATCCTGCCCAGGCAGACGGCACTCCGAACGCCGTCTGCATTTTCGGCCATCCCGCTCCAAGCAGCGAATCCGGCAGTCCCAGGCTGATAAAGATCAGGTAGATTACCGCAATAAGCATGGAACTCATCACTTTGATCTCCTTATGCCTTCATTGCTTCCGGGCGATCAGATATTCGTCCCCGCTTCGGTAATACGGACAGCTGCGGCGTCGGCCTTCCGCCAGCCTGTAATAATCATCTTCATCCATCTGCACGTCACAGACGTACTCGTCATACTCTTCATCAAATACGTAATACGCACAGGTCTCACACTGTTCCATGACCGCTCCGTTTTCGTCACACCTTAATACAGTTCCTTCAGGACAAGCACGGTGATCCCCGGATTGTCCCCCGGCATGATGCGTCTGACCTTGGGATCATACTGATACCAGTCCCGGATCATGGAACGCAGATTTGTTCCCCGGTGATACCCGTGGACAAGCTGCAGCTGATAGGTTGCAGGTCCGGCATTGGCAAGTGCCTTATCGATCACTTTAATGGCCTGCTCCTGCGTCATTCCGTGCAGATCTATCCTTATATACGGTTCATTCATACTCTTCCCTCCGACAGGGATCAGACCCGCCCCGGCGTTTCTCTACTCCACGAACGGGACATCATACTCGAGAAACAGTTCCTTGAGTCTGCTGACGGCCTTGCGGGATCCGTAATTATTATCGATCCGGAAGACCGCACCGCCTTCCCGGAGGAAAGCTTCGACCCTCTCTTCGCTGACCTTTGTCCCTTCAAGAAAGTACTCGTCATCCCTGATCTCGATCACATACTCGATCGCCGGCTCCTCGGTCTCCTCAGCAGACTCATCCGCACCCTCTTCTTCCGTCATGTCGATCATTGATTCCGTTCTCTCATCGGTGACGGTTTCTTCGATCATGTCAGCTGCGCTTTCCGTTTCCTCGATCGCTCCGGTCTGCTCGGCAGCTGCTTCCTGCTGCACACCCGATCCGGTCCCTCCAAAGATCCCGAACCCGTTCCCGCCGCCTAATCCCGGAAGCTGCGGCAGACGCGACAGCAAAGCTGCTGCAAGTACGACTGCGCCGCCGGCAAATGCCGCCTTTTTCTTTTTTCCCATACTGACCCCCGCTTACTAATAGATCCCGGCACGCTCGATATAGCACCTGAGCCCCAGGCGGTTTTGTGTGTTGCTGACCGACTTTTCCAGTATGTCCAGATCAATACTTGAAAAATGCGCGTCGTTCACCGGGTACTGGATCGTAACATAGCAGTACTCCGTGACATCCTGCTCCAGATACTGGCTGAGAAATCCGGTGGTCTCGAGCTCCTGGCGTGCAGTCAGCAGACGGCGCTGCTCCTGCGTCAGCTCATAATCATGGACCAGAGTGTGTGTGCCGAGATAGACCAGATCGTTATCGTAATCATTATCCATATAGAGGTCCACATGCACGCTCCAGTCTCCGGTGTGGATGTCTTCCTCCGGCATGCATACCAGCGTCAGTTTGGTCACTCTCCGAAGGACTGCCGGATAAGCATAAAGATGATCCCTGTCATACTCCGTGATCGCGCGCAGATCGCCGTATTGCTGCGATATCTCATCAAGCTGTTCCGTCATTGCGCGGTTTTGCTCCTCAAGAAGCGTGACTGACTCCTCCAGAAGACCTACCGATTCCTCCAACGCTTCCCTGCTCTCATCAAGCTCAGCGATCCGGAACTCTGCCTCGGTAAGCTCTGCCCTGGTCACCGCCGCACGCCGCCCGATGCCGGCAAGGATCACGAAAAGAAGGATCATGATCACATCCAGCAGAGGCGTGAAATCCAGATTATTCCCTCTTTTCATCCGCAGTCCTTTTCGGGTTCAGTAGAAATTCAATGCGTTTCTCGTTATCTTCTACTTTGTAACCGATAAAAATATCAAAAAACTTACAGATCAGCGCCCACACGATCCCCCAGAATGTGGAGGTCAATGCCCCAAAGAAAAGCTGAACGTCTTCGGCGCCGATACTGTTGACCATGGGGATCAGCGATGCGACCGTGCCGAGCAGTCCCAGCAGCGGGAACATCGTCGTAATGATGCTGAACATCGAGTAATACTTATTCATCCTGTCCCGGCATTCCAACAGCGTCTCCGGTGCCATGAGCGAAGCCTCCCCCGTGACGGCACGGATATTTTCCGCAGAATCCCTGGGCAGGGCCGACATCCGGTCGATCTTAGAAAAGTGATCCTGCAGGCGCTTTGTCACCCGCCTGGCGCGGAAATAAATATACAGATTCAGAATGCCGACGAGAAAAATGCACCCGTCCAATACAGTCTTTTCTGTCCATATGATCTTTAACACTGATAAAACATCCATACGCGGCCTCACTCCGGCTATATTGACACGGCAGCTGCATTATCCCGTCCGGCAGAATACCCCCGCCATCCATGCTGTTATATCTATTATACGACACGAACCCATACAGCGGAACCATTCATTTCCAGCCGAAATAATGCAAATGCTCTCTGAAGAGTACGTGTTTCACATTCCTGTCGTGTGCGAAGGTCAGCTTCCCAACAGTTCCTGCTCATAGATCCTGCGCGCCTCATCTCCAAAGACATTGAAAATGACCCTGTCGATCACAGAGGGGTGGGACCCCAGCCAGTCTGTCACAGTCTGAACAGCGATCGCTGCAGCCCGATGTGCCGGAAAATGAAAGACACCTGTTGAAATACCGCAGAAAGCGACCGACTTCAGACCGTTTTCAGCGGCAAGGTCCAGACAGGACCGATAGCATTCCGCCAACAGTTCCTCATGCTCCGATGTTAGCTGTTCCTCTACGATCGGCCCGACGATATGGATCACCTTCCGTGCAGGAAGATTGTATCCGTCCGTCAGCATCGGAACGGCCGTCGGCTGCTCATAATCCGGTCCGAACTCTTCCCGCAGCCGCTCCATCCGGCGGCTGCATTCCGCTCTGAGCTGTATGCCCGCAAAGGTATGGATGCAATTGTCGATACACTTGTGGTTGGGCACGAAACAGCCGAGCATCCCGGAATTGGCCGCATTGACGATCGCATCTGCCGCCAGCCGTGTAATATCACCCTGCCATAAGGATATGCGGTCTCCAAAGCTGTGCCTGCTGCCCAGCGCCGCAATCGTAGGGATATCCGCCACATTCACGATTCCGTTTTCACGGCTGCGTTCCTGCAGATAAGCATCCTGAACCGCAAGGGCAGATGCAGGCAGGATCTTCGGCATACGTACATTCATGAGCGCGCGAAGAGTCCGCTGCTTTCCCTCCCGGTCTTCCGGGATATACAGGCTCCGATACTTTGGTGATTCGTTTTTAAACTGTTCGATCAGGTAATCGAGTCTCTCATTCTGATCCATCACTTTACCTTTCCTGAGTTTCTGCGTTCTGCTTCCTATCCCATCCCTGCCCGGCGCCTTATTATGCCTTCTCGAAGATCATATCTGTCAAGGCATCTCCGAGCAGATCCTCGGGCCTCGTATCCGGCCGGATCCAGTCGCCGATGCAGTTTTCCGGCAGGATCAGCGGCATACGGTCGTGAATAAAACGGATGCTCTCACCGGGCTCCCTGGTCAGGATCACGAATACCGGCAGTCCTTCCTCGATCCGATACAGGCCGCAAAGCCAGGTCATGGAACTGCCGCGCGGCTGGATCATGTATTTTTGTTTTGATGCCTGGGAGCATCCATCATTCCCCGTTAAATGTTCCCACTCAAAATACCAGGATGCCGGAACGACGCAGCGATGTTTTTTCCAGTCTTCCCGAAAGGTGGGCTTCACCGCAGCGGTTTCCACACGCGCATTCATCAGCAGCGACCGTCCCGTATATCCCCATTTCATGGGAAAAACAGCCCGCCTGCCATTACGGTCCGGTGCGATCACAGGAACCACATTCGAAGGACAGATCTCTCCATAGGTCGTGATCCCGGTCGTCTTATTCCATTTGTCCACCAGGGATGACCGGTTCATTTCCTCAACGATCTCCCGGAACTCCGGGGAAGCGTCAGCCCAATAACGGCAGCACATGCAGCCACTCTCCTCTCACTTAATACTCCACATCCAAAAGTATAATCTATCCCCGCACGCAGCGCAATCATGCATCGAAGATGCATACTATATGGACCCGGTCGTGGGCGAGTCCTCTGATGAAACATATCGGGAAACGCTTGTCCCGGAACTCATGGACAGCGCAGAATAAGAGCCGGTGCGGCTGACAGGCCGGAAGAGATCATTAAAAATGCAGAAGTCCCTTCAAAGGCTTTTGTTTAAAGCGGCCGGACGGCAGATATCCTCTGCTGTCCGGCCGCTGTCACATTTCTTCTGTAATGATTCTTATTTGCCATCCGGAAAACTGGTAAATGCGTCTTCCTCCACGTTCGGCAGACCTGTCCGCGCTTTTTCCTCCGCGATCGCCCTGATCAGGAAAGCCATGTTCCTTCCCAGATTGCGCATGGTCTGCAGACCCTCGAGATCCTTCTTCACGTCTTCCGATGTAAAGCCATGCACCTGATTCCAGTATGTGCTCGTCGCGATCGGCATCCCGCTGATCGAAAAGTACTTGTTCAGTACATCAAAGGAAGCCGTATTGCCTCCCCTGCGGCAGGATACCACAGCCGCGCCTACCTTCATTTGTTTGGAAAAACCGGTACTGTAAAACAGGCGGTCAAGGAATGACAGGATCGTCCCATTGGGAGAGCCGTAGTAGACCGGGCTTCCGATGATCAGTCCGTCAGCCTCCTTAAATTTCGCGGCGGTCTCATTGACCAGGTCATCGTAGACACAGCCCTCATTGATCTCGCAATACCCGCATGCCTTGCACCCGATGATGTCCTCTCCGCCAACCTGGATCAGCTCCGTTTCGATCCCTTCTTCCCGAAGTGTACGGATCACTTCCTCAAGTGCCGTTGCTGTACATCCATGCTCATTCGGACTTCCGTTCAGTACCAGTACCTTCATAATCATCCTCCCTGATAACCGCGTTTTCAGTCTGCGCGACCGCCCATCACTGCTTTTCCTGTCCATTCCGCATTACAGTAAGTCTATCTGAATCCTCATGCTGTTACAAGATGGACACATCCTCTTACAACTATGCTTTCAGCAGCATTTTCAGTGTCTTCATGATCGCCGGTATGTCATACGGTTTTGCAAGATAAGCGTTCATACCGGCCTCGAGCGCGATCTGACGATCCTCCTCGAAAGCATTTGCCGTAACCGCGACGATGGGTATGCCAGCCTTCTTCCTGTCCTCCAGCGCGCGGATCTGCTTTGCTGCCTCATAACCGTCCATTTTTGGCATCTGTATATCCATCAGGACTATGTCATAATACCCGGCGGGTGCCGCGATCATCTTTTCCAAGGCCTCGATGCCGTCACCGGCGATCTCGACCGCAAATCCTGCCTCGTCCAGGATCGCCGACGCGATCTCCTGGTTCATCTCATTATCTTCCGCCAACAGGATCCGCCGGCCGGTAAAACATGACACCTCTTCCTGCCCTGCCCCACTATCTGCCGCTGTATCCTGCGAAGCTGCCGGCGCCTTAGTGCCGGAAGCTTTACTGATCCTGCACGGAAGCTGCACCACAAATTCACTGCCCTTCCCTTCCGCGGAACTGACCGAGATCGTACCGCCCATCATATCGACAAGGTTCTTCGTGATCGCCATACCAAGTCCTGTGCCGCGGATGCCGCTGACTGTACTGGTCCTCTCACGGGTGAAAGCTTCAAATATCGTCTTTTGAAACTCTTCGCTCATGCCGATACCGTTGTCCCGGATACGGAACTCAAAGCAGCTGATCCCACCGGAACGATCTTCATCGGCGTCCTTCATTTCAGAGGCGTCAGCTCCGCTTTCCGCTGCCATCTCGCTGACCGTAAAGCTGATCTTTCCACCGCCGGGCGTGAATTTGACAGCATTGGACAGAATATTCAGCAGTACCCGCTTCAGCTGGAGCTTATCCGTAACGATATCCTCATGGACCACATCCTTTATATCGACATTCAGTTCCAGATCTTTAGCATCGACATCGGGCTGCACGATCGCCTGCAGATCACGGATCACATCCGGCAGATGCACATCCGTTTCCTCGATACTAAGATTACCGCTCTCAATGCGGCTCATATCAAGCACATCGTTGATGAGCGACAGAAGATGCTGACTGGAAACAGAGATCTTTCCGAGATAGTCCTCCACCTGCGCCCTGTCATCCATATGGGAGGCTGCCAGCGCCGTAAAACCTACGATCGCATTGATGGGCGTGCGTATATCGTGGGACATGTTGTTGAGGAAAACAGTTTTAGCACGGCTGGCACTCTCTGCGGAGATCAGCGCCTCAGATAGAGCTTTCTCGCTCTCTTCCAGAGCCCTGTTCTTCGCCTCAAGTTCCTGTCTGGCTTCTTCTTTTTCACGTATTTCTTTCCTGGAGCGCTGCATATCACGGAACAGGAAAAGCACGATGAGTGCCACTATAATCATTGCGGCAGAGCCGAAGAACAGACTGTGGTCATGCAGTACATCGAGAAAGCCATAGGTATAAAGACCATCGGCATACCTGTATGAGATGTTCTGCGCATAGTCACTGCCCAGTATATTGACTCCGCGATTCAGCAGTTTCAGCAGACCTTCGTTACCGATCTCTACGCCAAAGCAACGCGTCTCGCTGTAGCTCGTCTGCCGGAGAGAAAGGTCTTCATACTCCCGGTTCCGCAGTATATCATTGGCGCGCAGACCGTTCAGCGTGACACATCCCGCCTTTCCTGCCAGCACAGCATCCAGACAATCTTCCGTAGACGGATAGAACGTGATCTCCGCGTCCGGATAATTGGTCTTCACGGAATAATACTGCATCCGGTTGTTTTCATTCACTGCAAAATGCCGGGTCGTCTTTTCGCTGAACTCTCCCTTATAGACAAGCTCCGCGGGAGCTGATGAAACGGCATTGGACTGATAGATCCCGTTTTCTTCGGAGTAATACAGGCCGCCGCCCACCGGGAACGCTACATCGATCGTGCCCGTGCTGATCGCCATGATCATGTCATCATAGCTTTTGAACCCGGTGTATGTAACTGTCACATCCGCCATACCCAAGGCGTCCATTATGGAAGGAATAATGTCTTTGAGAACACCGGTCACATTCCCGTCTTCATCCGTATCGCAATAGGGCAGATAGTGATCCAGGAAGCCGACATGGAGTGTGTCATGCGTATCCATCCACTCCCGCTCCGCCTTAGAAAACGCCCGGGCTGTCACACTGACCGAATAATACCGGGCACTCAGGGAATTGAGATAATTCGGCTCTTCCGCCGCCAGCAGAGTCTGCGCTGTGTTCAGTTCCTCCAAAAGGTCAGGCCGGTCAATGTTTACACACAGGTAGTAATCCGATGCGCCGAAAACTGTCAGCACCTCGGCATGCCCTCTCCCGTGCGCACCGTCGCTTTCCGCTGCAAGGATATCCACTTCATGGGAGTCAAACGCATCGACCAGATCCGTGTGATCAGGAAATGTGATAACTTCGGCGGTCACATCATGTTCATCCAGATACTGGTCCAACACGCCGACCATGGCACTGTCCAACACGCCGATCCTGCATCCGTTCATCGTCTCGGGATCTGCCGTAATACCGGTATCTGTGTCATGCTTGATCAGATAATAAGACTCATTGCCCATGATTGCCTTCGGATAGCCCATCAGCGAGGCGCGCTCTTCCCTCCAGGCCAGACCGGCCAGCAGATCGATCTCCCTGTCCAGAAGCATCTGGTAAAGCTCACCGAAACTTCCATAGACATACTCGTACTTCCAACCCGTATACTCCGAGAGTTTGCGGTAGTACTCATAAGCGTAGCCTGTCTTGACTGCTCCCTCCTGGGCACCTTCCTGGAACACTTCATTTTCATAATATCCTACACGGACTGTCTTTGCTTCCGTATCGGCATGCGCGGCAACAGGGAACGCAGCCGAGATGATCAGCACTGCGCACAAAAAGGAAAGGATCCGCTGTAAGGATATTGTCTGCTGTTTTATAATGATCTGTTTCAAATCCATATCTCCTGCCTGCAGTCGGATACTGCGGATGTTATGATTCCGAAAGCATTTCCCGAATATACCGGATCATCATTCGGGCAGCCGGTGAAGCGTTCTTGAGAGAAGGCACCGCGATGCCGAAGGTGATATATTCCGCAGGGTCAAGCGGGATATAACGGACACGGAAGTCAAGGCCCCGCGTGATCAGGCGGTTCATGAGGCTGATCCCCAGGCCCTGCTCGACCATGGCGATCGTGGAATAATTTTCGACAGTTGTAAAACGGACCTTCAATTCAGACAGCCTGCTGCCGAAGACCCTGACCAGGTCATAGTCATTGCCCATGGCAGGGATGATCCATTTTTCATTTCTGCATTGTTCAAGAGAGATTCCCTGCAGACCGGCAAAGGGATGGTCTTCCGGTACGGCAATGACCATCTCATCCCTGCACAGGGGGTACCACTCATAACCGAGATCACTGTCGAAAGAATAGATGCAGAAATCCAGCTCGGATTCACTCATCCACCGGTCCAGTACATTGTGCCCGCCTTCCCGAAGCTCTATATGTACATCGGGATAGTCCTCCAGGAATCTCCTGAACACGCGCGGCAGCAAATGCGAAGAAACGCTGTAGTAAGCTCCGACGGTCACGGTTCCTTTCAATAATCCGAGGATCTCTGCTGTATGCTCCTGCAGCAGTGTTTCCGCCCGTACGATACTCCGTATCTGCTCTATACACATCTCTCCGCTGTTGGTAAGGGTCACCCCGTGCTTGCCCCTGTTCAGCAGGACAAGTCCCAGACTCTGCTCCAGGGCATCCACCATGTGGCTGATCCCCGCCGGAGTGAAGTGCAGCTT
Source organism: Lachnospiraceae bacterium (assembly GCA_017446045.1). Classification (GTDB taxonomy): domain Bacteria; phylum Bacillota; class Clostridia; order Lachnospirales; family Lachnospiraceae; genus Avilachnospira. The sequence continues at coordinate 15,697 of JAFSRP010000013.1, read as the reverse complement.
CTCGGCAGCCGCTGTAAAGCTGCCGGTCTCGACCGCACAAAGAAATGCTTCATACTTTTTCGTATCCATCAAATGCCCCTGTTTGCGATACCCCGGTCCGGCTCATGTCCGGCATTTGCAATCTTATACAAAGATTTAAACATACTGATATTAATTTTAGCTTTACTATAATATTATAGACAAATTATACTACAGTCAACACCACCTTCAAATCTATTATAAAAAGACCGGGCAGGGGCAGGATACATTTTATCCTGCCCTTTCCTGTGTGATCATAGCCCGTGGCTGCCCTGCCAGACTGTCCTGTGTACATTACCTTAAGAAGCAGCCGGATGCATAGAAGATCAGCCAATAACTTCAAGACTCACTTTGAATGAGATCATACGCGGCGTCGGCAGGGTGTCAAACCGGATCAGGTAGGTGCGGCGGCCGGGATCGGCATCCAGGACCGTACCCTCACCGAGATATCCATGGCGGATACGCGTACCTGCAGACAGGATATCCATCTCCATATATTCGGGCAGGAACCGGCTCAGCCTGGTGATATAGTCACGCGTGTCATGGATCAGCTGGTCCGTCATAGGACGGACATACACAAGCAATCCGGGGTCGATATCCAGCACAAACCTCGACGGATATCTGGGTGTCCCGTCAAAATTACGCCCATCCGCGGAAGAGAGAAAAAGCTGCTTTTCAGCACGGGTCATGGCGACAAATGCGAGCCTGCGTTCCTCTTCCATCCCTGGGAGGTCCCTGGTCCTGCGGGAGGGAAAGACGCCTTCGTTCATCCCGCACAGGAATACATACGGGAACTCCAGACCTTTCGCCGCATGGACTGTCATAAGCTTTACACGGTCGGATGCGTCGTCGGTATCGCTGTTTGTAAACAAAGCAACATGACGCAGATAATGCTCGAGCGTGTGCTCCTCACCGCATGCTGTCTCATATTCATAGATCGACTGCTTGAGCTCAGCCAGGTTATCGAGACGCTCCTGGCTTCCCTCTGTGCGCAGCATTTCCTCATATCCGCTTTCATGCAGGATCGCCGAAAGCACCTCTGACACCGGCCGATCCTCATAGTTCACAGAAAACCGGTCGATCAGCTGTACGAAACGGCCAGCCTTCGTACCCTTCATGATCTCATGCTCCAGGTTCTGCCGGAGCGCGGTGTAAAGGCTGCAGCTGTGCTCCGCGGCATAGCTCTCGAGGTATTCCATCCGACGCCTGCCTAGGTTTCGCTTAGGCTGGTTGGCTACTCTGCGGAACGACAGGTCATCCTGCATCCAGATCATGCGCAGATAGCTCAGGGCATCCTTTATCTCCGCTCTTCCGAAAAACGGGACACCGCTGTAGATCCGGTACGGCAGTTTTGCCTGCAGAAGCGCCTCCTCGACCGGCCGCGTCACATAATGCGCCCGATACATCACCGTTATGTCACGATAAGCCGTGCCTGCTTCATGAAGACGCCGGATCCCGGATACGATCCATGCCGCCTCAGCGTCAGTATCATCCGCGGAATTGTATATGACCGGCGCGCCATCATCCAGTACGGGAATGAGATCCTTGGGAATGCGGGTACGGTTGCGGCTGATCAGTGAGTTGGCGGCTGCCAGGATCTGCGGTGTGGAACGGTAATTCTCCATCATCATGATGGTCCTTGTCCCCGGAAACTGCCTGTCAAAATCCAGAAGGAAGCGCACGTTGGCTCCGCGCCATGTATAGATGGTCTGGTCCGGATCACCCACGATAAACAGATTCTGGTGGTAGGCACACAGCACCTCCATCAGCTCATACTGCAGGCTGTCGATATCCTGGAACTCATCGATCATGATGTACTCCAGCCGCTCCTGCCACTTTTGCCGGATATCGGCATTCTCACTGAAAATATAAAGCGTGAATTTGATCAGATCATTATAATCGAGACCGAAACATTTCTTCTCCTGATAAAGATATCCATAAAAAATGATCTCGTCCGTCACTGTGGCGGTCAGGTATTTATCGTGCAGCGCATCGAGGGACATGTCGATCATATCCATGTAATAATCAGGTTTCTTAAAAAGCTTCTGGATCTCGATCATGTCCCGGGCGTCTGCGAAGGTCCTGTCCCGCATCGTCAGGCCGCGCTCCTCATAAATGATCGCAAGCATAGCGTCGATATCGCTGTTGTCAAGGACCAGAAAACTCTTTGGGTACCGGACCGCATGGCTGTCTTCCTGCAGGACGGATACACAGAAACCGTGAAAAGTGTTGATATAGCCGGTATCCTGGTCGCCGATCAGGTTGTGGATGCGCTGGCGCATCTCGTTGGCTGCCTTATTGGTAAAGGTCACACACAATATGTGCTCCGGAAGGATTCCCATCTCGTTTACCAAAAAGGCGAAACGATGTGTCAGCGCCCTCGTCTTGCCGCTCCCGGCGCCTGCGATAACGCGGACATATCCTTCAGTAGCGGTGACTGCCTCGAGCTGTGCGGAGTTTAACCCTCCTGCGCTCGACTCATATGTCGGCTGTTTGTTTTTTTGTTCCATAATTCCGGACCTCCGTTGTTTCCCTGGTGATGCTTCTTACAACATCCGCTTATGGGTTTTATTGATCAAAAAACTCACTGCAAGATCATAAGACCCTCGCCTCCCATGATATATGTATCACAGACAGCGTCCCAAAAAAGCGACAGCAACACCATCCCACACTGTTCTCTCCTGCATCGGGGACCGTAAAATAAGACAAAAAATCAGACTAAATCCCGGGAATCAGGATTTAGTCTGATCTGAAGGAACCTGTGGCCGTCCGGCCTCAGCAAGCGCTTATTTCGTATAGTCGTAGAAGCCCCTGCCGGCATTGACACCGGTCTCGCCCCTGTCGATCTTCTCCTTGAGAAGCTTTCCGATCAGGTTGCTGACCGAACCTTCGACTGCTGCCTCCGGCTTCATCTGGTTGATGTTGTACGCCGTTTCGAGGCCGACTACATCGAGGATCTGGAACGGGCCGTATGGGGCGCCTGTAGCAAGCTTCCAGGTCCTGTCAATGGTCTCGTAGTCCGAAACGCCCGTCGCCAGCAGTGACTGTGCCGCCGTCAGGAACGGAACGAGCATGGAGTTCAGGATATAGCCCGGCTGCTCCTTGTGAAGCTGCAGCGGGATCATGTTGATCTCATCCGCAAACTTCACCGTTTCCTTGTAGATCTCGGGGTCTGTGCCGGGATGGCCCATGACCTCGGCGGTGTTGTTCTTCCAGATGGTATTGGCAAAATGCAGTGCCAGGTACTTCCCAGGCCGGCCGGTATACTCCGCGAAGGTGCTCGGCAGCATCGTAGAGGAGTTGGTCAGCAGGATCGTCTTTTCGTCCAGAAGATCCTTCATCGCGGTATAGACCCCGATCTTGGCCTGGGGATCCTCGGACATGGATTCGATCACAACGTCAGCACCGGCCAGCGCCTTGGCGAGATCCAGCTCGATGTGGACATTTTCCGCCAGGCGCTTTTTCCACTGCTCGGCGAGCGCGTCGATCTGTTCTGCCGTGATCCCGTCCCAGCTGCGGATAAGGCCCCTCGGATAAAGAAGCTTACCCATCGGGTTGCCGATCAGCGCCTTGGCCGCCAGCAAATCCTGCATCATGAGACCGGAATAACGCTCGATCTTGGGCTGGGTCCGGCTGATCGAAGACTCGGAACGCAGCCAGAAGGTCACGTCTTTCCCCGTATACGCGCACATCAGGCCGATCTGCGTGCCCAGCACGCCGCCGCCCGCTACAACTACTTTCTGAAGGTTCATAAAAAACTCCCTTTCTGTATAAAAGCAAAAACAGTACTTGATCACTTGTTGCTGCTTGTATTATACAGCTTTACCGCAAACTCCGCTACCATTGTGTGTATTTTCAGATCATTTCCAAAGGAAGGCCCATTTCTGCCAGAACGCATCCGATGGTTTTTATTGGCGATCCTGCCGGCCGTACCCTTGATCTTCGCCAGGCTTCCCGCCTTGAAAATATACCTGTCATTTAATGTAGCCGTGCATACGGTATTTGTCATGCCGGATCTCCGGTATGAAGGCGGCATGCCCGCCGGAAGGTGGGCTGAGCGGATCCGGCAGTTATCTTCCCGGCATTTCATTAAATTTCTGGATATGCCGATTATGAAAGGGGCCGCTGCCGCGGCCCCTCTTTGTGACAGGATCTGTATTGAACTGTCTCTTCATGATCAGAAGCCGGAGGCTTCGGTCTTTCTCTCCTGAGCAAGGAGCCATTCGATGGTCTCCTTACTGTTGAATGCGGGTGTCCAGCTGAAGTGGCCGGATGGATACAGGAAGGTATCCTCATCATAGATGATCTTCTCGTATTTTTTCCCGGCTTCATCGAGGGCATCCATAAGCTGTTCGCCGCGCTCGTAAAGAACAGTGGGATCCTTCACCGCATGGACGATCAGGAGCTCGGTCTCCGAGTCCTTCATCTTCTCCGCAAAGAGAGCCGCGCCTTCCTCTGGCTCCATGCCTTCCGGAACGGAGGCACCGCCGCAGTTGATGATAGCGCCTGCAAAAACGTCCGGATAGTTCGTCAGGAATGCCATCGTTCCCATACCGCCCATGGAGCAGCCGCCTACATAGAGCTTTTTGGTGTCTACACTGTATTTATCGATGGTGTCCTTCAGTGCCCACATCGCGCCCTTACCGAAAATGGTAAGCTCGGAGACATTGCCCCAGCCATTGGCATCGGTATAGTCATGCGTAGTCGTCTGTGCCTGCGGTGCAAGGACAATGACCTCTTTGCCGTATTTCGGGAAGACCGTGGTCTGTGTATAGCGCAGGAGGATATCCGCAGCGTCATTCAGTCTCTGGCCGCCGCCATGAAGGATGAGAACGAGCGGATATTCTTTCTCCTCGTCGTAGTCCTCGGGCACATAGAGCCAGTAATCCTGGAGCAGGCCTTCACATTCCTTATCGATCTCACCGAGGTCGGTCTGGTATCTCTTGAATTTTGATGCCCACTGGAGTGAATTCGGCCTGTGGATATTGATGGTATAATCGCCCTTAGCCGTCTGGATAGTGACGGTATAGTCCTGATCCATTTCCATGCCCCATGCGAATTTGCCGGCTGCCACGTCGTCCGCGCAGTATGCCGCCATACGCTTCTGTGTAAGGGTAAGGAAGAAGGTGTCGCCAGGCTGTATCGTCAGCTCCGTAGCCATTTCACCCTTGCCGCTCGCCTGCGGATTGCCGAGATCGGTGCCCGTGGTGCAGAGGAAGCCGTCAAGTCCTTCGGAAGTGACGATGATCTCACCCTCCTCGAAGGTCGGGGTAAAGAGTACGGCGTAGTCATCCTCCACTACGGTGACGTTATAGGTCTTTTTGCCGGGAACGAATTTGAAATCTCTGGGCGTGATCGTCTGGGCTACATTGATGATCTCGAGATCCTCCAGTTCTGCGAGCTCTGCCGGAGCTTCGGCTTCCGCCTCCGCTTCGATCTCTTCCGGAGCCTCCGCCGGGGTCTCGGCTGCAGTTCCCGCCGCGAATGCCGCAAGCGAAAAGATCAGCACGCCTGCCAGAAGTACGGAAACAAATCCGCAGAGCTGTTTCGACAGATTTAACTTCTTCATCTGAATTCCTCCAATCTGCTGTCGATAACAATAAAACAACGAACCTGTTACACTAAAAAAACCGCAACCAAACTTGTTCTAATGACATCATAGCAACAGCATAAACAGCGTGTCAATCAACAGAGTGAATAATTATGCATTTCCGTTTTCGTAAGTTTTTTGAAAGTAGGAAGCAAAATGTTATGTAAACATAAATAATAACGCGCAGCTCCGGGCTCTTTTCTTGTCGCCGAAACTGCGCGCTCGTTAACTTGATTACTTCTTGCTGTGTTCAAAGATCCAGTCTCTCATCTCCTGGTTGGCATAGGCGGGTACCCAGCTGAAATGGGGGCCGGGATAGAAGACTTCGCCCGGCTCGAAGAGCTGGGTCCTGTACTCCACACCTGCTGCCTCCATCGCGTCGATGGTAGGCTGTCCGAAATCGTCAAAGAGGACCTGATCGTCATCCTTGGAGTGCGCGTGCCATACCGCGATCTTGTTCTCTGCAAGCACCTCTGCCTTCTCGGGATCGAGGCCGCCGCAGACCGGCGCGATCGCCGCGAACTCTTCCGGATAGGCTGCTGCCATCGCGTAGGAACCGAAGCCGCCCATCGAAAGGCCGGTCGCGTAGACCCTGTCGGTATCTACACTGTATTCCTTCTCGATCTCATGCATCAGGTTGTAGGCTGCGATGCTCCAGTCCTGGAGCTTATACGGATCCGCTTCCGCGAGCATGTCTTCCGCAGTCCTGAGTCCCTTGTCATAGGGGATCAGGAAGTCGGTCCATCCGTTGCCGTCCGCCTCGGTGACCTGCGGACTCAGCACGATGCACTGGTTGTGTCCCGCCTCGGAGTCCACTGCCCACGCAGTCGCTTCCTGGTAGCGAGCCAGCAGCATGTACGGCGGCTGCAGTCTCTGACCGGCGCCGTGCAGTACAAGCATCAGGGGATACTTCTTCGAAGAGTCATAATCGCTCGGGATATACAGTTCATATGGAAGGGTCAGCCCTGTCTCTTCGTCCTCATAGTATTTCTCCTTGAAGAGATCGTAGACCTCGGTCGCTTTCTTCCTCACAACACTGACGATATACGTGCCGGTCTTGTCGCCGTCTTCAACCTTGATGATGGCATTCTTCTTCTGATCCCTGAAGTAATCGTCCAGACCCTGCGGCAGGAGCAGCAGGTAACTGCCGTCGGTGAGTTCCTCGCCATTCACCGTGACCGCAGCGCCCTCACCTGCCTCCGGGGTGATCTTTACGCCGTAAATGTCATCCTGGACATTGACGGTATAGGTATGGGTCGCCGGATCGAAATCTTCGAAGATCGGCTTCATGGAAATGTCTTCGACCTTGAGACCGCTGAGGAGATCCGCATTCTCCGCCTTACTGTGGGCGAAGATCCAGTCTCTCATCTCCTGGTTCGCATACGCAGGTGTCCAGCTGAAATGCGGGCCGGGGTAGAAGACTTCGCCCGGCTCAAAGAGCTGGGTCTGATACTCCACGCCTGCCGCTTCCATCGCGTCGATGGTAGGCTGTCCGAAATCGTCGAACAGTACCTGGTCGTCATCCTTGGAGTGCGCGTGCCATACCGCGATCCTGTTCTCGGCAAGCACCTCTGCCTTCTCGGGATCAAGGCCGCCGCAGATCGGCGCGATCGCCGCGAACTCTTCCGGATAGGCTGCTGCCATCGCGTAGGAGCCGAAGCCGCCCATCGAAAGGCCGGTAGCATAAACTCTGTCGGTGTCGACGCTGTATTCGTCCTCGACCGCATGGAGAAGGTTATAAGCTGCGATACTCCAGTCCTGGAGTTTGTACGGATCCGCTTCCGCGAGCATGTCTTCCGCAGTCCTGAGCCCCTTGTCATACGGGATCAGGAAGTCGGTCCAGCCGTTGCCGTCCGCCTTGGTGACCTGCGGGCTGATCACGATGCACTGGTTGTGTCCCTTCTCGGAATCCACTGCCCAGGCAGTCGCTTCCTGGTAGCGCGCCAGCAGCATGTACGGCGGCTGCAGTCGCTGACCGGCGCCGTGCAGTACCAGCATTACGGGATATTTTTTGGTCTCGTCATAGTCGCTCGGCACATAGATCTCGTAGGGAAGGGTCAGGCCGGTCTCTTCGTCCTCAAAATATTTTTCCTCGAAGAGATCGTAGACCCCGGTCGCCTTTTTCCTCTCGACACTGACGATGTAGGTCGCGCTCTTCTTACCTTCGGATACCTTTATGATGGCATTCCGCTCCTGATCCTTAAAATAGTCATCCAGGCCCTGCGGCAGCTGGAGCAGATAGCTTCCGCCCGCTTTGACCTTTTCGCCGTTTATGGTGATCTTCGCGCCTTTTGCTGCCTTCGGGGTGATCCGCACACCGTAGATATCTTCCTGGACACTGACGGTATAGGTATGGGCTGCCGGATCGAAGCCGCTGAAGATGGGCTTCATGGAAATGTCGTCGATCTTAAGCCCGCTGAGGAGGTCCGCATTCTCCGCCTTGCTGTGTGCGAAGATCCAGTCTCTCATCTCCCGGTTCGCGTAGGCTGCTGTCCAGCTGAAATGCGGACCGGGATAGAATACTTCACCCGGTTCGTAAAGCTGGGTCCGATACTCCACGCCTGCCGCTGCCATCGCGTCGATGGAGGTCTGGCCGAAGTCATCGAAGAGGACCTGGTCATCGTCCTTGGAATGAGTGTGCCATACCGCGATCTTATTTTCGGCAAGCACTGCCGCCTGCTCGGGATCAAGACCGCCGCAGACCGGTGAGATCGCGGCGAAGTCTTCCGGATAAGCCACTGCCAGCGCGTAGGAGCCGAAGCCGCCCATGGAAAGTCCGGTCGCGTAGACCCTGTCGGTATCGACGCTGTATTCATCCTCGATCACCTTGAGCAGGTTATGGGCAGCAATGCCCCAGTCCTGGAGCTCGTAGGGATCCACTTCCGCCTTGATGTCTTCCGCGGTCCTGAGGCTCTTATCATACGGCTTCATGAACTCGGTCCACCCATTGCCCTCTGCCGCAGTCACCTGCGGGCTGACGACGATACACTGGTTGTGGCCTGCCTCGGAGTCGACCGCCCATGCCGTCGCTTCCTGGTAGCGTGCCAGCAGCATGTACAGGGGCTGCAGTCTCTGGCCCGCGCCGTGCAGCACCAGGACTACCGGATATTTCCTGGTTGCGTCATAGTCGCCCGGAACATAGAGCTCATATGGAAGCGTCAGACCGGTCTCCTCATCCTCATAGCATTTCTCTTCGAAGAGATCATAGACATCGGTCGCCTTTTTCCTTACGACATTGACTGTATAAGTACCGATTCTGTCTTCTTCCTCGAGTTTAATGACCGCCGCCGCCGTCTGGTCTTCGAAGTAATCATCAATGCCCTGCGGCAGCTGCAGCAGATAACTTCCGTCCGTGAGCTCTTCGTCGTTGACGGTGATCTTCACGCCCTCCGCTGCCTTCGGCGTGATCCTGACTCCGTAAATATCATCCTGGACATTGACGTCATACTCCGCCGTATCCGGGCTGAAACCGCTGAAGATGGGTCTCATGGAAATATCATCGATCTTCAGACCGGTGAGTTTGACTTCATTTTCAGGCACCTCATCCTTTACAAGGTAAAGCGCCCAGGGAGACTCCTCTCCGGAGTCTTCTTTGACCGCCGCCGATCCGGTGGCCGCAAATGCGCTGAATGCCAGTATCAGCGACATCACGGCAGCCAGAATGGCAGCAAACAGTTTGCCATTCTTTTCCTTCATACTAACCTCCGATAGACACATAGACTCCAGTTACAGCCGCATGGACCTGCCTTTGCGGCAGGATGATCATATATGGTTATTATAACATATAATAAATTGTATCTGAATAAAAAACATATGTTCTTTACTGCTTCTCTTTCGACAGCGTGATGGTCACGGTACCGGGTTCTTCCGGCGCAGGGATCACTTCCTCTATGTCCGCATACCCCTGCGGTACCCTGTTGACATGAATCTCATATCTGCCGGCCTCTGCATCCCAGCTGGCAATACCGTCCGCTTTCGTTTTTCCCATCATGCAGAATGTATCGCTGCAGAACTGGATCATTGCCCCGGAAACCGGTTCGCCCGCCTTGTTGATGACCCTGACATGGTAGCGGCCGTCTTCGCTTTCGCTGTATTTGTAAACACTTGAAACGGCACTGTCCCCTGCCGCGGTGCTCTCGGGGATCCGGTCCTGCACCTCACTGTTCTCCGGGATCTGATCCTGCGGGACATTGCTGCTGCCGTCCTTTGCCTTTGCAGCCTTCTCCGCTTTCCCGTATGCCTCGAGAAGCTGCTCCATCTGCTTCTCATATCCCCCGGGATCCATGCCGACGATGGGATCACATGCAACATAGCCCTCCGAATCCACGAAGATCGTGGTCGGATAGGCATTTGTCACGAGCTGTGCCTTCATTTCATCTGTCGGGATCAGGTTGACATAAGTCGCGCCGGATCCTGCCAGCATTTTACGGCCGGTCTCCAGTTCCTCTTCCTGATCGCCGTCCAGCATAACACCGATCACCCCGCATCCGTCCTCCGCGAACTTTTTGCTCAGTTTCTCGAGGTCCGGCATTTCCTGGATGCAGTACGTACACCAGCTCATCCAGATGTTGACCATCGTATATTTATTGGCGGCAAACAGCTCCTCACTGCTGACCGGATTTCCTTCAAAGTCGGTCGTCTCGAAGGAGATCTTCGTTCCCGGCTCGATCTTCGGTTCCCCGGCGGGTTTATAGAAACGGATCGTTGTAAACACCCCGGGGAGCTCCCCGAGGATCCGTTCCATGGTCTCTTCCGTGCCCGGCTGGTACGGCGGCCTGCGCAGCACCTTATCGCCGGTAATACTGAAAAACGTCCAGCCGTCTGCCTGCCCGATCTCCTCAACACCGAGCGTGGCGCGTACAGACTCTTCCGAATTTTTCGCAAGAAGTTCCTTTATCTGATCCGCGGTCGGGCTGCCCTCCACACTCATGATCAGGAAAAGGTCGTTGACCCGCTCTCCGACATACTGCGCCAGCTCCGGGCTGTTCCCGTATTGTTCCGCAGCCGCCTCGAACTCCGTCTTCGGGCAGTCATAGAGTACCGCGTAGGTCATGATCATGCCGTCGGTCATTTCATAATAATCGCAGGAAATAGGGTACTCCGCTTCGATCCAGCTTGCCGGAAGGGGAATGTCCAGGCCTGCGGGACTGATCTCCCAGACCGGAGGAGCATCGCTTTCCGATTCGGCTGCCGCCTCTTCATAAGCAGCCGCGGCTTCCGTGGCGGCATCGGCAGCATCGGGCATCGCGGCATCCGCGGTCTCTGAGACTTCTTCCCCGCCGGATGCATTCTGTGCTGCGATCGTAGTCTCCGCAGCAGCCTCCTCTGTCTTTCCGCCCGCACTGTCGTTCCGGCTGTCCCGGCTTCCCGCGCAGGCGCCCAGCAGCAGTGCTGCAGCCATGATGAGCGTTGTCATTTTGAATATCCGTCTCTTGTTCATAAAACCTGTTCCTCCTGTCGGGCATATCATATCAAAAAGAATTCGGACCGGCGTCATGATCGCCGTGGTCCGGCTTTCGGAGAGTTGTTTGATTCCTGAAGTATCTGAAAGCGTTCTGATCATTTTCCCATGATCTTCATCGCGCGCAGGACGTCCTTCTGTCCGGGCGTGATCCGGTAACTCTCGATGGCCTTTTGGATCGCCTTATTGTGGGTCCGGGGCGCAAGCCGGTGCTCCGCGATGTATGGCAGCGCGGCGTCGTACTGCTTTGCGAGAGCGGTCGCGAAATACCAGGCGATCATCATATTTACATAGTATTCATCCGAGCGGATGCCGGCCACGAGTTCCGGGTACGCCGGGTCGAAGTCTTCATCCAGAAAATGCTGCATCAGCATGCCGATGGCAAAGCGCAGTACATAGGTCTCCTCAGATCGCAGCCACGCGCGGATGCGGGCAAGCAGTTCCGGGCGATGTTTTTTGAAAATCTTAGGTGAGAGCTGGTCGCTGGTCGCCCAGTTGTCGATATAGGGAAGGAATGCCTCCGTCAGTGCAATGCAGCGCTCATAGTCTTTCATCTCGGAAATGATGAAAGCGTGCAGCTGGTTTTCATCAAAATACCGGTGCGGGAGCATTTCGAGGAATGTGCCGATATCTTCGCGCTTCACGAATTCTTTCGCTAGCCTGCGGAGCGCAGGAGTCCGCACACCGATCATGCTCTCCGGGTCGATCCCGGGAATCAGTTTGGCCTGAAACTCGCGGTACGGGATATCCTGCTCCGCGAACAGCCGCTCGCGGATCTCGTCAAGAATGGGGGCTGATCCGGCTTTGCTCATATCAATGTCTCCTCTGGATCGATGTTTTCGAAAAACAATAATCAAGGTCCTCCTGATTCTGCATAAATCATTATACCATGCCCTTCGCCCATCACAAACGGGTTCCGCTTCACTTTCCCTGTTTTGATGCTATTATAGGCCTGTGGTTTTTCTTTTATATACAGGATGTACTCGGCATGGGCGTAAGCGATATCATTATCGGCAATATATGCAGCTTCTGTGCAATGATCACGGATTCTGTCAGCGGTACCCGCAGGAAAAACAGCGAGATCCTCGGATTCCAGATCCTGAGCCAGCTCTTCTACGGCTTCGGCTCCGCGATCCTCAGGGGATACAGCGGTACCGCGCAGAACGTCGTCGCCATTCTCCGCAACATCGCGGCAATGAAGGAGGTCTCCAGCAAGCTCGTCGAATGGACCCTGATCTGGCTCGGCGTGATCCTGGGCATCGCGTTCAACAACCGCGGCCTGATCGGCTGGCTGCCCATCGTGGCAAATTTTCAGTATTCGGTGTCGATCTTCCGCTTTAAGGACAGTGAGCGCAAGCTTCGGATGTCGTTCATCGTTGCCTCGACGATGTTCATCTTTTTCAGCATCGCGATCATGAACTACGTCGGTGTGATCTCCAACTCCGTCGCTGCCGTGACGACCACCCTCTCGCTGATCCAGGAGAGCCGGGAAAATGCCGCAAAGGCTCATGAGGCGCCGGACAATGCCGCTGCCGATGAAGAGCCACAGGATAGTCTCCGCCGATAGTGAAGCGCCGGACAATGCCGCCGATGAGGTACAGGACAATGGCGGCGCGCCCGAAGTGTAGGATGAAACTTATCATAAACAAAAGTTTCTTCCTATCCTGTTCTTTAGCTTTTAGGATGATTCTGGTCAAAATAAGAATCTCATCCCCTCCAGCCTTTTAGCATATAGGATGAACCTGATCAAAATGAGAGTTTCATCCCCCCCAGTCTTTTAGCATTGTAGGATGAAATCCATTGAAACGAAGGTTTCATCCCATCTTGTCCTTCAGTAATACAGGCTGACTGTAGGATGAATCTTATCAAAAACGGGGATTTCATCTCCTTTTGTCTTTTAACATGTAGGATGTTTTTTTCATACTTGAAGATTTCATCCCCTTTGGACTTTCAGAAATGTAGATTTTGCTCGTAGATTTTTGCATCGCAGGTTTTTGCATATAGAGGATCATAGAAAATGCCCCCGCCAGTTCATGGACGGGGGCTTGTCTATGGGTACAAATCAGAATGTTTGTCTTAGCGCGTTGGATTCAGCATATTTGGTTTCAGGCGTTCAGTCCTCGGTCCTCTCCAGAACGAACTCCGCTGTTCCGGCTTCCTCTTCCCTGGTCAGCGTCAGCCTGTCACCGTCCACTGCGGCGGTGAAGACCGCCTTGCCGATCTTCGCGGCGTTGAACTCCAGCGTCAGCTCGTCTTCCTCAATGGTGAAGCTGAAGGGGTACTTGTGCTCGGGAAGGAGCAGCGCGCCGGTACCGTCCGCCTTAAAACGATAGCTGGTAATGCCGTCGATGGTCCAGGTCCCCGCGAGGTCCTCCGCCATGAGGGCAGCGCCGGTCTTCGGGAGCGCGGCTTGGGCTGCAGCCGCGGCAGTTTCTGTTTCTGTCAATGCTGCCGCATCCGCCTCGGGCTCAAGCTCTTCTTCCACTGTGAGTCCATCTTCCGCATCAGAAAGTTCATCTTCTATTTCCCCGCCTTCACTCACAACGAGGTCATCTTCCTCTTCTTCGGAATCAGAGAGACCGGTCCCGTCATCGAGGCCTTCATCATCGAGGCCTTCGCCATCCAGGTCATCCCCATCTTCCAGATCCTCGTCTTCATCGTCAAAATCATCTTCCATATTGGACGGGGTCGCGACCTTCCTGCCTGTCCCCTTTGCCGCCATTGCCGGTACGGACAATGCGAACAGCAGGAGTAATGCTGTCAGGATGATGCTTATTCTTTTAAACAAATGCTTCTTCATTTCGCCTTACCTCCTGCCTTTTATCAGTTCGATGTGCCGCCCCTGATCACGACATCTGTCTCGTCATTTCCCGGGGAATCCCCCCCTGTTCCTTCTTTCTTTTCTTCTTCCTTTTCCAGGATGATTCCGTTTTCGTCTGCCCAGCCATAAGGCGTCTGCTCGTTGCGGTACATACGGCCCTGGTTTTTGCCTGCTTCCGGTTCAAAGTAGTACGAATGTTCGCCGATCTTCAGGCAGCCGGTCACCATCCTTCCCTTCCAGCCGTCCGATATCGGCCAGAGATAGTAGGTGCCCTCATTGGTCTGCACCCAGCCGGTCTGCATCTTGCCGTCCGCACCGAAATGATACCAGTAACTTATGCCGTTGAAGAAAACGTAGCACCAGTTGTCTTTCACGAGCTTATCACCATCATAGCATATCCAGTATTCACCGCCATACTCATCGATAAGGCTCTCGAATCTCGGAGGCTGCCTGGTTCCGGTGGTTTCGTCTTTATCGGAGGAGCTTTTTGTCTTTTTCGGGATCTTCTCGATCTTTGTATGGCTGCTGTCACGCTCGCAGGTATAGGTGCGCTCGCCCTCACTGGCATAGGTCGGGCGGACCGTGATCTTGCCGGCATCCCACTTGTGGCCCAGGGCTTTGATGGTCACGGAGGCCTTGTCCGTGATCTCCACCAGCGCGGTCTTGTCTTCGAACCACTTGCCGCAGGTGCTGCAGGTATAATAGGTCTTGTTGCCCGCTTCCTCGCAGGTGGCTTCTTTTGCATCCACAGCGCTCAGGTCGTGGACGTGCGCCGGCTGGTCCTTTTTGCTGGCAGCGGGAAGTTCGATCATCGCTTTACCTGTCGGTGTGCCTGCCACCGTGATCTGTGTCTCACTGTTCCGCGTCACGCTTATGCCGTTGACCGCATCCACTTTATAGTCTTCCGGGAAATAATATCCGTCGTCGGCAGTAAAGACCACCGGTTTGATGTCTTTTGCCGCGATCTGTTCAATATTTCCGGAACCCTTCACATGCGTCATGTTCGCGCCCGGCATGGCAACAACTTCGTAACCGATCGTAAGCGTGCCCGGATTGAGCTTGGGGATGTAAATATCTTTTCCTTTGAGAGTATTAAAGCCAGTTATCTCTATCTTGTATACTCCGACATTCGTCGCCTGTCCGAAAAGTACGATCATCGTCAAAGAGTCACCTTTTTCCAGTCCTTCGACAGTGACCTTACCGGCAATATCCTCAGGTTTATCATAAACAGGTTCAGCCTCACCATGTGGATAACCGTCATATGGGTAGGTCTGATCGAGGACTGTGATGGTCAGTTCTTTTTCGATGTAATGTACCGAGGTGATATCAGGGAAAGCCCCCTTGACAGAATCCCACTGGTCTTCTGTGCCGGCAAAGTATACGTCCTTCAAGTTGTCATCACCAGCAAACGCAGTATCGTCAATCTTGGTCGACCCTGATAGGATCGTTACTTTCGTGAGGCTACTGCAGCTCTTAAAAGCATCCTTCCCGATGTTCTCCACGCTTTCAGGTATTATCACGCTTCCCAAGGACGTGCACTTACCGAATGCGCCGCTTCCAATACTCGTTACACTCTCCGGTATCGTTACGTTTTTGAGGGCAATGCACAAGAAAAACATATTTTCACTTATGGATGTGACACCCTCCGGTATCGTCACGCTGGTGAGCCCCCTGCAACCATAAAATGCTTGAGATCCGATATTCTCTACGCCCTCCGGTATCGTCACGCTGGTGAGCCCCCTGCAACCATAAAATGCTTGAGATCCGATATTCTCTACGCCCTCCGGTATCGTCACGCTGGTGAGAT
>JAFSRP010000012.1 GCA_017446045.1 Lachnospiraceae bacterium | reverse complement strand
GGCATAGTAGCCCTCCGCCAGGGCGTAGAAATCGCCGTCGAACCATTCCTGACACAGCCGCTTCAGCTTTTCCGGAGACTCGTCGATGTTCGTGCGGACACCATCTTTTTCGATATAATGGGCCGAACCGATCTTATACTCTATCCCGTCCTCCGGACCGTCCGAGTAAAAGTCCCATTCGGCACCGCAAAGGATGCGGATCCGACCGGCATACTTGTCCTTCAGGCAGGAGATCTCTGCTGTATAAGCCTGCATTCCTTCCAGAGACATACACCACTCCGTATCAAAGGTGGTCAGGGCATGCCCTGAAAAGCCGATGCAGTCCATGCCGCGGGCAATGGCTGCCTGCACCATTTCTTCAGCAGTGCTGCGGCCGTCACAGTAGGTCGTATGAGTGTGGAAATCTCTTCGGATCATAAGATGTCTTTTTCCTTTAAGAACCGGTTTCTCCATACAGGTATGAGAAACCGGCTCTTGCGTCTGCTTGTATCACTCACGTCATTTTTTCCTGTTTCACCTTATGGTCGATGATGTGACGGGAAGCCAGCTCCTTCCGGACATCCTCAAGACTGATGCCGGACTCCACCATCAGGACCATCACATGATAGGCGAGGTCCGCGATCTCGTAGATGGTTTCCTTCCTGTCTTCTGCCTTGCCTGCTATGATGACCTCCGTGCACTCTTCACCGACCTTTTTCAGTATCTTGTCCAGGCCTTTTTCAAAGAGATAGGAAGTATAGGAGCCTTCCGGCATTTCTTCCTTACGGCCTTTCAGCAATTCCATCAAACCGTCAAGTGAAAACTCATGCAGTTCTTCACTCTGCCATACAGGATACTCAAAACAGGAATCTGTGCCCTTATGACAGGCAGGTCCGTCTTTTTCCACCATCACGACCAGCGCATCCGCGTCACAATCAGCAGTAATGGAGACGATATGCTGGTAATTCCCGCTTGTCTCGCCTTTCAGCCAAAGCTGCTGTCTTGAGCGGCTCCAGAAGCAGGTCAGTCCCTTTTCCATGGAGATCTGCAGGCTCTCCCGGTTCATATAAGCCAGCGTCAGCACCTTCTTGCTGTACGCGTCCACGACGATCGCCGGGATCAGGCCCTTTTCGTCAAATTTCAGTTCGTCGATGTTCAGCATATGGTCTCCTTTTTTAACTGTTCATCAGCCGCATGGGAATGCCTTCGGCTGCCAGTCTTTCTTTCAATTCCGGAATACCGACCTCACCAAAGTGGAAAATGGAAGCCGCTAGTCCCGCATCCACTTTCGGCAGTGTCTTGAAGAGAGTAATAAAATCCTCAATGCAGCCGGCTCCTCCGGATGCGATGACAGGCACATTAACTGCATTACTGACGGCATCGAGCATTTCCAGATCAAATCCCTGCTTTACGCCGTCCGTATCGATCGAATTGAGAACGATCTCTCCGGCTCCCATGCTGACGCCGCGTTTGATCCAGCTGATAGCCTCCATACCGGTGTCCTCACGTCCGCCCTTGGCAAATACCCGGAACTCTCCGTCTACCCTCTTTACATCTGCGCTCAGAACAACACACTGGTCCCCGTAACGTTTGGCTGCTTCATAGATCAGTCCGGGATCGCGTATCGCGCCCGAATTGACACTGACCTTATCCGCGCCGCACTTCAGGACACGGTCAAAATCGTCGACCGTATTGATGCCTCCTCCGACCGTCAGTGGTATAAATATCTGTTCCGCTACTTCCCGCAGGATCTCCGTAAAAAGCTGACGTCCTTCCGCGGAAGCTGTAATGTCATAAAATACCAGTTCATCAGCGCCGCAGTCGCTGTAAAACTTTCCGAGTTCCACCGGAGAAGAGACATCATTCAGTCCCTCAAAATTCACACCCTTGACGACGCGTCCGTTGCGGACATCGAGGCAGGGAATAATACGTTTTGTGATCATATGGCAATAGCCTCCTTCAGATCGATCGCGCCGGTATAATATGCCTTTCCGATGATCGCTCCGTAGAGATCCATCTCCTTCAGTTTCCTGACGTCATTGAGATCCGATACACCACCCGATGCAATGATCTGCATGTCCAGCATATCCTTCAGCTTCCGGTAAAGTTCCAGGTTGGTGCCCCGCATGGCGCCATCGCGCGAAATATCGGTGCAGATGATCGTCCGGATCCCGAGCTGCTGCAGATCCCTGCAGAAATCAAAGGCATCAAGCCCGGAACTTTCCGTCCAGCCCTTGATCGCCACAGACCCGTCCCTGATATCGACACCCACCGCGACCTTTTCGCCATAGTCAGCGGCTGCCTCCTCAAGAAACCGCCGGTCCGTAACTGCCGCAGTCCCAAGGATCACCCGGCCGACGCCCGCATCCAGGTATCGTTCGATCACCTGTGCGCTCCGGATCCCGCCGCCGACCTCTGTAAAAAGATCGGTATTGCGCACGATATGCCGGATCACCTCCAGATTGGGAGTTTCTCCGGTCCTTGCTCCTTCCAGATCCACCGTATGCAGGCAGCGCGCACCCGCCTCCTGGAACGCCTCTGCGATCTCCAGAGGATGATCGCTGTAAACGGTCAACTGTGAATAATCGCCTTTCAGAAGACGGACCGCCTTTCCTTCATATAAGTCTATCGCAGGGAAAATGAGCATTTATTATCTCCATTAATAACACATCCAGATAAGCGTCAAACCTGGTATGTTTTACAATTCACAGAACGCCTTCAGGATCGCGAGGCCTACCGGCCCGCTCTTTTCGGGATGGAACTGGGTGCCGTATACATTGTCCCGCTCCACTGCAGCTACAAGTTCCGCGCTGTATTCTGTAGTCGCGGAAATGTACGGTGCGCAGGTAGCTTCTGACGCTGCATACGAATGGACAAAGTAGACGTAGTCACCCTCTTTGATATAGCGGAACAACGCGCTCTTCGGGGCATTGCCCACCGGCCGGAAATGCAGCGCGTTCCAGCCGATCTGCGGCTTCTTCAGAGATGGATCAATGACCTCTCCGATATCCCGTACTTCGCCGGGGATCAGCCCGAGTCCGGGATGCTCTCCGTATTCATGATCCATATCGAACAGGAGCTGCATGCCGACGCAGACACCAAGGAGCGGTTTGCCCGTCCCGGCCTGCCGGATCACTGCCTGGTCCATACCGGTCTGACGGAGCTTCGCCGCAGCATCACCGAACGCACCGACACCGGGCAGCAGGATACGGTCCGCCGTCTCAAGGACCTTTTCATCGCGGGTCACCACTGCATTTTCCCCGATCGCCGCAAAAGAGCTCTTCAGTGAAAACAGGTTTCCCACACCATAATCTACGATCGCTATCATAATCAGTATTTCTCCGTATTATCACCGGGATCCGGTCCGCACGACCGATAAGGCGTCAGGCCAGCAGTCCTTTGGTACTCGGGATCTCATCTGCAAAGTCCCGGTCAATGCTGACTGCTTTCCGAAGCGATCTCGCCGCCGACTTGAATGCGCCTTCGATGATGTGATGCGAATTCCTGCCGGAAAGCTGCCGAAGATGCAGTGAAAGCCCGGCGTTCGCCGTAAAGGCGATCCAGAACTCTTCCACCAGCTCCGTATCAAAGGTACCGACCTTTTCCGCAGGAATCTCCAGACCATAGCCAAGGAAGGAGCGTCCTGAGATATCTACCGCGCTCAGGATCAGTGCCTCATCCATCGGGAGGATCGTATCACCGTAACGGCAGATACCCTTTTTATCACCGAGCGCTTCCCTGAAAGCCTGCCCGAGACAGATCCCGATGTCCTCCGCAGAGTGATGGTCATCCACCTGCGTATCGCCCTTGCAGTGTACGATCAGGTCGAAACGGCCATGCTTTGCGAACAGGGTCAGCATGTGATCCAGAAAGCCGATGCCGGTCTCGATCTCAGCCTGGCCGCTCCCATCCAGGTCCAACGCAAGTGTTATTCTGGTTTCTGCGGTATCCCGCTGAATTTTGGCTCTTCTCATAAGATCTCTCCGATCTTTTCCAACAGGATGTCCATCTGTTCCTTCGTACCGATGGAGATCCGGTTATAGTCCCTGATTCGTTCCTGATCAAAGTGACGGATCAGTACACCGCGCTCCTTGAGTGCGAGATACAGTTCTCTGCCGCCGATCTTCGGATGGGATGCAAATACGAAATTCGCCTTTGAATCAAGGACCTTGAAACCGAGCTTCATGAGCTCTGTCACGGTATAATTCCTGTTTTTGATGGTCGTCAGGCAGTTGGCGTGTGTATAATTGCGGTCTGCCAGCGTGCCCAGCCCGAGACTCATAGTCATGGAATTGATGTTGTAGGGATTAAAGGAATTCCGTACTCTCTCCATATCCTCGATCAGCCGGCGGTCACCAACGGCAAATCCAAGGCGCGCGCCTGCCATGGAACGGGATTTGGAGAATGTCTGTACGACCAGCAGATTATCATACTTTTTGGTCAACGGCAGTACACTCTGTGCACCAAAGTCGACATAGGCCTCGTCCACGACGATCACATCGTCCGGATGCGCGCCTGCCAGACGGTCGATCTCCGCCATCGTAAGAGCTCTTCCGGTCGGCGCATTGGGGTTTGCGATCACAATGACGCCATGCCTGTCGTCATAGTCCTCCGGACGGATCCCGAATCCCTCATCCAGTGGGACTCTCTCATAAGGGATGCCATTGGCTGCGGCAAATACCGGATAACATCCGTAGGTGATATCCGCAGACACGATCGGCCTGTCTGTGTCTCCGAATGCCCGGAACGCAAAGTACAAAAGCTCATCCGAGCCGTTGCCGAGCACGACCTCTTCCTTCAGTGCCTGGCAGTGCATAGCAATGGCACGGCGAAGTTCCTCCGCGGTCGGATCCGGATAGAGGTTTAAGGATCGCATATGCTCCGCCATATACTCCATCGCCCTGGCCGACGGGGGGAACGGGGATTCGTTTGTATTCAGCTTGACATACTGCTGATCACGGGGCTGTTCGCCCGGGGTATAGGGAATGATCGAGGCTGTAAGTTTGTTGGCATATCTGCTCATAATGATCGTCTCCTGTCTTCACTGCGGATCAGCACGCTGCGGGCATGGCCGGTCAGACCTTCTTTCCGTGCAAACAGCGCAATATCATCCGCGACTTTGTCGAGTGCACCTGCTGAATAATAAGTATACTGCATTTTCTTCACAAAATCATCCACCGAAAGGGGGCTGAAGAAGCGGGCCGTGCCGCTGGTCGGCAGCGTATGGTTCGGCCCGGCATAATAATCGCCGAGCGCCTCCGGGCAGTTCCTTCCAAGAAAAACGGATCCGGCATGCCTGATCTTGTCAAGATAATCGAAGGGATCATCCACGCAAAGTTCCAGATGCTCCGGTGCGATCTCGTTGGCAAGCTCTATGCCCTGCAGCAGGTCGTCAACGATGATGATCCTTCCGTTGTGGTCAATCGAATATGATGCGATCTCGCATCGCGCCAGCTCCTTCACCTGCCGGTCGATCTCGTCCCGAACCTTATAAGCCAGTTCCTCGGAATCCGTTACGAGGACGGCTGTCGCATTATAGTCATGTTCCGCCTGGGACAGCATGTCCGCTGCCATATATTTTGCCTCGGTCCGGCTGTCCGCAATGGCCAGGATCTCACTCGGCCCCGCGATCATATCGATCGCCACCTTGCCGTAGACCTGCTTTTTGGCTTCGGCCACGTAAGCACTTCCCGGACCCACGATCTTGTCGACCTTCGGAATGCTCTCAGTTCCGTAGGCAAGTGCCGCTATCGCCTGGGCACCGCCGCATTTGAATATCCTGCCGACACCCGCCACATGCGCTGCCGCAAGGACATAGGGATCGACCCGTCCGCTGCGCTGCGGCGAAGTCACCATGACGACTTCGGGAACGCCCGCCACCTTTGCGGGGATGGTATCCATCAAAACAGTGGAAGAAAGCGGCGCGGTTCCGCCGGGAACATACATGCCGACACGTTCGAGAGGCAGGATCTTCTGTCCGGTAATGACACCGTCCTTTTCATTGAGAATAAAGCTGTTGCGGACCTGTCTGCTGTGGAACTCCCTGATATTGGCTGCAGAGCGGTGCAGAACCTCAATGAACTCCGGTTCCACACTGTCCAGTGCCTCCTGCATTTCCTCCGCGCTGACCTGCAGGCTTTCCAACCGGACGTGATCGAATTTTTCTATATATCCGAGAACCGCCCGGTCCCCGTTTTTCCGAACATTTTCCAGGATCTCCGCTACTGTGTCCGAGACCCTGTCCAGCGCATCCTGGCGGATAAACAGTTCCTGATTCGGCACCTCGCCGTATTTGCAGATCTTTATCATTTTGTACTCTCCTTCACCTGCTCCGCCAGCGCAGCCGCCAGTGAGCGGATCTCGTCCCGTTTAAACTCATAGGCAGCCTTGTTGGCAATGAAGCGCGCGCTGATATCGACGATCTTCTCTGTTACGGAAAGGTTATTGGCACGCAGAGTGGATCCTGTTTCCACAATGTCCACGATAACGTCGGAAAGTCCCAGCAATGGTGCCAGTTCAATAGACCCGTTGAGATGGATGATATCAATATCCCTGCCCACCGACGCATAGTAATTGGCCGCGATGCGTTCGAACTTGGTCGCGACCCGCAAGGTCCTCTGCGGGCGGTCAATATAGCCGTTGGGCGCCGCCACTGCCATCATGCATTTCCCGATGTTCATATCCAGGAGCTCGTAGACCTCCGGCATGTATTCCAGGAGGATATCCTTGCCGGCAACGCCGATATCCGCGGCCCCGCGCTCGACATAGATCGCGACGTCGGAGGGCTTCACCCAGAAATAGCAGATCCCCTTTTCTTCATTTGTAAAAAGGAGCTTCCTGTTCTTCTCGCGAATCGACGGGCAGTCATAACCCGCCTTTTCAAACATATCATATACTGTTTCGCCCAGTCTTCCCTTGGGCAACGCGACATTCAGCATGATTCCAGCACCCCGTCTCTTCCCAGTCTCATGACCTTTTTGCACCGAAGCTTATCGGGAAGCGTCTTCTGCGCGCTCACGCTCAGTCCCTCTCCCGTCAGCTGCCGCACTGCAGAAAACAGCAGCGCGCCTTCCGTCTCTGGCCCGTACAGCAGGACGATGTCGACGTCATGGTCCTCATCCCGCTCCAGGAAACGCTCCAGGAAATCCATGTAGACCGCAAAGCCGATCGCGCCGGCCCGCTTCCCCATTTTGCGGAGAAGACGGTCGTACTGCCCGCCGGAAAGTATGCCTGTTGGCACGCCCTCAATGTATCCCTTGAAAACGATACCATTGTAATAATTCATATCATTGATGACCGAGAAATCGATCACGATATGGCCGGCAGCATCCGTAGATTCCAGAAGCGCGGTCAGGTCCTCGAGTTCTCTGACGGAATGCTCATCACAACCGCACTCCCGCAGCGTGCCGAGTACCTCTGCCGGTGTGCCTGTCGTATCCAGGATCCGCAGGAGCTTCCCGCCGGGCGTCAGGTTCATACCATCCGGACTCTTCGCCTTCACACTCTCCGTCGCCCGCTCATTTTCCCCAAACGTGCCTGCCTTTTCCAGCAATGCCGTCAGCTCATGCAGGTTCTTTTCGCCGATCAGGCGGACCGCTTCCCTGCGGGCTTCCGCGGACAGGCAGAGCTCATCAAGCAGACCGGAAACGATGCCGAGATGCGAGATATTCAGAAGGTAGTGCCCGGAGATGGTCTGCAGGCTTTTTGCTGCCAGATAAAGCACCTCGCTGACGCAGTACGCGTCGATATCACCAATGCATTCGATACCTGTCTGCAGGATCTCCTTATACGCATGAGAGCCTTTGGAAACCCGGTAAACATTTTCATCATAAAAGACCCGGCTGACGGTCCCCGCCTGCTCGCGCGTAACCCGTACGATGGACAAGGTGACGTCAGGTTTGAGCGCCATCAGCTTGCCGTTGGTATCGGTAAAGGTGATGATGTTGTCCGAGATCAGGAAGTCCTTGTTGCGCGCATACAGGTCATATTCCTCGAACTTGCTCATCTTGTACTGCCGGTATCCGAAACCCGCATACAGGGCTCGCAGCAGAAAGATGATCTTTTCTTCGTTTTTCAGTACGATATCGTTCTGGTTCATGGTGGTTTCCGCTCTTTATAAGCTTATGGTATTCATTTTATATGCTTATGACTTTCGCTTTGCTATGATAGCACATTATCACACTAAAGTGTTGTTTTGTCAAGCCGCTTCCTTCTGTATATTTGTTTTCCTGACGAAACATGACAATTATATCCAAAATCACGACCTCCTGCAAGGCGGCACCCGTGGTTCCGGATCATCCATGAATCGTCTCCCGGATCTATCTGCGAGATTTATCCGGGGACTCATCCGGTGAATTCTGCCCTGTGATCTGTGAACTTGCAGGAATGCTTCCTTCCAGGATCTCCAGCATGGCGTCCAGAAGCGTCCCGGCATCTGCAAGTACGGCTTCTTTGGCATAGCGGAAAATCTGTGCATTATGATTATTGTTTACCACGATAACATGGTTGCTGTTTTTCACCCCGCCCATAAACTGTATGGATCCCGAGATTCCCGCTGCAAAAAGAAGCTTCGGTCTTACCGCTGCCCCGCTGACCCCGATCATCCTTTCTTCCGGTGCAAAGCCTTCCAGCGCGAGCGGCCTACTGACCGCATATTCCGCGCCGTAGAGCGCAGCAAGGCGCGTGAGCTTTTGCAGGTTTTCCAAGGTATGCAGCCCTCTTCCTCCCGCGAAGACCAAGGGTGCACATTCCAGTCTGGAACGGATACTGCCCGGATGCAGGTCTGCTGTATCTTCCCTGGCAAGACTCTCTGCAATCGGACGGAAACCGGATCCCTCCAGGATGCCGATCAGCGCCCGGGCTGTCTCTTCGGGACTGTCCGCATTCAGAAAATGAGTGTCCCCGTATTCTGTTTTCCGTGACGACATCTCCGACAGATCCCCCATGGCATTCTCCTTTCCCGGACCTTTGACCCTGTCATCATACCCTGCTGTAAAAATG
Source organism: Lachnospiraceae bacterium (assembly GCA_017446045.1). GTDB lineage: Bacteria > Bacillota > Clostridia > Lachnospirales > Lachnospiraceae > Avilachnospira. The sequence continues at coordinate 74,372 of JAFSRP010000012.1, read as the reverse complement.
TTTGTCAATGCGTACAATTTCAATTGACGCCCTACCCGCGCTGCGTTATACTGCAGACGAAAAATCAGGACGCCAGATATCTGCAGGAGATTTACCATGAATTTTGATCTTAACGAACAACAACTGGAGATCCAGGCAAAAGTCAGGAAATTCGCCGAAGAAGAACTGAAGCCCGGCGTACTCGAAAGAGATGAAAAATGTGTATTCGATATGGACCTCTTCAGAAAAGCCGGAGAGTTGGGTCTGTTCGGTCTCCCTTATCCGAAGGAATTCGGCGGCCAGGGCCTGGGCTACATGGAATATGCCATCGCCGTGGAAGAAGTTTCCAAGGTGGATGCGTCCTTCGGCATTGCTTTCTCCGTCAATACATCACTCTACGGCGGAAGCGTCTGGAATTTCACCGCAAGCGACGAACAGAAAAAACAGTTTATGACTGCTCCTTTAAGCGGGACGGTCATCGGCTCCTTCGCGCTCACCGAACCCAATGCGGGGTCTGACGCGGGCGGCTGCATTACGACGGCGGTGAAGGATGGCGACGAGTATATTCTCAACGGGCTGAAATGCTTCAACACCAACGGCCCTCTTGCAAAGTACACGGCAGTCTACGCGCTCACGGAGCCTGAAAAAAAGTCCAAAGGCCTGGCATGCTTTATTGTGGACAGAGACCTTCCCGGAGTCAGGACAGGCAAGATTGAAAACAAGATGGGCATCCGTTCCGCACAGGTCTCTGAAATCATTTTTGAGAACTGCCGCGTGCCCGCTTCCTGCAAGATCACGGAGAACGGCGCCGGCTTCAAGCTGGCGATGAAGACATTGGACTGCGGCCGTATCGGTGTGGCGTCGCAGGCACTGGGCATTGCGGAAGGCGCGTTCGAGATCGCAAAAAACTACATGAAGGAAAGGGAACAGTTCGGCAAACCGATCGCCGCCAACCAGTACCTGCAGTTTAAAATGGCGGAGCTCGCCGTCAAGATCGAAGCGGCGAAGTATATCGTTTACAAGGCTGCGATGGATCACGACAACGGCAGGCCCTTTACGCAGTCCGCCGCAAAGGCAAAGTACATCGCCAGTGCGACCGCCATGGAAGTCACCGAATGGGCGGTCCAGTTCATGGGTGGCAACGGCTACATGAAGGAATACCACGTGGAGCGCATGATACGCGACGCAAAGATCACACAGATCTACGAAGGAACGAACGAGATCCAGAAGCTGATCATCGGCGGAGCGCTGTTCCGTTAAAGAGGCTGGCCATACCCGGTTTTTTCATTATTTTCATCTTGCGTGACAGCGCTTCCCCGGATTTTTCGATTTTTACAGATCCAGTATACATTTGACCGACTTCGCCTGTTGAGATTTCACTTGAAAACCGACTTCTGAAAAATCCCGGATATGCAGATATCCGGGATTTTCATTCAAGAAAAAATGAGTGACATTGATCACTCATTTTTTCACGTAGATTAGGACTTTTTCAAAATTGCGTGAAACGCCTTCCCTTGGTTTTCAATTCTGCAAAATCCAGAGTATCCTCAAGATAAACGATCAAAGGCAAGCTGTTATTCGAAGGAGCTGTCGTCCAGGATTGCGCCCCGGTTCGCCGAGGTGACCATTGCACGATATCTCTTCAGATAACCCGTGACCTTCTTTGGCGGATTCGGAATGATCTCAGCCTTCCTTCGTGCGATCTCCTCTTCTGAGACCTTCAGCTCGATCTTATGTGACGGGATGTCGATACTGATGATATCGCCATCCTTGATATATGCCATCAGACCGCCCGCTGCAGCCTCCGGACTTACATGTCCGATCGAGGCGCCTCTCGACACGCCGGAGAACCGTCCGTCCGTCACCAGCGCGCAGGTCGAATCCAGCCCCATGCCGGCGATCGCCGCGGTCGGTGTCAGCATTTCCCTCATTCCCGGGCCGCCCTTCGGGCCCTCGTATCTCACGATCACGATGTCTCCTGCCTGTACCTTGCCGGCATAAAGTCCCTCACAGCATTCCTCTTCGGAATTGAAACACTTCGCAGGGCCTTCATGTACCAGCATTTCCGGAAGGACCGCGCCCTTTTTGACCACCGCGCCATCGGGAGCGAGGTTGCCGTAAAGTACCGCCAGACCGCCCGTCGCTGAGTATGCGCGCTCCACGGGACGGATCACTTCTTCATCATAGACTTCAGCCTTCGCGATACGGTCCGCCCAGGTGCCGTCCACCGTTTTGACCGACGGGTCGATCTTGCCGAGCGCATCCAGGCGCTTCATGACCGCACTGAGTCCGCCCGCCGCGTCCAGATCCACCAGGCAGTGGCTGCCTGCCGGATTCAGCTTTACCAGATGAGGAACATTGTCAGAAATATCATTGACCTTGCGGAGGTCGAATTCCAGGCCCGCCTCATGGGCGATTGCCGGCAGGTGCAGCATGGTATTGGTCGAACATCCGAGGGCCATATCCGCCGCAAGGGCGTTCTGGATCGCCGCCTGGGTCACGATGTCCCTCGGGCGCCGGTCCTCTTCGATCAGGGACATGATGCGCATGCCTGCATACTTTGCAAGGCGGACCCGTCTGGCATCCACCGCCGGGATCGTTCCGTTGCCCGGAAGGCCCAGTCCCAGGATCTCGGTCATACAGTTCATGGAGTTGGCAGTGAACATGCCCGCACAGGATCCGCAGCCCGGACAGGTATACTCTTCTATATTTTCTGCCTCTTCTTCATTCATCTTGCCGGCACGAACTGCGCCCGGTGCTTCAAAGGCATCGGTCAGCGCGACCTTTTTACCGTTGGCATGACCGGGAAGCATCGGACCGCCGGAACAAAAGACAGCGGGAATGTTGAGGCGCAGCGCCGCCATGATCATGCCCGGTACGATCTTGTCGCAGTTCGGGATAAAGACCAGCCCGTCGAAAGGATGAGCGGTCGCCATAATCTCCGCGGAATCCGCGATATGTTCGCGGCTCGGAAGGGAATAGAACATGCCTTCATGGTTCATGGCAATGCCGTCACAGACGCCGATCGCAGGAAATTCGATCGGGGTACCGCCTGCCATCCGGATGCCGGCTTTCACCGCTTCGCAGATCTCCCTGAGGTGCTTATGCCCCGGGATGATCTCATTGAATGCATTGACGATACCGATGATCGGCCGGTTTATCTCTTCGTCGGTGAGGCCCAGAGCCTTGAACAGGGACCTGTGCGGAATGCGGTCCACACCTTTTTTCATTAAATCACTACGCATGGAATACCTCCTGAATCAAAACAACATGAAAGAGGAACATACAGAAAAAAACACGAACGGAAAGGGATCCGATTCAGATCACCCTGTCCGCCAGCGAATATATCAACGGTACCGTTGCCACAGAAAGGATCGTGCTCAGGCAGACCAGGATCACACTGTAGGCATAGTCCTGGTCATGCTGCTGTGCGTAAATACAGATGTTGACCCCAATGGGAGTGAAAGAAGCCAGCAGGATCGGCATATATACGCTGCGGTATGCCTTCGGAAGCACCATGGTCACTGCGATCGTGATCAGGGGGATCAGCAGCAGACGAACCAGAGAGCATAGCAGCGGACGCAGTGCAAGCATTTCATTCCAGCTGACCCTGGCCATATAACTTCCGAGCAGGATCATGGCTACCGGAGTAAAAATGGCAGCGATGCTGCCCAGCGAAGTCAGCAGTACTTCGGGTACCGGTATCCTCAGAAAAAAGAAGACCATCCCCAGGATCACAGAGACCATCATCGGATTTGCGAAGATCAGTTTCGGTGAAAAACTGTTCTTCCTTCCGATCATGACACTCACGCCGAACGTCCATTGAAACAGATTCAAAAGAGCCATCGAAGTCGCAAGGTAAAACACGCCGGTATCTCCCGCTACTGCCTGTACCAGCGGTACGCCCATAAATCCCGCATTGCAGAAGGAAGCGCCGAAGTTGTTCATCCGGTCGCGGGTCCCGTAGATCAGATAAGCGATCCCCAGCGTGATCACATAGGTCAGGAATGAATATCCGAAAGCGATCAGCAGTGACCTGGCAGTTTCCGGTGAATACGGAACCGTAACAAATGCCCGGAAAAGCACACAGGGAATGACCGCCTTGACCAGTACTGCCCCCAGTTCCTTCGTAGTCTGTTCGGACAGCATTTTCAGTTTGCATAAAACAAGTCCCAACGCAGTCAGTATCGCCATAACAGCGATCTGTTTCAGCAAAATGACAGCCAGCATACAATCAACCTATTATTACGAGAAAACAGAAAAAGGAAACGGAAGATTCAGCCGGCCCATATGATTCGGACCGGCTGATATACTGCTTCCTCTGATTTACGTTTACTCCCCGCAGATCTCGTGGACCATATCTACCGCGCGCTTAACGCCCAGCGGGATACTGGTGAGCACCGGGGTCTTGACGTCCTGGATCTCCGGCATGATCGCGATCATGCTTCCCTGTGCCAGTACGATGACGTCGTACTGGCCGTCGATGGCATGGATCTGCGCGCTCAGCTCGTCATTATGCTTACGGACGTCCCCGGCAAACAGAGCTTCCATCGCATGAGCCAGCATATGCGTCGTGATCTTCACGTCCTTGCCTGCCGCCTTGGCGCAGGACTCAAGCAGACGATAGGACGGGCCGACCGTTGTAGTATTGGTCGTCACAAGAGCAATGTTGCTGCCCATCTGTACAGCCTTCTCCGCCATCGCCTGGTCCACCTTCAGTACCGGGATCTTGATCAGCTTTCCGTACAGGTCGGAGACCTCGGATACCGTAGAACACTGGTTGATGATCAGGCATGCACCCATCTCCTCCGCCATCTGCGCATAATTGCACAGACGCTTGGTGGTGCTCGGTGTCGGTCCCTCGTTTGCCAGAAGATCCTCGATCAGGGAATCATCCGCAAGGTAGCTGACACGGATCGTCGGGTCCAGCGCTTTGATCATGGTCTTGAAATCCGACATGTTGGACATGCTGGTTCCGATCACACAAATCTGTCTGTTCGGCATAATATACCTCCTGCCTTAAAAGAATCTGCAAAATAGATCAGTGTACTTTGAATTATACATGAGTACTGCTTTTCCTGCACTCCTTATATAACGATAAACGTAAAAAGACCAAACATTGATCTATTCTCAGCTCAATATCCCATCCATCCGGTCCAGCCATGCCACTATGCTTTGCACCAGGCCGAAGCGTCCTTCGTTCATCGGCATGTTGTGACCGGCTGTGGGGACCTCATAAAGGTATTTTTCTGCGGCAGAGATCCTGTCAAAAATCTTCTTACCGCTCGCGGGCTGTGCAATCTGGTCATCAAGCGCCTGCGCGATAAAGACCGGGCAATCTACTTTTTCCAGGACCCCCGGAGTATTCAGGTACGAGATCAGTCCCTTCAGTTCTCCAAAGACCTTAATAGGAATATCCTCATAATGAATGTGATACCTGCGTGCCGTTCCTTCCTTTCCGGCCATATCCCGGTGGAAATACGTCTGCTCCGCGGGATACTCGCCGGCAATAAAACATTCGGGATCAAGATACAGCGGAGATGAAATTGAGATAACGCCATCGATATCGCTTCGACGGGCAGCGAGTGCCAGGGAAAGGCATCCGCCCATGGAAAGGCCGCCGATGTAGACTTTGTCATAATTCGCCTTCATCTGGTCATAATCGTACCAGGCTTTGTCGACAGCATCCTCCCAGGATGTCCGGAGCAGTTCTCCGGGATATGTGCCGTGTCCGGCAATATTGACGCAGTGGACGGAGTATCCGTAATCCTGCAGCATCCGTCCCATTGGGACCATCTGGGCGCAGCCGGAGGTGACCCCGTGGATCAGGACGATCCCGATCCCGTTGTCACCATAAAACAGCTGCTGGTCATTTGTATGCATCATAGGGTATCTCTCTTTATTTCTCTTGCCTGGAATCATTCTGGTATCTGTTCAGGCTCCGGATCACAAGCTCAACATGCTCCTGCGCGACCGCTTTCGCAATGGCCGGCTTCCTTCCCGAGATCGCACCCACCAGTTCTTCGTGCTGCTCCATCGTCCGGTCCCGCACCGTATGATCCGGATCGGATACAATGAAACTCCAGTGTTCAAGGATCGCTTTATGTACCAGTCCTGCCACGATGGTGGACAGTTGAACCAGGATCTCATTACCACAGCTCCGCCCGATTACCTGATGCAATTCATTGTCGTAACGGGAAAGCTCTCTGGGATCCGAAGAAGATCTCATTTTTCTCAGGCAAAGTTTCATTTCCCGGACATCCGTGCTGCTGCGGTTGATAGCGGCATTTTCCGCGATTCCCGCTTCCAGGGTCTTGCGCACTTCCATGATCTCCATGATATCGGAAGTGATCCCGAGAAGTAAAACCGAAAGCGTATCATAGATCTGCCTGTGGGACCGGCTCCGGACAAATGTTCCTTCCCCCTGCCTGCTCTCACATACTCCGAATACACATAGGGCACGGTATACTTCCCTTACATGTGCGCGGGAAATACCAAGGCGTGTCGCCAGCTGGGTCTCGGAGGGAAGCCGGATCTCCTCGGAAAAATCCTTTTCCAGAACATATTTCCGGACTGCATCCATGACTATTTTATAACGGCTGTTTTGCTCCGCAAAGTCCATAGACATCCCTCTTGAAAGCAAAAAACAATTTCTGTGAAAGCCGTTTCCTGGCGTCTACTCCGCGAGCGGATTGCTGATCAGAGCGCCCTTATCATCAAAGACCACATCCCGAAAATCGCCAATAAACTCTATATCATCCCTCTGCTTCAGCACTTCATAAAGTCCCTTTGAGACCAGGAACTTTCCTTCATGCAGCGTGGAATCGATAATACAGAACTTGACGGTCTCCTCATCCTTCCTTCCCTCGATACGCATGAGGCCATTGATCGTATTCAGCGCAGTTTCCACCGCCACCCTGTCCGTCGGGGCAACATACGGGATCTTGATCTTATCCAGGAACGTGGTCGTCACGCCGTTTGTATACGTGGCATTGAAATCGATCTTGTCAAAATAACGCTTTGTGATGATGTCCGCCTGGCCGACACCAATGGCGTTGCCATGGCTGACATCCGTGAGATCCAGCAAAGCGATCTTTTCGATCAGGGGCGCTCCCTCGGGGATATTGAAATGCTCCGGATCATCCACCCCTGTGGCATAGTATTTCTCCGGCTCGTTCAGGCCCCATACGCCGTAGCGTCCGATCATGTTGGTATCCATGCCGGTACCGCTGATATTCTTTCCGCCTCTGCGGATGATCAGCGCATCGCAGGTACTGAAGGGAAGATACGGATACATGCTGTTGGCGATCCTGAAAAGCTCGATCTCGCGCTCCGGGATATCCGGTCCGTTCACGACCTCAAGATATCCGAGACGGTCACGCTGATTCTCGACCAGCGCCACGCCGCAGATCACATTGACTCTCGGGTCACGGCACATGAACCTTCCGTTTGCCGGGATAATGTTGGTCAGTCCCCAGACGCCGCGGTTATGGACGTACGCTGCCATATCACGCTTGCCCATACCGATGGTCATCATCTTTAACAGACCGCTCTCTGTGATGCTGTTGTGCTCGGTGTGCTTCTTGATCCGGTTGACGACGATCACCCCGTCTGCGGCGAACGCATTCTTATCAATGAAGACAGGGGTACCAAGTTCGGTCTCCCCGATGATCTCCGTTTCCATCGTGGCAAGGATCGGACATTTGATCACATCCTCGGTATAGCCGAGTCCACGGAGCATCTCGGTCTGTCCTTCCGCCGTGGCACCCGCATGGCTTCCCATGGACGGGAACAGGAAAGGCTCTCCGCCGCAGTCTTTGATCTCCTGTATGATCCTGGCAATGATCTCTACCATGCCGTGGACGCCGCGGCTGCCGCCGGTAACGGCAATACGCATGCCGGGCCGGATCCTTTCCTTCAGCCCGAACTCCTTCAACAGCCTGGAAACCTCGCCCGCGGGATCATCCACCTGCATAAAGTTCTTATATTCCTGTTTCGCGAGTATGACTTTTGGGATCTTCATAATTACTTACCAAGCATATTCGGAAGCCATTCAACGGTTCCCGGAACGTATGTGACGATCAGAAGCCAGATGACAGAGATCAGGATCATCGGCATCGCCGCCTTCAGTGTATCCTCCAGTTTTGTTTTCGCGATCTGATTGCCCAGAAGTATACAGGTTCCGACCGGAGGCGTGACCAGACCGATACAAAGGTTCAGGGCCATGATGACGCCGAAGTGTACTGTGGACATGCCCAGCGTCTTGATCAGAGGAAGCAGGATCGGTGCCAGCATGACGATGGCAGCATTGGCTTCCATGACCATGCCGACGATGATCAGCAGGAAGTTGATCAGCAGGAGGATGATGATCTTGCTGTTGGTAATGGCCAGGAAACCGTCCAGGATCGCCTGCGGCAGTTTGGCTGCTACAACGACCCAGCTTGCTGCTTTTGCAAAGCCGACCAACAGCAGGATAGTCGCGGCAGTGATGCCCGCTTCCGTACAGAGACCAAGTACGTCCCTGACCTTGAAGTCCTTGTAGATAAACAGACCGATAAAGAGCGTATAAACGCAGGTCACCGCCGCTGCTTCTGTCGCAGTAAAGATACCGAGGAAGATACCGCCCAAGACCAGGACCGGCATGAACAATGCCCAGATACCGTCCAGAGTGACCTTCGCGACCTGCTTTGCAGGCTTCAGCGGCTTGCCTTTGAGTCCGTTTTTCTTTGCATAAATAACACAGTAGATCGCCAGAATGACGGCCAGTCCGAAGCCGGGGATCATAGCACCCATGAACAGCGCGCCGATAGATGTCTCGGTGGCATTGCCGTAGACGATCAGGAAGATCGACGGCGGGATGATCGGTCCGAGAATGGAGGCAACCGACGCCACAGCCGCGGTAAAGCCATCCTTATAACCCTCTTTCTTCATGTTGGGGATCATGATGCCGCCGATCGCAGAGACGGTCGCCACACCGGAACCGGAGATCGCAGCGAAAATCGCGGAAGCGAAAACGCAGACGACAGCCAGGGAACCGGACAGCCAGCCGAAAAAGCAGTCAGCGACGTCGACCAGCTTTTTGGAACAGGACCCGCTCATCAGATTGCCGGCAAGCATGAAGAAGGGAATCGCCAGCAGCGCGACCGAATCCATACCTGTCATGGTCTTCTGTGCCAGAACAACGGTCGGAAGGCCGCCGTATACCAAAGAAGCAATGGTAGCAATACCGAGGGAAAAACAGATCGGTATGCCCATGATGGAAAACACAAGCAGTAAAACTACCAATAATGCGCCCGCATTCATTACTTCTTCTCCTCCTTTCCTTCTTCAAAGATCTTTTGCAGAATGATCTCGATCATACCCATGATCATCAGCACGCATCCGATCGGAACAGCCAGATAGACATATCCCATCGGGAGCTTGAGTCCCGGGGATTCACTTTTCATGGTGTTCATGGAAAGATTATATGCCAAAGGAGTAAGATAGATCAGGAAACCGAGTACACCGATGGATGTCAGAAGAGTAAAGTACCGATAAGCCTTGCCCTTCAGCAAACCCACAAAGAAATCCACCTTCAGATGGGAGTTCTTGCGGATCGCGACAAACGATCCCAGAAGGCTGACATAGACAAACATGTATCTCGTGATCTCTTCAGACCAGATATTGGACTTATTGAAGCAATAACGCAGGACGACCTGATAAAACATGACCGCGACCATGAGGATCATCAGGACGCCTATGATCTTTCTTATAATAAACTCGAGAATGTCAAGAAATTTGGAATAGCTCTTCAGCATTCTTACACCGTCCTTACTTTTACAGCAATGGGGAATGCCGAAACATTCCCCATTCTGAAACATTTACCTTTAAATAATCATTCCTCTTACTGGATCACAGATCAATACTCTGCGACTTTTGCTGCCCAGTCAGCAAACTCAGGATAATACTCGTCAAGGAAGCCTTCGAACAGTGCAATGAACGGAGCGGTATCGATCTCTACGATCTCTACGCCTTTCTCCTTGAACTTCTCTTCGAATTCGCCTTCCATGTTCAGGGACATTTCGCTTCTGTAGTCGGAAGCTTCCTTCGCCGCCTTGATCAGAGCTTCCTGGATGTCGGCATCCAGGTTGTTGAAGTAATTTCTGTCAAAGATGAATACGTCGGTGGAATAAACGTGATTGGTCTTTACCAGGTACGGGCAGACATCATAGAAGCCGAAACCGTAGGACTCGATGGTCGCATTCTCCTGTGCCTCAACTGTATTCTGCTGCAGGGCAGTGAAGGTCTCGTTCAGTGCCAGCGGGGTCGGGTTCGCACCCATGACCTGCCAGGTGTCGATATAGATCTGCTGGCTGGGAACACGGATCTTCAGGCCGCTTGCTTTCAGTTCTTCCGGAGTGGTGAACTTCTTCTTGGTGGTGCAGACACGCGCGCCTCTGTACATACCGCCGAGGATCTTGAATCCGCCGTCTTCACCGACTGCTTCCTTGACTTCCTCACCGAGCTCGCCGTCCAAGAACGCTGCCTTATAGTGGTCAAAGTCTCTGTACATATAGGGGACTGCGTCAAAGTTCGCCAGGTTGGTGAACGGTGACATCGTACCGATGGACTCGCAGACGATCTCGTTGGTGCCGAGGCTCAGACCTTCCAGGGTCTCTCTTGCATCGCCCAGGGTGCCGCCGGAGTAAACTTCGATCTTGACACGCCCATTGGTGTATTCGCTTGCCAGCTCTGAGAAACGGATGGAAGCGAGGTCCTTGACATCGCCGACCGGGTTCGGGTTCGCCAGCTTCATAACGATCTCTTCACCTGCAGGAGCAGCTGCTTCGGTCTCAGCCGGAGCCGCTTCTGTCGCAGCGGGAGCCGCCGTGGTAGCTGCCTCAGTGGCTGCCGGAGCTGCAGTGGTAGCCGGAGCGGAAGTAGAGCCGCCGCCGCAGGCTGCCAGAGAAAGCACCATGACAGCAGCAATAGCAATTGACAATACTTTTTTCATTCTTTTCCTCCTTGTTTTAAATCAGACGTTGTATAGTCCGGTTACCCCTTAAGAATATCGTAATTAATGTAAGAAATCAGTAAGTTGTTAACAACTTTTTCTATCTTATTATAATATATTATATTATGTCATGGTTCTGATTTCATGAATCCCTTATTTCAAAAAAATACTGCCCAGATCTGTACAGAAGACCTGAAAAAAACTGCTGCAAGGCTCCCTGAGCCATTACAGCAGTTTTTTATATGCAAATTATTAAAATGATGATTTCCGGATCATGAGGCTTTTCGCCATGGTGAATCCGTTACTTCATCCGCTGCATGCGGCTTTTCAGCTTCAGCCGGAGCATTCGGACGCATTTGTTTTTTCTCTGTATTATTCCAGACCTCTGATGCCGGCTTTTTATACTGTTCCCTGCCCTCGCCGGGGTCCTGTATCTCCCCGTCTTTCCCGGAAAGCTCCGGATCATCTTCCGCTTCGCCTTTTTCCTGCGCCATCCGGGAACCATCAAGATACGGGATCAGGATCGTATGGATATCTTCCAGCCAGGTATTGCCATTGGCACGCAGCGTATCCAGGGTGTTGACGGAGACACTGCGGACCCTGCGTCTTGTCACTCCGTCCGGATCCAGCATGGAGCTGAAAGAACTGATCACATAGTACCGATCCCCTTCATGCCCGAGGTACATCATACCGTGCCCTTTGAAATACAGCAGCGTCCCGGCAGGCATCCGGTCCAGGATCGCCTGTTTCTCAGCGGTCTCCATCTCCTGGACATCATATTTTGCAACCGGCATAGCGGACTGCCAGGTCGTATTGCGCGGCAGCTCCAGACCGAAGCAGCGGTAGATATCTCTTAAATATCCGGAGCAGTCGTTGGAATCCAGCATGCCTCCCCAGCCGTAAGCATCGCCCAGCATCGAGAATGCTGTCTCCAGTATGTTCTCTGTCGTCAGCGGCAGATAGCCCTCATGGACGGGGTGATGCTCCGAGATCAGGGCCGCCTCCTTTGCATAGGAACCGTCCTCCTGTCTGACCGGAAGCCAGACGATGTAATTATGGTAGGACGAGCGGTTGCTCACAAGCTCACCGGCCTCCTCCGGATCCGCCATTTCCAAAACAGTGCCCATGGTGAGCATGCGTCCGGAAAGCCGGGGTGAAGTGTTTGACTTTTCCAAAAAAAACTTCCCGCCGGTGACGACCAGGATCCGGTCTTCCGGAATATCCCACGCGGACCGCCACTCTTCCTTATCCGCACATACCGCGATATCCTCAGCCAGGACCCAGCCGCTTAACGCAGACGAATCCACATAGTAATAACGCCCATCCGCAGAGGTCAGCCGGACCAGTACCGGCTCATTAACGCGCAGAGAAGAAAGCTGGAAATAATCGAAATCATTATCCCCTATCGCATCTGTTACGATCTCATCCGAAGGAAACGCCCGTATATTGCTTCGATTGACGCAAATACCGTAACGAAGTTCCTGTTCCGGAGATGCCCCCGGATCTTCCATATTCATCAATGATTCGACCAGGAACGGCCCTGTAACTGTCTCACCGCTGCGCTCAAAATACCCGCCGCTCAGGTAAGCGGAGATCTCGGACATGCCGGTTTTCCAAAGCCGCCGGCAAAGATCCGTGCCGTCAAACACCTCCTCTGCTTTCGTAAGGTCCTGCATATTCAGGCCTTCCGTCTCAATAAATAGCTGATTCAGCGCCTGCAGTGAAGCGAGATCAGCAACTGCCTCCGAAGGATCTCCTGACCCGTCCTCACTTTTCCAGGGATCAGCCGGGGCGGAACGCTCCGCCCAGTATGCCGGATCACACATATCCTCTGTGACATCCGGCAGGAATGCAGGTGATGCATGAGCCGGCGTGACGATTCCTGCCGACAGGGACAATGCTGTCAGGACTGACAGTGATATCTTTGACAAATGAAGCAGCTTCATCATGGAAGTCCTCCTTGATCTCTCATATGTCTTTATTATATCACTTCATTTTGTCATTGACAAAAAGACATTCCGGCTACATTTTCCATATGAAATCCGATATGATTATTATTAAGAGCATTTCTTCACCGAAGCGACTATCGAAACAAAAGGAGGCAGCTTATGAAAATAAAAAAAGCCACATTCACCCGTTTCCTGTTCACAGCCATACTTATCCTGTTGATGACCCTCTTCTGCGCCTGCGGCAGCAAGGCAGAAGGAGCACAGGATCAAAGCGCCCCTGATTCGATGCCGGAAACGACCGCTGCGCCCGAGACGACGGCTGCGCCTGAAACAACAGCAGCTCCGGAAACGACAGCACATGAGACAACTGCGGCACCTGAGACAACTGCTGCCCCGGAAACGACAGCAGCCCCGGATGATGCAGCAGGAGAAGCCAACGCTGCCTGGTCCAACTTCCAGGCACTCATGGGAGCGGCAGTTGCGGAAGAAGAGACTGTCAAGTTTCCCGTTGAAGGCACCTATACGCTTTTCGGAGTTAAGAATGAAAGCTATTCCGTAACATCCGACTCCATGGACATTGAATCGATCCTTATCCTGGAGGAAGGCGGCACCGGATCCATGACCTTTGATGAAGACCAGACCAGTATCCCTGAATGGTCCGTGACCGAGGACACAGTGCAGATCACTGTCGAGGACGGAAGTATAGCTACCGGGGTCCTGCGCAACGGCATCATTGAGCTGGATATTTACGGTACCGGAACGATGCTGATGTACTTTGCCCAGGAAGGCGCGGATATAACGCCCTATCATCTCCTTACGATAGATGAGATCGTGGCACAAATGGACAGCGAAGGAAATATCCCCGATATAGACAACGGTTCAAAAACAGCAGCCGTATGGAATGGTCTGGACGCTTCCAAAGGGATCCACCTGCACTATGACGTATACCTGGAGTCCATGGAAGTCCTGCAGGAATATGATGTCCACATCCTGGACGGAAAGTATTATTCCCTTCGCAAGATGGAAGTCAACGGCTATCAGGATGAAATGATCACTTTCTTAGATGAAGGAAAAGCCTATAATCTGTATCCGGATGATATGACCGGAATACTTGCGACCGAGACGGACTCCTCAGTGATCCTCGATCATCCCGAGCTCATGGATGGTCTGCTTCAGGATATTTATGTATGCAAGCAGTCCGGCTATTATCAGGAAGAGACGATGGATATCAGTGGTGAAGATTATGCCACGGAGATCTATCCTCCGACGGGACTTCAGCCGGAAGGCATCTTCTGCTTTAATAGTGACGGAAGCCTTGCGTTCTATCTTCGCTCCGAAGACCCCGAGTCAGATACTCCCGGGACCACAGATGCGGTCTACACGATCCATGAGCTAGATGATAAGGTCGATGCCTCTTTGTTTGACATATCCGGATACACCATCGAATAAACTCATATAAACAAGCTGAAAGACGGCTTTATCCTGTACTGTAATCTGCGCGGTCCCCTATGGGGCCGCGTTTTTCCGGGGAACTTTATTAAAAGTTTCAGAAGTGTTCCAAAGCTCTCTCGCAAACCATGATCAGCCTCGTAAAAGGTCGGCAGCCGTAAACTTCGAAAGACTGCGGAAGACGTTAAAATTCTCATTGACAAACGCAGGCTGTGCATGGTAATATTCTTTTTGCTGCGGGTGTAGTTCAATGGTAGAATGACAGCCTTCCAAGCTGTATACGTGGGTTCGATTCCCATCACCCGCTTAAATAAAGGCTCATAGCGATCAAGCTGTGAGCCTTTTTTTCGGCAGAGGAATCCTATCCATGAATATTATCGAACAGCTTGCAAAAGATCTGCAGATCCGTACAGACCAGGCACAGGCGGCCGTAGGACTGATCGACGAAGGGAACACGATCCCCTTCATTTCCCGCTACCGGAAAGAAGCGACCGGTTCACTGAATGATGAAGTGCTCCGCGCACTTGACGAACGTCTGAAATACCTTCGGAACCTGGAGGAGCGAAAAAATGCCGTTCTTTCTTCCATTGAAGAACAGGGGAAACTGACGCCGGAGCTGCGGCAGGCGATCGAAACAGCAGACAGGCTGGTGACGGTGGAGGATCTGTACCGCCCCTTCCGGCCGAAGCGCCGCACAAGAGCCATGGCAGCTGTCGAAAAGGGACTCCGTCCCCTGGCAGACGCGATCCTGCGTCAGGACTGCGGCGGGGATCTGGCTGCGCTGGCCGCGTCCTTTGTACACGAAGACAGCGAAGATCCTCAGCGCTCCGTGACTTCCGCCGAAGATGCTGTCCGCGGTGCCTCGGACATCATCGCGGAGGATATTTCCGATACAGCTTCGTACCGGGAAGCCATCCGCAAGGTCTGCGCCCGGATGGGCGTGATCCGCACTGCCCTCAAAAACGAAGCGGCAAAAGAAAAAGACGCAAAGGGCGTCTACGAGGTTTACTATGACTACGCGGAAAGCTGTGGGAAGGTTCCCGGACACCGTATCCTGGCGCTGAACCGCGGTGAGGCGGAAGGTATTCTGAACGTCAACCTGGAAATGCCGGAAGAAAATATCCTTTCGGCCCTCCGGCGCGCCGTCATCCGCAAAGAGGAAGCGCAGACCTCCGCGGTACTTGCGGCTGCAGTCGAAGACAGCTTCCGCCGCCTGATCGCCCCATCCGTGGAACGGGAGCTCAGGAGCGAGCTGACAGAGCGAGCAGAAGAAGGTGCCATGAAGATGTTCGGTAAAAACCTGGAACAGCTCCTGATGCAGCCCCCGGTTGCCGGGATGACGGTCCTGGGCTGGGATCCCGCATTCCGTACCGGCTGCAAGCTGGCGGTGGTCGACCCCACCGGCAAGGTACTGGATACGGCGGTCATATACCCCACGGCGCCCCACAACAGGGTGGAGGAAGCAAAACAGACACTGCGGAAACTGATCGACCGGTATAGGGTCGATGTCATTTCCCTTGGAAATGGGACAGCCAGCCGCGAGTCTGAGCAGGTGATCTGCGGGCTGATCCGGGAGATGGAGCAAAGCGGCGGACGACATCTGAAGTATGTTATCGTCAATGAAGCGGGAGCAAGTGTCTACTCCGCCTCGGAACTCGGCGCAAAGGAGTTTCCGCATTTTGATGTGGGACAGCGGTCCTCCGCATCCATGGCGCGGCGGCTGCAGGACCCGCTTTCCGAGCTTGTGAAAATGGACCCCAAGTCCATGGGCGTCGGCCAGTACCAGCACGATATGGACCAGAAAAAGCTGGCGGGGTCCCTAGCCGCGGTGATCGAAGACTGCGTCAATAAAGTCGGCGTAGACCTCAACACGGCTTCCGCATCGCTGCTCTCTTACGTTTCCGGCATTTCCCGGACTGTGGCAGCCAACATCGTGGATTACCGTGACGAGAACGGCAGCTTCAAAAACCGGCGCGAACTTCTTAAGGTAGCCAAGCTTGGACCGAAAGCCTTCGAGCAGTGTGCGGGGTTCTTAAGGATCCGCGGCGGTACGGAGCCTCTGGATCAGACCGCTGTACACCCGGAATCCTATCCGGCTGCCAGAGAACTGCTGGCCCGACTGGGCACAGATACGTCCGCGCTGAGCCAGGGCGGACTGAAGGACATCCGTTCACGGGCAGGAAACACCGGAAAGCTTGCAGCGGAGCTGGGCATCGGAGAACCTACCCTGAAGGACATCATCAGCGAACTCGAAAAACCAGGCCGTGACCCGCGGGACGAGATGCCCCGGCCGATCCTCAAATCCGACGTACTCAGTATGGAGGACCTGAAGGAAGGCATGCGTCTCAAGGGCACGGTACGGAACATCGTGGACTTCGGCGCGTTTGTGGATATCGGGGTTCACCAGGACGGGCTGGTGCATATCTCCCGGATGAGCGCCAAATACATAAAAAGCCCGCTGGAGGTCGTTTCAGTCGGGGACATCGTAGACGTCACCGTACTGGGTGTCGACCTGCGAAAGCAGCGCATATCCCTGAGCATGGTATGATCTTTGCTTTGATAATACTGTAGACCAGCTGAAGTTGGGATATCTCGGATAATATCATAAACCCTTGTCCATATGATCCGCATATTCAGGCGAACAGGGTCGCCGCATGTATCATCAGTCCGCCCGCGACGCCGCAGATGTAGAGCAGCCCTGCTATACGCAGGTTTTCCTTCATGTCCGGATTGACGCGGAACAGAACCAGAAGGCCTACTCCCGCGCCGGTCAAAAGCCCGGCGATCAGCTGTCCGGCGTTCATCACCCCGCCCAGGTAAAGCTGGGTCAGCAGCACTGACGCCCCGCAGTTGGGGATGAGGCCGATCAGCGCGGCGATCATCTCTCCAATGAGAACCTTATCGCGGAGCACTGCTGCGAGCCGGTCCTCTCCGATGAACAGGAAGGCCAGGTTCAGCACGAAGGTGATCGCGAAGATAAACAGAATAATGTGGACCGTGTGCTTTACTGCCGAGGAGATGATGCCGCCCTCCGCGCAGCCGCATTCTTCCTTCTCGCACAGTCTCTCGATATCCAGGTCCTCTTCGTCCCCGGGCTGTCCTGTGTGGGTAATGTGTTTTCTCCTGCAGAAGGCGTCGATGGCAAACCCCGCGATGACCGCGAACATTGCCTTTACCGTGACGATCTTTACCATCACGGACACCGGCGTCGCCGTGGAGATCAGGATGGGCAGCATCTCGTCCGAGGTGGAGAGGAAAACCGACATCATCGTTCCAACGGAGATCACGCGCCCCGCGTAGAGGTTGGCCCCCGCCGTGGAGAAGCCGCACTGCGGGACAACGCCCAGAAGTCCACCCCAGAGCGGGCCGAACCGGCCGGCCTTGCGCACGAGCCGGGCGGAACCTTCTTCTGTCCTCGACTCGAGATATTCCATCACGAGATAGGTCAGGAACAGAAACGGCAGTATTTTAAATGAATCCAGCAAAGCGTCAGTAAAACAGTCCAGCATTCGTCTTTATATTCTTTCCATCCAAATTGCAAACATGTTGATCTTATTCCGTGTCTTCTGTGTTTTCTTTCATCGTCGCCCGCTCAGATATCAGTATTCTATTATTCTGACAAAAGAAACTTATCCCTGCCACCCTTTACAGGTTCACCGAAAACGATGGCAAACGTATTTCCAATGATGATAACGGCATCATGGAAACATGCAGCCATACGAATCGCATCTTCGAGCTGCATAGTTTGGTTATCCATTCCGGGATCCGGGGAAAGTATGATACATGTTTCATTATGCTGTTGAGTAAAACGCAAAAAATCCGGACGGAATTCGAGATCAGCCCCTGATAAGACAACCTTAGCCGGGTCAAGCAGCTTTTCTGACTGATGGCAGAATCTGCTTAACCCATCATATCTTCTCTTGACCGTCCCCAACTCAAAAAGCAGACGGTCGCGGCGGTCTTTCCTAATGAAAGTCTGTATAAAATACTGTTCTGCAGTATGTTCCATATTCCCACAACTCTTGAGTTTACGAGGCTGTCGTATCTTTCAGAACGGATTCCCGTGCCATTCCACGCCATCCCCGTAGACCTGTTCCGAGTCCACGCTGATCCGGCCGTACATCAGGTCTGCCGCGAGCTCCGGCTCGTAATACAGATAGCGTGGATTCGTTCCCTTGACCCGGTTCTCGAGCGGCTGCCCGGCGAATACTGTATTGCGGAGACGGTAAATGCCGTCGAGCATCTCGGCATCGCTCATTGCCGGATCAAGCCCTTCGATCAGCAGTCCCGGCTGCGGCCCGCAGTTGACGCTGAGCGAGAACAGGGCTGCCGATATCGCGATGTTCCGCTCCCCAAGGCGGAAACCGGCGGCATTCATAGCCTCTGCAAGTCCGTCCCAGTACAGCATCCTCATATATTCCAGCTGGTCCGAAACGGCTGTATGATAATCCTTCAGGATCGCTGTCCGAAAGGCCCTGCGCAGCACGGCGCTGCCCACAAGGCGGATATCTCCATAAGACATGTCCAGGCAGGGCACTGCCCCGCTCCACAGGTCCGGATGAAGGTCACACGCGTAACGCAGGAATTCCGTCAGGTCATAGCGGTAATCGAACTGGCAGATCCCGTAAGCCCGGCCCAGGTCCCCGGCGATGGCCGCGCTCATTCCCCGTGCGCCGGAAGTCTCCCCCGCCACAGAAAGCAGGAAGAATTCGACTGGCATGCCGGCGGTCGTACGCCCGCTCAGCTGCGGTCTGGGACTTGTCCCTGCCAGTTCCTGATAGCCGGGGCGCTCCCACAGGCTCGTGTAAGGGAGTATGCTTTCCACAGCACGCTGATATGCTTCCCCGGGTCCGCTTTCCTCTGAGGAAGTCTCCTGCGGATGTTCGACCTCATACAGCCGGGCTGCTTCCCGCGCCTGCATCTCCCGCTCCTCCTGCTCTTCGGTCTCCAGGACGGGCCAGGGTCCCGGTCCCACCGCAGGCCCGGCATACGCGCCGGCTGCATCAACATGATTGCCGTCAGGCGTATCGGTATCCCGCAGCAGACTGCCGTCCTCCTGTAAGTAATACCAGGTGTCTTCTTCCCGCGTCCAGCCTGCTGCCATCGCATCCGCAGCGAACAGGAATACCAGCAGAACGGACAGCCCCGCCAAAGTGTTTCGCCCTGTACAGCGCATCCATTTTCCCTTTTCCCACTTCATAAGAACCTCCAGCCTAGTTTATGACCTTATAGGCCATATATCCTGTTTTGACCGCAAAAGCTGCATACTCCAGTATAAATGCCGCGATCTCTTCGATATCATCGAAGCCGAACTTCGGCACCGCCTTCGTTTCCGCAGATGTATCCGTAACGATCGCCATGAAACTCCCGGGATCCGCTGTCCATCCTTTACTGTTCGCTTTCCTGTTGACACCGATCTGAGGCAGGCCCTCATTCTTAAAACCCTCGACCAGGATCAGATCCGGCCTGACAGATCCGTCGGTTGCCAAACCGTTCTCAGCCATTTCCAGTGCTTCCTGAAGATCCGGTCCGTCCGGTCCGCACAGGATCACGGGATCCGCTCCCGCCTGCCTGAACCGCCAGGTATCTGTCCCTTCCGCATCCGCGAAGCTGCCGTTTTTACTGCAGACTGTTTTTGCTCCATGCGTGCTGTGTTTGATCACGGCCAGGCGGAACGGGCGGCTGCATTTTTCTCTGCCCTTTTGTATCAGGACCGGGATCAGCTGCTCGATCAGCGTCGTTTTGCCGCTTCCGGACCACCCGGCAAATGCTATGACCGGCACCTGCATTCCTTTTATCCTGTTCCCGCTGTCCTTTTTTCCCTGCTCCACGGTTCCCCGTCCTTTCAAAGATCCATCTGAACGGTACAATTATCAAATATGGATGGATTATATCCCGAATCAATGCCCTGCGCAACTTATATCATTTATATTTCCTTATTCCTGCATATGAGATCTCTATTGATATTATACTGTTTCTATTTTTATTTCTTTATTATTTTTTCTCCTGGTGATATACTTTCCACAGACTTTTCGACAGAAGGTAAATCAAATGAATGATGACTGGGGAACATTTTTTATTATCGGAGGGCTGAGTTTTCTGTTTTGGCCATTTCTGATCCCGATCGTGCTGGTCGGGTTTCTCGCCGGCAGCGCGGTATTTACCATATTTCTCGGCGCGGCAGCGCTGGCGTTGGGCGGACTGGCGCTGGGTGTGCTGCTTGCGATCGCGGCAGGAGCGGGAATCATACTGGTCACCATTGTCTGTTTTATTCTTTCCCTCTTTACAAAAGATGGTCTGGAAGACATCCCCAGGCCTGTAGCTATCATCGGTCTGTTGTTGGCTGCCGTGATCTCCGCCCTGGTCTTCTACTACTTTCCCGTGCACCCGATCCGCACGAATGCGGAGGACGTTTCCTACATTACTGTGACAGACCAGAGTGGCGAGCATGTCATCGAATATGACCAGTACGTTGAGATCTATATGCGCGAGCTGAAAGAGCTGCGTATGCACCGTTCCTTCCGGACGGTAACAGAAGAAGATTTCAAGGATCACTGCGCCAGGCTGGTACTGCATGACAAAGAGGGGGCAGTTCTGGATACCTTCCTGATGCTGGATGATACCTACTTTACTATCCAGCGGGCGAAAATGAGCGAATCTTTCAAAGCCTACACGGTGCTCGGCGAGCTCCATGATTACAACGAATTTATCAAGATCTATGAGGACAACGAGACCCATCGCGAATTCGAGGAAGCATATGATCATTATGAGGAGGCTTTCAAGGAATTTGAAGCCAGTCTCTCAGCGGAAGGAACCCAGCTGCATTTCCGGATACCGGTAGTCGAAGATACGGATGACTTCAGCGTACGCGGTACACTGATCTACTACAAAGAGCCGGAAGAAGGCAAGATCAACAACCGTGCCGTGGATAAGGTCTACGAGGGCATTGACAATTCCTATTGGGTGGAAGGACAGGACTATTATCTGGAACTAGCCGGAAAAGAATACTATGACGTATCTCTCAACTTCGGCTGCGGCGGCGTCGCGAAAGAATACCACGTCCTCAAATACATGCCTGTTGAATTGCACCGCCCTGCGCATCCGAACAAGAAGTAAGATGAAGAAAGCAGCCGGGTAAACTTCGATTCCTATCATCTGTTCTGTTTAAGGGTTTCAGCAATATGCGCTGAAACTCTTTTTTTGTTATCTGCGTAAAAATGCGGAAAGCCTCCGTAAAGAAGTAAAGCAGGATAAATTAAGATTTCCCGTGCTTTTTCTTCACTGCTCTCATTCATCTTCAAAAAACCCAGTAAACTAATAGTTTTTCAAGTCGAAACATAGATGGCATCTGATGACGTGCAAGTCATCATGTGTTATTATATTCAGAAAGGCGAGGCTTTCCGTCGGGAAATGATACGGCAGGCTCTGTCGAAAAACCGGTGCGGGTAATAAGATGCATGAACTTGGAATACTAAAGCATATCGGAACGATCGTAGAACAGGTCGCGGACAAGAACCGGATCAAGGCCGTGAAGCATATCACACTTGAAGTAGGCAGCCAGTCCGGGGTCGTTCCGCAATATATGAAGAAGTTGTTTCCTGCGGCAGCAGATATGTTTCCCGTGCTGAAAAACACCGAGCTCAGAATCAGCATCGTCTGCGGAAACGGATTGGTCATCAAAGAAATCGGATACTAGAAAGAAAGATATGAACGATCAGCAACAGATGAATATCGACAGTGAAGGCCATGTCCTGTACCTCGACCAGGAACTCCTGGACAGAAAGGAAGTGGGTTTTCCGCCTTATAAGAATAAACCTGACGGTCTGGGGATCTGGAACTGGATCCTGAAAAACCTGCTGTACATGAGCAAAAAAAGGTGGCCGCTCGCTCTCAGGCTCTATCACATTTTTGTGAAGTATTCGGTATGGATGAAAGCAGGCGGATGGAAGGCCAGGCTGTATAAAACAGCCATCAAGCTTTACCCCGATATGGATCGGCCGACCGGCACGGTCGTCATGCCCCTGAACATCGATGTGACGGAAGCAGGCGAGAAGACGGTCATTCCCCTGGATCTCATCAGGGAATCACTGAAGCGGGTAAGCTATATAGCCGGCATGGACCGGTGTCTTTGCCGTGATGCCAATGACTGTGCGGAATACCCGCATGACCTTGGCTGTCTTTTCCTCGGAGAAGCAGCAAAGATCGTCGTCAAGCACGAACTGGGAAGACAGTTAAGCTACGAGGAAGCCTGCGCAAGAGTGGATGAAGCAGCAAAAGCCGGCCTGATGGGACAGGCGGTGTGGATCGAAGTCGAACAGATGCTCTGGGGCGTTCCGAACGATCTAATGGATCATTTTCTGGAGATCTGTTTTTGCTGCCCCTGCTGCTGTATTACCATGAAGCTCGCGAGAAACGCAACTGAAAAAGAACGCCATCGTTTTCATCCTTCAGGCTGGACAGCTGTTGCCGACACCACGAGGTGTATTGGCTGCGGGGAATGTTTCCGCGGTGAAAACGCCTGTCCGGTCGAAGCAATCTCCCTGGGAGAAGACGGGCGGATCCATATCGATCAGGAACACTGCGTGGGCTGCGGTATCTGCAGATCACGCTGCCGGCATGAGGTGATCAGGATCCGGCAGACGATGCCGATGCGGAAGGACATTCAGGAATACTTCCTTAAGGAGTACGGACTCGATCTCAGACTGGAAGAGACCGGCCGGTATGTCTGACCCAGGTCCCTTCTCCTCCGATCCGCAAATTGACAAACCCGGACAATAAAGATATATTCTTGATAAAACAGGTTCCTGCAGTACGTCAGATCGGAGAATGAGAATGATCCAGGATATTTCCCCATATACTTTTGATAATCGGTTTGATCCTATACAGCCCGCAGACGAGTCCCCTGTGATCATCTGCTATAAGCAAAGGATCTTATGCAAATGTAATGAAGAGTGTGTCTCACTCCCCACAGCAGAGGAAACCGAAACGATCTGGGGCGTCCGGAAAGAGGACCTGCATTTCCTGTTTCGTATCGACGAGACGGCATTCTTCCTGTGTGACCGGGATCTCCCTACCTGCGATGACTGGCACTGGGAGCACCCGCTGGCTGTTCGGGGAAAGGACCCAAACTGGCTGTCTTTTGCAGCGGCAGTCGGTGCGCATCTTGCACACTGGTATGAGACCAGCCGTTTTTGCGGCAGATGCGGACATGCCAATATCCACAGCGAGTCCGCCAGGGCTATGGTCTGTCCGTCCTGCGGAAATATAACCTTCCCCAGGATCAATCCCATCGTGATCGTGGCGGTGCTGGACGGTGACAGGATGCTGGTAGCCCGATACAACAGGAAACATTTCGATCCGCGGAACAGTCAGTACGTCCTGCTGGCAGGCTATGTCGAGATCGGGGAGAGCTATGAAGATACCGTACGGAGAGAGATCCGTGAGGAAACGGGACTGGAGGTCCGGAATATCCGTTATACAGGCAGCCAGCCGTGGCCTTTCTCCCAGACAACGATCGCCGGTTATTATGCCGAAGCAGACAGCCGTCTTCCTCTGAAAATGCAGAAGGAAGAACTGTCCGAGCTCCTCTGGGTCAGCCGGGAAGATCTTCCGCCCAGAAAGAACCTGACCAGTATGACCGACAACCTGATCGAATGGTTCCGCCATGGACAGGAGTCCTGCTTCCGCTATATAGATGCCCCGAAGGCCGATATCTGAAGATCCCGAAGGAAGAAATACATGTACTATATGGAGACCGGGTCCGTTGATCCTGCCTACAATCTGGCTTTTGAGGAGTATGTCCTTACCCGCCGTCTTGATGGCAACTATCTTATGCTGTGGCAGAATGACCGTACAGTCGTCGTCGGGCGGAACCAGAATACACTGGAAGAGATCAATGAAGACTTCATAAAATCACATTCGATACGGGTCGTGCGGCGCACGACCGGCGGCGGTGCGGTCTACCATGATCTCGGCAATCTGAACTACTCCTTCATCACGGACTTCCGGGACGATGCTGACCGTCCCATCCGTATATTTACGGATGCAGTGGTGCGCGCCCTCAGATGCCTGGGCCTTGATGCCGAAGCTTCCGGCCGCAACGACATTCTCGTCAATCAGAAAAAAGTCTCCGGTACCGCACAGCGTATTGAAGGAAAGCGTATCCTGTACCACGGAACGCTGCTCTTTGATACAGATCCGGAAACGATCGCCCGGGCGCTCCATGCGGACCCTTCCAAATTCGAATCCAAAAGCACCAAATCTGTGCAAAGCCGTGTCGGCTGCATACGCACAGCGCTGCTCGGCGGTCCTTTCGCCGGCATGGATATCGGCAGTTTCCGTCAGACGATCCGTGAACAGCTTGCCGCATACTGCGGGGAGGAAACTGCTGGCCATCCCGCAGAACCTCTGACTGTCAGTATCTTAAACAAGGAAGAGATCCGGGAGGTAGAACGCCTCAGGGATGAAAAGTACAATACCTGGGACTGGACATATGGCCGCTCTCCCCGTTTTGCCTACCGCAACAGGAAACGTTTTCCGGGCGGGACAATAGAAGCAGGTGTCAACGTTGCCGGCGGTCTTATTACAGAGATCGCGATCCATGGTGATTTCCTGGCTCTTCAGCCGATCGAAGGACTGACACAGTATCTTCTGGGGCTTCCATATGAAAAAAGCACTCTCGAAAAAGCGCTTTCCGACATAAGCTCCGAAACGGATCTTCGTCTTTATCTTGGCCAGATCACAGCGGATGAACTGCTGTCCGTGATGCTGTAAGACACGGCCCTGTTTTTATTACAGTTATGCGAAGAATTCCTCTATTGCATTATCCATGTGATAGTGTTACATTATTACAATATTCTTTATCGCATTAAACCACTGATATATACCGGCTCTCCGTCCGGCACCGCTCATCTTTTCAACGCAGGTGCCCGACAGCGAAAAAGCCATGATAAGGAGGAACCTATGTTACCTGAGAAAACACTTTCCTGGGGCGTGAGCCGAAACTGCATGCGTGAGTTGTCCGCTTACGGTGTCCGCAGGAAACAGGAGATCGGAGCGGATCATGTCTACGACTTTGCACTTGGCAACCCGAGCGTCCTTCCGCCGGCGATCGTCAACCAGTCCATCATCGACATCATCCGCGAGGAAGGTAATACTGTACACGCCTATACGACAGCAGCCGGCATCCCTTCACTTCGCGCAAAGATCGCGGACGACCTCAACGCGCGCTTTGATCTCGGTATCGGGCCGGATCTTCTCTATATCTCTACCGGTGCGGCAGCAGCGCTGACTGCCAGCCTGCATGGTGTGATCATACCCGGCGACGAGGTCATCTGCCTGGCGCCATTCTTTACTGAATACCGTGTCTTTTCCGAATGCGCAGGCGCTCAGGTCGTGGTCGTGCCCCCGGCTGAGGATTTCTCACTCAACCTTGACGGTATCCGTGCCGCCCTTACGGACCGGACCAAAGCTCTGATCATCAACTCTCCGAACAACCCGTCCGGTGCCGTCGTGAGTGCTGAAGAACTGAACCAGCTTGGCGACCTGCTCCGCGAACAGGAGGCAAAGACCGGCAGCACCATCTATCTGATCAGTGATGAGCCCTACCGGGAGATCGTCTACGATGGTTTTGAGTATGCATGTCCGCTCAACTACTACGATGACTCCATCATGTGCTATTCCTTCTCAAAGGCACTCTCCGTCCCGGGCGAGCGTATCGGATACTTTGCCGTCAACCCGAAAATGAATGACGCGGCCAATGTCTACGCTTCCCTCGTCGGTGCGGCAAGAGGTTTGGGTTATGTCAACCCGCCGGCACTTTTCCAGCGGGTCATTGAGCGGAGCCTCGGCAGTTACTCCGATGTGTCTGAGTACAAGACCAACCGCGACATCCTGTGCAACGGCCTCCGGGAGCTCGGCTATGAGTTCGTCGAGCCGCAGGGCGCCTTTTACCTTTTCATGAAAGCATTGGAACCGGATGCCCTTGCCTTCAGCGAGCGCGCGAAGAAATATGAACTGCTGCTTCCTGCCAGCAATGATTTCGGCTGCGAGGGCTATGTCCGCATCTCCTATTGTGTAGCCCGCTCGACGATCGAGAACTCCATGCCCGCCTTCAAGGCACTGATGGAGAGTTACCGCTGATCTTTTTCTGAACATGAAGTCCCCGGTGTGATATGTCACACCGGGGACTTTTATTTCGTTTTGCGTTTCTTTCTTTTCGTATTCCTTATTATTTCGCGTTTCTCTTCTCTTCCATCTTCTTCAGGAAATCATCGCCATAGCCGTAATGTTCCACGACGTAATCAAGGTCCTTGTCTCCGCGGCCGGAGAGGGTCACCAGTGCGGAACCCGTCACGCCGGTCCTGGCGACGCGGATGGCGTGCGCCAGCGCATGGGAGCTTTCGATCGCAGGGATGATGCCCTCGTGACGGCAAAGCAGGAACAGTGCCTCGATCGCGTCCTCATCACCGATGGTCACATATTTGACGCGGTCCATATCATGCAGCAATGCGTGTTCCGGACCCGCTGCGGGATAATCGAGTCCGCTGGCATTGGAATAGACCAGCGCAGGGTCGCCGTTCTCATCAGCCAGCATGATGCTGTTGAAGCCGTGCATGACGCCCTCCTTACCATAAGTGATCGAAGCTGCATGGTCGCCGAGCTTCGGTCCGCGCCCAAGAGGCTCCACGCCGACAAGCTCCACCGGATCCGCAAGGAAAGGTGTGAAAGTACCGATCGAGTTGGAACCGCCGCCGACACACGCCATGACCTGATCCGGCAGGTGTCCTGTCATCTCCACGAACTGAGACCTTGCCTCCTCGCCGACTACGTACTGGAAGTCCCTGACCATAAGGGGGAAGGGATGAGGACCGGCAGCAGTACCGATACAGTAGATCGCATCCTTATACTCTTTCGCGTAAGCCATAAAGGCTGCATCCACTGCTTCCTTCAGGGTCTTTAAGCCAAAACTCACGGGTACGACATTCGCGCCGAGCATCTTCATGCGGGTCACGTTGGGTGCCTGCTTGACGATGTCGACCTCTCCCATGTAGATATCACATTCCAGTCCGAAGTACGCAGCTGCCGTCGCAAGTGCCACTCCGTGCTGTCCGGCACCGGTCTCCGCGATCAGCTTCTTCTTGCCCATATACTTCGCAAGCAGACCTTCGCCCATGCAGTGGTTCAGCTTATGTGCACCCGTATGGTTAAGATCCTCACGCTTCAGGTAGATCTGGAATCTGCCGAGCAGGTTGGAAAGGTTCTGACAGTGATAGACCGGTGTCGGCCTGCCCTGAAAGTCCCTTCGTATGCGGCGGAGCTCATTGATAAACTGCGCCGACTGCGCGATGGTATTATATGCCTCCGCATATTCATTGAAAGCTTTGATCAGCTCCGGATCATCCAGATAATTGCCGCCGTACTTTCCGAAATAACCATCAACACTCGGATACTCTTTCAGGTAGTTGTCAAAATCGCGATATTTATTCATCTTGTCATCCTCTCATTGGAATTTTGATAAATGCCTTTTTCTGCTGAATTTGTCTTTTGCCGGGCCCTCTGTGAACCGTCGTCACATTGGAACGTCATTTTTACGACCAGGCGAAAGTTGCCATGCCGTAGATATAAATGAAAATGATCACTGCCGGAACAAACCAGCGAAAAACCGGCTTCATCCAGGGCTGCACTTTCATGCCCCTGCCTGCATTGGCCTCCTCCACGAAGCTGTCCCATCCCCATCCAAACTTATTGCAGCAGAACAGTGCCAATACCAGGGAACCAAGAGGAAGCACATTGGTCGATACGACGAAATCCCAGAAATCCAGCCATGTACTGCCTTCCGCAAAAGGCTGGAAATGCAGTGCACTGAAGCCGAGCGCGGTGGTCAGCCCCAGAAGGAAGATGACAATGCCGCAGATCAGGCTCCCCTTCGGACGGGACCATCCCGTAAGCTCACGGATCATTGCCAGGATATTCTCGCAGACACCCAGGACCGTAGACATAGCCGCAAAGACCATGAATAGGAAAAAGAGCGTGCCCCAGATCCTGCCGCCTGCCATATTGTTGAAAACGCTGGCCATGGTATCGAACAGCAGGCTCGGTCCCGCCGTGACCTCCAGTCCGTAAGAAAAGCATGCCGGGAACATGATCAGGCCTGCCAGCACCGCGACAAAAGTGTCTAAAAGGATGACATTCACTGCCTCACCCATCAGTGCCCGGTCCTTGTCTATATAGCTGCCGAAGATCGCCATGCCGCCCATTCCGACTGACAGCGTAAAGAATGCCTGGTTCATGGCGCCGACGATCACTGAACCGTTGATCTTGGAAAAATCGGGGATCAGATAAAACTTTAATCCCTCTGCCGCTCCCGGAAGCGTCAGGCTGTGCCCTGCCAGTGTGATCATAAGCATCAGAAGGGCCACCATCATGATCTTGGTCACGCGCTCCAGCCCGCTCTGAAGATCAAAGCTCAGAATAATGAACGCGGCTGTAACGGTCACCAGCAGGAAGACCACATTGATCCCGGGGCTCGTGATCATCGGCACAAAGCCCAGCGATCCAATGGACCCTGTGGCAAAACGGCAGAAATAATAGATGATCCAGCCGGTCACAACGCAGTAGAAAGCCATTAAGGCAATGTTGCCGATCAGGGCGATATATCCCCAGATGCTCCACTTGGAACCGGGCTTCGAAAGCCTGCCGTACATACGGACCGGACTGGTCTGCGCGGCACGCCCTACAGAAAATTCCATCACCAGTGCCGGCAGTCCCAAAAAGATCAGGCAAAGCAGGTAGACCAGTATGAATCCGCCGCCGCCGAACTGCCCGCACATCCATGGGAACTTCCATACATTGCCGCACCCGATCGCACATCCCGCCGACAGCATGATAAAGCCGAGACGGCTGCCGAGGCGTTCTCTCTTTTCCATAATGCAGAGATCCCCCTTAAAAAAACAGTGACTTCCGATCATCGTAAAGCGTCACTGCCTGCTATTTTAACATACCGGCACCTGATGGGCAATGTTTTTTACATATTCACGTCAACGCGGTAAACTGCTGTCGCTTGACTTTCAGCGGTCGGTACATTAAACTACAGTAACGGTTTATCATCGGGATGTCCGACTGGATGTCATCCCGGATCTCAGGCACTGGAGAAAATGATATGAAATTCTGGAAAATGAACGGCGCAGGCAACGACTTTATCATCCTCAACAACCTCGAAGAGAGATTTCCCACGGAAGCTTTCCCTGAGATCGCCAGAACGCTTTGCGAACGGCATCTTTCCATCGGAGCGGACGGCCTGATGGCAGTCGACCGGCCTTCGGAAGGCGCCGATGCGGATATCCGCATGCTGTTTTATAATTCCGACGGAAGCGTCGGAGAAATGTGCGGTAACGGCGCGCGCTGCATTTGCCGCTATATATATGAAAACGGACTGGCACGCGGCACGGACCGCCAGGTGATCGAGACCACCGCCGGCATCGTGACCGGCGAACGCATCTCTGCGCGTATGTACCGGATCCGCCTCAACGATCCTTCTGTCATCGAGCTCCGCAAGGAACTGGTCCTGTATCCGGAAGATCTTCCGTTTGAAACCGGGACATTACCGGAAAGGATCATCATCCCCTGCTCATATGTCGAACTCGGCTGCCCGGGTCTTCCCCACCTCGCGGTGGAGTACGCCGGAACAGTGGCCCGGCTTTGCCATCAGGCTTCCGGTAGTATTCATCTTCAGGATGCGGACGAAACTCATCTTCGTGAACTGGGCCGTGCGCTTCGCTGGCACAGGGATCTCCCCAAGGGCGCCAATGTCAACTTTTTTGAACTGACCGACAGCCAGGTGGTATTCGAGCGCACGTTTGAACGCGGGGTCGAGGATTTCACCTATGCCTGCGGCACCGGGACGGGCTCTGTGGCAGCTGTACTTTCCCTGTCCGGCCGAGCCGGCAGTTCCGGGATCCATTTTTCCATGCGCGGAGGAGACCTTTTTGTAGATATTGAAGAACTGAACGGGGACTCCTCTTCTGTCCCGGCCTGCGGCATTTATCTGACCGGTCCCACCAATATCGTCGCCAAAGGCGAAGTCACAGATGAAGACTTGCATCTGTAAACAAAACATACTGATCCATCCCTTTTCCGATCCAGTCCCGGACTTTTGTAAAGTTTCATAACGGTCTCCGGTATTCGTACGTCAGTTTATCAAAAACTCTGTCGCCGACCGCGAGGCCGCTTTTTTCTGTGCGGACCCGTTTCATTCCCGCCTTTTCAAGTGTTCTGACCGATCCGATATTCGATGCGGCACACCAGGCAGTCACACAGGGTATGCCTTCATTCTCTGTCAGATAAATAAGAACGGCTTTCAGAGCTTCCGTCGCATACCCGCGTCCCCGGACCGGCCGTATAATACTGTAACCGACTTCGATCCGGTCGCCGCTGTAGTCATAAGCTCCGATCGTTCCGAATAAAACATCGTCCGAATCAAGGACCCAGGCGTAAAAATGCTCATCCTCATAACCGGTGATGAACCGGCGTACGGTCTCCAACGCCATCTCTTCTGTGGCATAAGGATTCCAGCCGGTGTACTCATACGTTGACGAGTCAGTACCGAATGCCCTGTAAAGGTCGATAGCATCCTCAGGACGGTATCTGCGCAGTTTAAGTCTTTCTGTTCTCAGCT
The DNA here is from genome assembly GCA_017446045.1 of Lachnospiraceae bacterium. GTDB lineage: Bacteria > Bacillota > Clostridia > Lachnospirales > Lachnospiraceae > Avilachnospira. The sequence continues at coordinate 43,327 of JAFSRP010000012.1, read as the reverse complement.
CTGCGGTACCATGCACTTCGATCTCCTCTATGGAAACGATACTCGAATTGTAAACAAGGATATCTCCGATAATCACACAGTCTTCATCTTCGCCATACTCATGCAGACAGTATTCCGAAGGAAAATAATCAGCTACACCGGTAATCGTATCTCCGAATCTGGTCACGACCCGGACATGCTTTTCATGATATTTATACAGATCCATGTTGTACGTCTCCTTTTTGAAGATGAAAACGGCCGTCCATCTATAGTATGATGAACGGCCGGAAGCTTTGCAAGTATTATCTGAAATACCGCTGAATATTCAGTTATCAGACCCGATGCACGGGATATATCAGCCCTTAAGCTGCTTCTGGAGCCAGTCCTTGCCGTCCACGTAACGGGAAACGATGAAGGATACGACATAGTCGCCGGCCGCGTTGATCATGGTTGCAGGCGGGTCGACCAGGTTGCCGATGGCCAGTGCCAGGGTATAGGCAACTGCCAGCTGCTCCGGGGAGTTGTTGAAGAACATGGTGCAGAGCACGAGCTCACCGACACCGCCGCCGCCGGGAATACCGGACATGGCTACAGAAGAGAATACAGCCACGATGATCGCCAGGATGGCCTTGCCGGTATCAAACGGCATACCGGAGATACCGAAGAGGAATGCTACCTTAACGATCGCGGACATTGCGGAACCATCCATGTGCATGGTAGCGCCCATCGGAAGGACAATGTCGGAAACATCCTTGGAAATTCCGGTCTCCTTAGCAACTTCCATGTTGGTCGGGATGGTCGCAACAGAGGAACAGGTACCGAAGGAAACGGCTGCCGGACGGAAAAGATGCGCGAACATGACCTTTGCGCCTCCCTTGCCGCCGCCGAACTCAGCGTAGATCGGGAAGAAGATGAACATGTATGCGAAGCAGACTACATAGTAGACGACCAGGGTCTTTCCATAGCCGCCGATCAGCTCCGGACCGTAGGTGGCTGCCAGAGAAGCGAAGAAACCAAAGAAACCGATCGGTGCATAGTAGGTGATGATCTTGACCGTCTTCATCAGGCAGTTGCTTAAGTCATCGAGGACCTTGGCGGTCAGGGTCTCCGGTCCGCCGGACATCTGCACGCCGAAACCGAAGATGATGGCCGCGATGATCAGCGGCAGCATTGCGCGGCGGCTGAGCAGCTCATGGAAATCCGGCTTGGTGAAGAAATTGACGATCAGGCTGCCGGTGCTGGCAACTGTCGTGTCCTCTGTTTCCTGGACCATGACGTCGATACTGAAATCGGTCGGTACGATGTTGATGATGCGGACGATCACATACATGATGATCGCGGCAATGGCTGCCGTGATCAGGAAGCTGATGATCGTGGTCACCATCAGTTTGCCGGCACGTCCTGCCGTCTTCATGTTGGCGATCGCCGAAGAGATAGATACGAATACCATCGGTACGACGACGCAGAACATCATGTTGATGAACAGGTCGCCAAGCGGCGCCAGTACGGTGGCTCCCGGCCAGCTTAAACCGAGGATGGTGCCGGCCACGATCGCGACCAGCATGCAGATGATGAACCAGTAGTTGCTTAAGAATGATCCCTTTTTCATTTTACTCCTTTTCGTCCCTGTCATGTTCTTATTGAAGTTCCGGACAGTTTCCGGAATCAGAAAAAGCCGATATATAAAATATCGGCTGATAAATAACTCACAATAAGGCAATGAACATGGACTATGTCCTTTCTACGCGTCTCCCGACGAATAAGCTGCACGTCTCCCGACGCGCATAATTCAAAACCATTATTATTTTTAACATACTCCTAAGTCACACGCAAGCTCTGTCCTGCGAATGTAAAGGAATCGTAAGAAAGCTATGCTTTCGCTTCCGCCATCATCCGCTGCATCGCCGTAATAAGAATATCATACTCGAGACTTACCGTCACGGAATCGAATCCACGGGCAAAGTATTTGCGTGCTGCTTCTGTAGTGGTCGAGAACATGATGCAGAACTTGCCGGCGTCATGAACAGCCTTAAGGATCCGGTCCAGTGCCTTTTGGAAATCAGGATCGTCAAACCGGCCGGGCATTCCCATAGCAACGGAAAGATCGAAGGGGCCGATGAAAATGCCGGCGACACCTTCCAGCGCGCATACCTCCTCAATGTGTTCCAGACATCCGGCGGTCTCACACTGCGGAATGATCAGGGTCCTTGCGTTAGCGTCACGGAAGAAATCCGTGAGAGGCTGCCGGGCGATCTCATCATAACCGTATCCATCGGCCCTGCTAAAACACACGCCCCGGTTGCCGGTCGGATAGTACTTGGCATAGTCGACCACCTGGCGTACTTCCTCCACTGTATGGACCTGCGGGATGATCAGACCTCTGGCTCCGATGTCCATCATTTTAAGGATCGCGGGACGGCTGCAGTCCTTGACCCGGACCAGCGCTGTCGTACCGCCAAGCTCCGCGCCGCGCATGATCTCCATCACGCCTTCTGCCTCATATGGTCCGTGCTCTGTATCTATAATAATGTAGTCCAGACCGGAATAGCCGATAGCCTCTGCAATGGAAGCATTACCGGCACCAAGAAAGGTACCGACCGTCTTCTCGCCTCTGCGGATCTTTTCCTGCAGTTTATTCGTAAACATATTGCCTCCTGTTAACTGGTCAGACGCTGCCTGAAAGACTTACGCTTTCTCCGGCTCCGGATACTCCTCGCCGAAGGTCTCTACGGTCACGGTCTCCATGATCTGATCTTCACGGGGCCTGTCGCTGAAATCCGTGGACTGGTCCGCGATCCGGTCGACTGCATCCATGCCTTCGATCACCATGCCGAATGCCGCATACTGTCCGTCCAGATGGGGGGCATCCTGGTGCATGATAAAGAACTGGCTGCCTGCGGAATCGGGATTCATGGCTCTCGCCATGGAGATCACGCCTCTCGAATGTTTCAGGTCATTGGTAAAACCGTTGGCAGCAAATTCACCTTTGATCTGGTAGCCCGGTCCGCCGGTTCCCCTGCCATAAGGGCACCCGCCCTGGATCATAAAGCCCTTGATCACCCGATGGAAGATCAGGCCGTTATAAAAGCCCTTCTTTACAAGACTGATAAAGTTATTGACCGTGTTGGGAGCCACATGGGGATAGAGTTCGATCCTGATCTCATCCATGTTCTCCATGGTAATGGTTACGATTGGGTTCTGCATATATGATCTCCTTTTTCAGAAAATGATTCCGTATGTATCTTCCGTCATACCTTGCGGTTGCGCAGAGGCTCTCCGGCAAGATAGTGCTTCAGGTTTTCCAGACCGATGACCGCGATCTTGCGGAGCGTGTCTTCAAGATGGTCTCCGCCCGCGACATGCGGTGTAATAAATGCCTTTGGTTCGGCCCAGAGCGGATGATCCGCCGGCATGGGTTCCTTTTCCGTCGTGTCAAGACCCGCACCCCAGAGATGGCCTTCCGCCAGTACCCTGGCAAGTGCGGCGTTATCACAGATCGAGCCGCGTCCGGCATTAATAAAGATCGCATTCTTCTTCATACTCATCAAACGGTCGTAATCAAAGTACCGGACCATAGATTCGATATGCGGAAGCAGCGAACAGACGACGTCAGCCTGAGCAACGAGTTCATCCAGATCCTCCATGCCGTGCATCTCATCGATTCCTGCCGCCGGCTTTGACGGATCCTGCCGCACTCCAATGGTATGCGCATCAAAAGCCTTGCAGTAGCAGGCAAATTTTGATCCGAGATCACCGGTGCCGAGGATCAGGATGTCCAGCCCCTTCGGAGAAAGTACCGGACCGAGGTCGCTCCAGTTATGATCATTTTGCTGGTCGCGGTACCCGGGCAGGTTCTTCATGATTGCAAGCATCATGCCGAAAGTATGCTCTGCCACGGAAAGTCCGTAAGCACCGGTCGCACTCGTCAGCATCGCCCCCGCGGGAAGTACGCCGGGCGCGGTGAAATTATCCACGCCGGAACTCTGGGCCTGCAGCCATTTGAGATGAACAGCCTTCGGGACCAGATCGGAAGGAAGCCAGCCCATCAGGACATCCGCATCTTTAACAAGTTCCTCATCCACCGGGATGACACTTTTATACTCGGGAGTGCTGTCCTTGGTGAAAATGATCTCATTCTCTCCGGCCGCTTCTCTGAACAGATTTTTCTCCGCTTCTGTCAGGCGCAGCATACACACGATCTTTTGCTTCATATCGACACCTCCGTCTCATCAGAGAGATCGCTTCAGAAAACTGTGGTGCTGTCTCTCTGTAAGTGATATACTGAACTCTAATATATCTTAACACGTTCACCTGATTTTTAAAACCTGAAAGACAAGAGAAAGGCAACATCCATGCTGACAAAAGAACGAGCAAAGGAACTGAACGATTCCATGGTCACCGAAGAACATCTCCGGATCCATGCCCTTAATGTCTCCTATGCCATGGGTGCCATGGCTGAGCATTTCGGAGAAGATAAAGAGCATTGGGAAGCCATCGGTTACCTGCATGACTACGATTACGAAAAGTATCCGGAAGAGCATCTGCAGCATACAGCAGAACCGCTTCTCGCAGCCGGTGTCTCTGAGGAAGAGGTCCGCGCGATCCTTTCTCACGGATATGGTATATGTACCGATGTAGAGCCCCTCACCAACCTGGAAAAGAGTCTCTACACTGTCGATGAGCTGACCGGCATCATCCAGGCCTGTGCACGGATGCGTCCAAACGGGCTGACCGATCTCGAGGTCAGCAGCTTCATGAAGAAGTTCAAGGACAAAAAATTCGCGGCCAAATGTGACCGCGAACTGATCAAAAAAGGTTGTGAGATGCTGGGAATGGAGGTCCGTGACGCCGCCGCGATCTGCATCGAGGGAATGCGGCCTCATGCTGCGGAGCTGGGACTCGCCGGAACAGAAAACTGATCGTTACTCCCGATATATAAAACAGCATTCTCTTCATTGCATGAGCCATCTCCGGCTCATGTCCACAGGATCCCTTCATGCCGCAGCAGCGCGCGCTTCAGTTCGAGACTGTCCGGCAGGGACCCGTACCCGACCATACTGCCGTCCGCACCGATCACACGGTGGCAGGGGATCAGAATGAAGATCCGATTGGCCTTCATGGCGCCGCCGACTGCCTGGGCTGCCATACGCGGGATACCGCGGCGTGCCGCGATAATGCGCGCGATCTCTCCGTAGGACAATACCTGTCCGTAAGGGATCTGACGCACGATCTCCCAGACTTCGCGCCGGAAGGAGCTTCCTTCCGGTCGGATCGGCACTTCGGAAGGATCAGGCGCCTGTCCGTCAAAGTATCTCCCATACCAATCCAGCGCAAGTGCAAGCGGGGCGGCCAGCCGGCCGTCCCGCTCTATATTTGTTATCCTGTCAGCTTCAGACATGCCCGCCGTACTCACGAATCCCGCATACGTCAGCGCTTCGTCATCCGCCTTAAGACGGAGTACCCCAAAGGGTGTCTCCATTAATGTTTCATATAACATTGCTGTCTTTCCTGAATATCACTTCTTTGCTGCAGCATTCAGACACGTTACGGCTGTGCCTCCTGTGTCTCCTGTGCCTCCTGCGGCTGCGTCTCTACCCAGGCGCCTACCGGAAGATCCGGGTTGCTGCCGTCGTTCAGGAAATACTCCACGCCGTTGTCCGTGACCTTGCCTGTAACCATGCCGTGGTTACTGTCAAAGTAATACCACAGATTGCCGCCCTCGGTATCCTGGAACCAGCCCGGACCGGCTGCGTTGCCGGATTCATCGAAATAGTACCAGATGCCTGCGAGCTGCTGCCATCCCTTCAGCTTGGAACCGGACTCGTCCTTGTAGCTGAGGCTGCCGCCGGTGGAACTGAACTTGCCGTCCATCGTATTGGTCTCAATAAACGCATCCAGATCTTCGATCGTCGCCGCAGCAGAATCCTGAAGGCTGCTGTTGGTCTTGGACCCGCTCTTTGACGTCTTGCTGCCCTGGGCAGTCACCTTAACGGAGACTTCGGAATACATGCCTGCATACTCGGAAAGGTCAGCCTCCGGCTTTGTGACGGTCAGGGTCTTGCTGGACTTGGTGTCCTCATCATTGAGATAGGAAAGGACGACCTTATACTGAACGGCGTTCGGGACCTTGTTCCACTTAAGCACCATGTCGCTGGTGATATATAATCCATCCGGTGTCTCCAGCGTCATCTTGGGCGAATAGGAGAATGTCAGCACACGGTTGTACTCATCTCCCGTGGATCCCTGGAAGGTCGCGCTGCCCAGGGAGTACTTCGTAGTAGTGGTAAACTTGTAATTGTCGGCAGCACTGACGTTGACCGTAATGGTCACATTGCGCCCGATAGCCCAGTTTTCGTAAGGTTCGCTGAAATTGACTTCATTGACCTTGACGTTGGAACCGGATCCGACTTCCGCTTTGCGGATCGAGCCCGCCTCCGCGCTGCTCTCCTTCAGGCTGAGCTTCACTTCATTGATATCCGTGGAAACAGGCGCTGCAGCCGTACCCGAATAATTGGTGATGGTCTTGCCGGTCTCCGGATCGACCCATACACCGGACTCATTGACTGTATATCCGTCCGGTGTGGTGGTATTCATCCAGCAGGCACCGTCATCGCCAAGATAGTACCAGTAGTTGCGGACCTTCTGCCAGCCTGTCTTCATCAGGTTGTCGGATCCGAAATAATACCACTTTCCGTCGATCTGCTCCCAGCCGTTCTTGGCCCAGGTGTTGTCAGCCTTGAGATACTTCCATGTGCCCGTCGGGTTCATCACCCAGCGCGGGCCGCCCTCCATGCTGGCCGCACTCTTGGACTCCTTCTTCTCCTTGAGCGCCGCACGAAGCTCACTCATATAATCGGAATCCACTTCCAGAATATCAGAGGTCACGGCAAGATCCTTGCCGCCCTTGACCGGGGTAACGATAAAGAAATAGTTGCCGGTGCCCTTCTGGGAAATAGCGGAACTGAAGTCATGGCTGTCCGAGCCTGTAGAGATCTCCTTGCCAACCGGGTACTTGGTGCTGGTGCGGTAGAGCTGTACCCTGTATTTCGTTGAAGACTCTGCCTTCTCCCACTCAGCGATCGCCCGACCGTCGTCATCCGCCCAGGCGGCATCATCGATCGAGTAATCCTTCTCGTCATCGTCATCCTTGGCAGCATAAGACTGCATGGAAAAAAGCGGCGTCACGGAAACAGCCGCGGCCAGGGAAAGCGCGAGCGCACCCATACATAATGTTCCGCGCAGGATCCTTCCCGCTGTCTTCATATATGCCTTATACATCATTCTGATCATATCCTCCCTCGTTTGGAAATGGAATTATAAGATCGTTCCTTTTCGTTCATCATATCATTCCAATGGACACAAAAGAGACACCATACGGCAATAAATTCAGCCGTGCCCGGTTTTATCTGTTCGCCAGGGTCTTCAGTGACTCAAAAAGCTCAAGATCGGAGGCTGTCACTTTCATATTGGTATCGAGCGTCCTTCCGTCGGGATATGTCACAGTGATCCCGATCACCGTGCCCTCCTGTATCCCGCCGCTGCTGACTGTACCCAGGAACTGGGCGAATCTGGGATGATTGCCCGAGAACGTACCCCAGGCTTTGCGAAGCTTCATAAGCGCGTCTATATTACCAAACATGGCTTCCTCCTTAACTGGCCGGAGCAACTTCTCCGCCGAAACTCTTCCGTATATCATTGTACTCCAATTATTCCCGTAATTAAACCCACTTCCGGGAATCGTAATGAAAATGAAAGAAGCCCCCCAGATCTGATGATCTGCGGAGCACGGAAGCAGGCTGCAAAGATAAACAACAACGAAAGAGACCATCACGCTTTATCTTCGCTGTGATGGTCTCAATAACAAGATGCCATTGGAGTAATCCCCCTTATTTAGTTTTTTTGATAATCCTGATCTTTTTACTTGGTCCCGAAAAGCTTTTTTAATTATTATGCTTTTGTTATTATCTGATCGTCCCGGCTTCTTCCTTTTGGATCAGATGCTGTTCCTTTTGACCTTTCCTGACCATTCTTTTTAAGATCGTGACCTTCTTTACGATCACTGCCGCATTTCTTTGGCTTTTATCTTTTTAATGATCCCGGTTTCTTAATAAACCGATTGTCTTTTCACAGCTCCTGATCAATGTGACCTTATTCTGATCTTTTAAGATTTCGATCTATTTGATCTTTATCTTTTTCAAGGATCCTGATCTTTATATCTTTGTCTTTCTTAAGGACTCCGAATCTTTAATCTCTGTCTTTCTTAAGGATTTTGATTAAGATGATCATTTTTCTTTTAAGATCTGATCTTTCGATAAACCGGCTGCCTTATGTCTTTGGTTTCCGACTATCTTATAATAACTTCGTTTCCTTTCTTTTGATCTCGCCTCAATTCTCCGGCTCAGATTATCATGTGGTCTTGTCGTACTGTATAGCTATTCAGTTTTCTCCCTCTTGATCAGCTTTTTATTCTCTTCTGTTCCTTTGATGAAGGTGCTATCCGTTGAGTAACACTGACGATAACTGTGAAGTTTTATTAGCTTCTCTTGAGTTGCCTATATCATACCATTGTGCATGTAAAAATACAATGTACAGATATAACAAAGATAGATTGTATTTTTTGGCAAACATAACGAATTATGTATTGACTTTCGTTTTTAACCTAATCAATGCGAATGAATACGATAATAAGAAGCCGCCCTTTTGGGGCGGCTTCCTTGTAGTAAAAGATGTATGCGATGCTGATGATCTTACGACAGCTCGAAACGGCGAATGACCTTCTTCGGGCACTTCTCGGCGCAGGCGCCGCAGCCGGTACATTTCTCGTAATCGATCTTGGCAATATTACCGTCCATGTGGATGGCATCGAACTGGCACTGCTTGGTGCAGAGCGTACATCCGATACAGCCGGCCTGGCAGACATCCATGACAGCCTTGCCCTTGTCCTTGTTGGAGCACTGGACGCGGACCGAAGCAGCAGCCGGAACAAGTTCGATCAGCTTGCGCGGACAGGTCTTGACGCAGGCGCCGCAGGAGGTGCACTTGCTCTCATCGACTTTCGCAATACCGTTGACGATGTGGATCGCGTCGAACTGGCAGGCCTTCACGCAGGATCCGTGACCGAGACATCCGAACTCGCAGGCCTTGTCGCCGGCACCGGGTACCGGGCTCATGGCGTTGCAGTCGTCGAATCCGAAATAATCATATCTGGACGGTGCCTTATCGCAGGTGCCGGCACATTTGACAAAAGCGACCTTCTTCTCACTCTCGCCTGCCGTAACGCCCAGGATAGCCGCGATCGCGTCCCAACAGGGCTTCTGTCCTACAGGACAGGCATTGACAGGGGCATTGCCCTCGTTGATCGCCTTGGCACAGCCGTCGCAGCCCGGATATCCGCAGCCGCCGCAGTTGTTGCCCGGAAGCGCTTCACGGATGGCCGCTTCCCTCTCATCAACCTCAACTTTGAACTTCTCGCCGAACAATCCCAGACCGATACCGACAATGATACCGGTGACCGCGATAACGGCAGCAGCGATGATAATTGCAGTTATACTCATTTCGGCTCTCCTCCTTAATTCATCAGTCCGGAAAATCCGAAGAATGCAATCGACATGATCGCTGCTGTTACAATGACGATCGGCGCACCCTGGAAGCTGTGCGGGATATCATTGTCCACGATCTGTTCACGGATACCAGCCAGCAGTACGATCGCGATCAGATAACCGACCGCTGTCGCAAAACCGTTGACGACAGACTCCGCAAAATTGTAGCTGTTCTGCGCATTCGTGATGGCGACACCGAGAACGGCGCAGTTGGTAGTGATCAGCGGAAGATAGATGCCCAGCGCGTTGTACAGGGCAGGCATACACTTATGCATGAACATTTCGACGATCTGCACGAGAGCCGCAATGATCAGAATGAATACGATGGTCTTGAGATAATCGAGGCCGAACGGGATCAGGACAAAGTCATAGATCAGGCTGGCAACGATCGAAGCCATGGTAATAACAAATACGACCGCGCCGCCCATACCGGCAGAGGTCTTGATATCTGTAGAAACACCGATGAAGGAACAGATACCGAGGAACTGGCTCAGCACGACATTGCTGACGAGACATGAGCTTATAGCTATTGCAATCAGATTCATACTCTCTGCCCCTCCTTACTTTGTTCTGGTACTGCAGCCCTTGATGCCGCAGGTCATGCAGTTATGCATGCAGGCCTCTCCGCTCTCGCTGTCCAGAGGACGGGCATCGCCGTTGGTAGCGCTCGGCATCTTAAGCTTGTTCTGCAGTGCGGTCAGCCCTGCGAAAACGAAGAATGCACCCGGCGCCAGGATGAAGATGGAACACGGAACATAGCTCGCCGGAAGAATGTGGAATCCGAAAAGAGTACCGGATCCGATGATCTCACGGACAGCGCCGATGGCGACCAGCGCCACGGTAAAGCCAAGGCCCATGCCCAGTCCGTCAAAGAACGAAATGATCGGATTGTTCTTCATGGCAAATGCTTCCGCGCGTCCCAGGATGATACAGTTAACGACGATCAGCGGGATGTAGATGCCCAACGCGCTGTAGACCGCCGGTGTAAAACCTGCCATCAGCATGTCGACCACGGTGACCAGGGAAGCCACGACGACGATCTCTGCCGGAAGACGGAGACGGTCCGGGATCACATTGCGCATCAATGCGATGATCAGGTTGGAAAACACCAGCACTGCCGTGGAGGACAGGCCCATGCCGATGCCATTGAAGGCAGAAGTAGTGACAGCCAGTGTCGGGCAGGTGCCCAGCATCAGAACGAACAGAGGATTCTCTTTCCAGAGTCCGTTAAAAATTCTTTCGGAGTTCGATAGTTTATTCATGACGTCCTCCTTTCTCAGCCCAGGTAGTTATTTGCAAAACGGATCGCCGCATTCAGGGCGTTGGTCACCGCGCCGGAAGTGTAGGACGCGCCACTGATGGCATCGATCTGGGTATCATTGGCACTGCCCGTCTTGATCAGTGCGAGATCGCCGGAGGCATCCTTGCCGGCAAACTGGTCACGGAATGCCGGTTCCTTGGCACGCATGCCCAGACCCGGAGTCTCGCTGAGGCTTAAGAAACCGAGACCTGTCAGCTTTCCGTTCGCATCGATACCGGTAGAGATCTGCACGGTACCGCCGTATCCTTCCTTCGAAGAAGCATTGATGATATAGCCGAGCCTGTTGCCGGAAGCATCGAGAGCTTCCATGGCACCGTCAATACTGACCTTCCCATAGCCCCAGCCGGCTACTTCTGCCTGTACAGACTCCACCAGCGCTTTCAGTTCGTCCGTCTCGCTGACGGAAACCATCTCCGGAAAGACCTCGCGATACGTCGTATTGGCAGCTTCCTGCTGCGCTTTCGCGATCGGTTCGAGTGTCAGCTCGTGCACGAAGCCGAGCGCAACACCGGCGATCAGCGTGATCAGAAAGAGTTTGATCGCGTCTTTGATGATGTTGTTCATACCTTTTTGTTACCTCTCTTTCCGAACGGCGTGGGAATGGTGTAACGCTCAATGATCGGTACAAGCAGGTTGCCGAAAAGGATGGCGTAGGAAACGCCCTCCGCTGAAGGCGAGAAGGTACGTATAACGCCCGTCATCACTCCCAGGAAGACCGCGTAGACCACCTGTCCTCCGTGCGTCACCGGACTGGTAACGTAGTCGTTGGCCATGAAGCAGGCACCGAAAACGATCGAACCGGACAGCAGTTCCAGGATCAGGTAATTAAAGTCGAACCCGCCCGCAATGAACATGAAGATCGCGAATGTCGCGATATAGGTGACCGGTATACGCGGTGTAATGATGTTGCGCGCGATCATATAACTGATACCGATCAGAAGGCAGAGGATGGAGACCTCGCCGATCGTGCCCGGGGTGTTGCCGATAAACAGATCCCAGTAGCTGTACGGTGTGCCGGCACGGATCGCTGCCAGCGGAGTCGCGCCGGTCATGGCGTCAAAACCGATGTTGGCGCAGGAGAAATTGTTCATCAGGCCGGCAAAGGAAATATGCAGGAAACATCTGCCCGCGATAGCCGGGTTGATAAAGTTCTGGCCGAGACCGCCGTAAAGCTGCTTGACCACCACGATGGCAAACACGGCGCCGATCATCGGGACCCATACAGGGATGCTCGGCGGCATGTTCAGGGAAAGGATCATTCCCGTGACCACTGCGGAAAGATCACCAATGGTGATCGGAAGATGCATCAGTCTCTCATACAGATACTCGGAAGCCACTGCGGTGATCACGGTGGCGATCACGACCAGCAGGCTATAAAATCCGAAATGGAAGGTACCCCAGAGAGTGATCGGGATCATCGCGATGATGACGTCGAGCATCTCTCTCCTTGTCGTCAGATTGCTCCTGAAGTGGGGCGAGGAGGACACATGGGGAAGGCTCTTAATGATGTCGTTATCCATATTCTGTCTCCTCCTTATGCTTTCTTTTCAGCTTCGGCCTTCTTGGCGGCTTCTGCTGCCTGTTTTGCTCTGCGCGCGGTCATGACATCACGGCGCATTTGCTTGAAGAACTGTGTCAGCGGGCGCTTGGCCGGGCAGATGTAGGAACAGGTGCCGCATTCGATGCATTCCATTCCGTTCAGCTCCTCGAACTTGGCGATGTCCCTGCGCTCCGCAGCCTTTGCCATGAGCGGCGGGACCAGGAAGATCGGACAAGCGTCAACGCAGCGTCCGCAGCGCACACAATGGGTGCCGGGATCGATCGTGACCTCATCTTTCAGGAACGCGCAGAGCGCGGAGGTATTCTTACATACGGGAACGTCAGTGTTCCAAAGGGCCATGCCCATCATCGGCCCGCCGCAGATGATCTTCTGCGGAGGCTCCTTGTAGCCTCCCAACGCCTCGGCGATCCTGCCGTAGCTGACACCCAGCCGGATGCGGACATTTGCCGGATTCTTCATAGCGTCACCGGTGATCGTGATAGCCTTCTCCATGATCGGGGTGCTCTTGGCGACCGCGTCGTAGATGGCCGCAAGTGTGGCTACATTATCGACCACGCAGCCTGCGTCAGCAGGAAGCATGGTGGAATTGATGTGACGGCCGGTCACGGCAAAAATGAGCTGTCGCTCACCGCCTTCCGGATACTTGGTGCGCATGACAGTCACGGAGATCCTCGGGTCATCCCCGATCTCCTTCTGAATACGCTCGATCGCGTCCGGTTTATTGTTTTCGATCGCGACCACGCCCTTTGCATTCGGGAAGAGCTGCAGGCAGACCTTCAGGCCGCCTATGATACGTTCCGGCTCTTCGAGCATCAGACGATGGTCATTGGTCAGCATAGGCTCACACTCGGAACCATTGGCAATAACGTACTCGATAGCATCGTCGCTCTTGGGAGCCAGCTTGACGTGGGTCGGGAATCCGGCACCGCCCATGCCGACGATACCTGCTTCTTTGACGATACTGCGGATCTCGTCCTTGGAAAGCTTCGTATAATCTCTTTCCTGTCCGATCCCTTCCACAGTCTCGTACTTGCCGTCACTCTCAATGACGACCGACATGGTCTTTGTGCCCATGGTAGTCAGCCTGGGCTCGACTGCCTTGACCGTACCGGAAACAGAAGAATTGACCACTGCGGAAATGAATCCGCCCGGTTCCGCGATCTTCTGCCCGGCCAGCACATAGTCGCCCTTGGCCACAATGGGTTTGGAGGGTGCGCCGATACCCTGGGACATCGGAAATACAAACTCACCGTCAAACTCCAGCGGTTGTATCGCACAATGCTCGCTCAGGTTCTTGCCTTCGTAGGTATGGACACCTCCCCGGAATGTCGCAAGGCCCATAATATAGTCCCCTTTCTTAAAATATACTGCTGCTTTAAGGTAACTCTCCCGCATCCGGCAGGGTGTGCCGCCGACGCCGGAAAGCTGCGGTAATCACATGTTTAAAAAGCGGAAGCACATATTTCCGCATTCTGAAACATATTGAGTATATCACAAGTCTGTTTTTCATATTGTACATTTTTTGCACAAATATTTGCATGCAAATAATTTTAGTTGTAATTATTTTCCCAGACAACCGTGACATCAACATCCAGTCAGCCTGATACCTTGCGCACGTCATGGCTGTTGTGATATAAACAACATATCTGTATAGATGAAAGTTTCTGTAGGGAGAAGGATCTGTGACACGAAGAATGAAAGGAAATCTGATGCTGCTGCTGACCGCCCTGATCTGGGGAACGGCCTTTGTGGCACAGAGCACCGGCATGGACCATGTCGGTCCCTTTACATACAACGGTGTACGCAACCTCATTGCAGGATTCGTATTATTTCCTGTGATCGCCGCTTTTGACCGGATGAAAAGAAACGGTACTGTTTCTTATGCTGAAAACGGGATCAATTCGGAAAACAATGAAGGATCCGCTTACCGAACGATCGATCATACCTCGCGCCGTAATGGCATTTTCTGCGGCGTATTCCTGTTTATCGCCAGTTCCTTCCAACAGTACGGTATCAGCATGACCACAGCGGGTAAGGCAGGTTTCGTCACAGCGCTCTATATAGTGATCGTTCCGGTGTTGGGCATTTTCCTGAAAAAAAGGGTCCCGCCTGTCGTCTGGCTCAGTGCGATCATCGCCATTGGCGGATTCTGGCTGCTTTGTATTAAAGAAGGCTTTTCCGTCGGGCACGGAGATCTTCTCGTGCTTTGCTGCGCCTTTTTCTTCTCCCTTCACATACTGGTGATCGATCATTTCAATGAAGGGCCGGTGGACGGAGTGCGTATGTCTCAGGCACAGTTCTTCACAGTTGCAGTACTCTCTCTTCCCTTTATCCTGCTTACGGAACTTCCGGGCGGCTCTGCCTCATGGAATGTTTTTCTGTCTTCCGTTTTGAATGCCCGCTGGTCTATTCTTTACACAGCTATTATGTCAAGCGGCGTCGCCTATACGCTGCAGATCCTCGCACAGCGCTACACCGAACCCGCGACAGCAACGCTGCTCATGAGCCTGGAGTCTGTTTTCGCGGCACTCGCCGGCTGGGTGATCCTGCATGAACGCCTCAGTCCAAAAGAACTTGCCGGCTGCTTGCTGGTCTTTACCGCCGTTCTGCTTGCGCAGATGCCGGGTGCGGACGCATCGCGGGAATAGACCCGGCTTCACCTTCCGCGAGTGCATCTGTATCTTACCAGAACCGGTTAAACAGTAAAGACTGATACGCCAGAACGACTACTTGATCCCTGCGTATCAGTCTTTTCATTTGTCTGTTTTTTCAGGCTCTGCCGGCACGGATCCGGCTGTGTCTCACCGTCTTCGGCGCAGCTGTTGTTTACACGATCACCTTTTCAAAATCACTGGCAGGATGCTTGCAGATCGGGCAGATAAAATCTGCAGGCAGTTCCTCCCCCTCATACTCATATCCGCAGATCCGGCAGCGCCAGATGGTCTTCCCCTGCGATGCGGATCCCGTTTTCTGCGGCTTTGGCTTGATGTCGGTCAGATAGTACTCATACGTGCATGACGGAGTTTTCGAAAGCACCTCCGCATCCGTGACCATCGCAATAAAGAGAGTGTGCGTGCCCAGATCGACTGTCCGGTCGACCCAGCAGCTCATCCAGGCGTTGGTACCGCTCGTAATGTAGGGCAGACCGTTGCCTGATCTCCTGTAATCATGAAAGTCCGCGAATTTATCCACATCTCGTCCCGACTGAAAGCCGAAATGCCGGAACAATGAAAAGTCGGCATCCTGGCTGAGAATGGATACATTGAACTTATTAGAAGCCAGCATATAATCATGCGTCAGATTTGTCTTATTGATCGCGATGACGATCTGGTTCGGTTCTGTCGTGACCTGCATCGCGGTATTGCTGATGCATCCGTTGAATCTGCCGTCAAGCTCCGATGTCACGACAAAGAGGCCGTAAGACAGTTTATACATTGCCTTTTTGTCCATATGGTCTCCTTTCTCCGGGGTAAATCATCTCTGTACTCTTCCCGATCCGTCGCCGCCCATGAGCGTCATGGTTTCTTCACGGGACACATGGTTAAAATCGCCGGGGATCGTAGCCTTCAGGGCGGCACCGGCAACCGCGAACTCCAGGGCGTCCTTCATATCCGCACCCTCCGCAAGCCTTGTAATAAGGCCGCCGGCAACAGCGTCACCGCCGCCGACACGGTCTACGATCGGATGGAGCCGGTAAGCTTTGGAATGATAGAATTCGCGTGTTTTTCCGTCCAGGATACAGGCAGACCAGCCGTTATCCGACGCGGAATGAGACTCACGCAGAGAAGATACCACATAGCGGAAACCAAACCGGTCACACATCTGGTTGAAAATATCTTCATATCCGCCCAGATCCAGCTTGCCCTTCGTCACGTCCGTACCCGCGGGTTTGAAGCCGAGGACTTTGTCCGCATCTTCCTCATTGCCGATACATACATCCACATACTGCATAAGATCCGTCATGACTTTCTGCGCTTTTTCCGAAGACCAGAGCTTTTTGCGGAAATTCAGGTCGCAGCTCACGGTCACGCCGGCTGCCCTTGCCGCCTTACAGGCCGCGCGTACCAGCTCTGCCGCATCGTCTGAGACTGCCGGAGTAATGCCCGTGAAATGGAACCAATCCGCGTCACTGAAGATCGCGTCAAAATCAAACTGTTCCGGTTTTGCCTCAGTGATGGAACTGCCCGCCCTGTCATATATTACCTTGGAGGGGCGAACGGAGGAGCCGGATTCCAGGAAGTAGATCCCAAGCCGCTTTCCCCTGCGGGAAATGTAATGGGTTCCGATATTGTATTTGCGAAGTTCCGCAACAGCGGCTTCCCCGATCGGATTATCCGGGACCGCCGTCACAAACTCGGTCTCAAGTCCGTAATTGGCACAGGTACAGGCGACATTGGCCTCACCTCCGCCATAGCAGACATCGAACTCATCTGCCTGGATAATACGCTCGTTATTGGGTGTGGAAAGGCGGAGCATGATCTCGCCCATGGTAATGATCTTAGCCATCGTATACTCTCCTATTCACTCATTTTCTTATCTCATGCACGATCTCAAGTGCTTCCCTGCAAAGAGCCGTGATCTTATCATACTCTCCCGCATCGATCAGGGCGCTCTTGACCATCCAGGAACCTCCGGCGACCGCGATCAGCGGACTCTCCAGATAGCTGCGCAGGTTGTCCTTGTTGATACCGCCGGTCGGCATGAAGCGGATACCTTTCAGCGCACCGCACATTGCCTTGATCATCGGAAGGCCTCCCGCCTGCTCCGCCGGGAAAAACTTCAGAAGTGTCAGCCCCCGCCGGATGCCCATCATTGCTTCGGTAGGAGTGGCGATCGCCGGGTAGACAGGGATCTGCCTCTCGATACACCAGTCCACAACTTCCGGATCAAATCCCGGAGAAACGATGAACTTCGCACCCGCAGCTGCCGCGCGCTCAGCCTGCCCGGTCGTCAGTACCGTGCCGGCACCCACCAGCATTTCCGGAAATGCCTCCGAGATGCGACGGATCGATTCCTCAGCCGCGGCGGTCCGAAAGGTCACCTCCGCTACGCCCAGGCCCCCGTCTGTCAGGGCCTGCGCCAACGGAACCGCCCGTTCAGCGTCATTCAGCACCACCACCGGAACCACACCGAAAGAAGCCAGCTTTTCATTCATTTGCTCATACATATTGCATTCCTCCTATGATACTAAGGATCCGGGCTTGGCCGGATAATGCGCGGCATACACACTTATGTCAACTATTATATCTGGGGCCGTATTTCTTCCGGCAGCATAGCGATGAATTCCGCCTCTGTAATGACCGGGATCCCGAGCTCCTTTGCCTTTTTATTCTTGGATGAAGCACTCATATTGTCATTGTTGATGAGATAGGAGGTCTTGGCTGATACGGACCCGGCAGCCTTGCCGCCCAGGCGCTCGATCAACTCCGTGACCTCCCGGCGGTTTTTGAAAACACTGACGTCTCCGGTGATCACAAAGGTCTTACCGGCAAATACCGCCGTCTCTTCTCCGGGCAATGCCTCTGCCTCCCTGAATGTAAGCCGGGCTGCTGTCTGTTCTGCCTCCTCCCGGTTCGTTTCCTCGGCAAAAAAGCGTACGAAATTGTCAGCGAGCACCGGTCCTATCCCGTCGATCGCCATCAGACTTTCCCTGTCTGCATCCATAATGAGGCTGAGATCATTGCCGAACGCGCGGCAGATCAGCTTTGCGCCTGCCAATCCGACGCCGGGGATCCCCAAGCCGTAGAGCAGCCGGTACAGATCTGTCTCTGAAGCCTTTGCCGCCGCGTCGATCAGGTTTGCGGCAGATCTGTCACCAAAACCCTCCAGCTCCGCGATCTTCTCCCGATACCGTTCCAGTCTGAAGAGATCCGCAAAATGATGGATGAAACCCTCTCCGATCAACTTCTCAAGGGTCTTTTCCGAAAGTCCGTCGATATTCAGGGCATCCCTGCTTACCATCTGCGCAAAAGACTTGACCTTCTTGGCAGGGCAGTCCGGATCGAGGCAATACAAAAGGGCTGCATTGGCATCTCTTCGAACCTCTGTCTTTCCTCCGCAGACCGGACAGGTCTCAGGGATCTCAAGCGAACCGCTGCGGGTAAGGTTATCAGAGATCTGGGGAATGATCATATTGGCTTTATAGACCGTGATATGATCGCCGATCCCGAGCTGGAGCTCCTCCACGATGCTGACATTATGCACGCTGGCACGGGAAACGGTGGTGCCTTCCAGCTCTACCGGATCGAAAACCGCCACGGGATTGATCAGGCCGGTACGTGAGGCAGACCAGTCGATCTCCCTGAGTATAGTCTCGGCAGTCTCATCCTGCCATTTGAAAGCGATGGAATTGCGCGGGAATTTGGCAGTACGTCCGAGGGATATGCCGTAGGCGACATCCTCAAATGCCAGCACCAGTCCATCCGAAGGAATATCGTACGTCGGGATCTTCGCTTTGAAGCTCTCGATATCCGCATCGATGGTGCCTGCATCCGTAAAGACATGCTCGACCACTTCGAATCCCTGCTTTTCGAGCCAGTCGAAACGGGCTGCGAAAGAGTTGCGGAAATCCGGGACTTCAGGTGCAGCTTCGGTACCCTCGACGCTGACCAGTGTAAACACGATCAGACGCACATGGCGTCCCGCAGTCACAGAAGGATCAAGCTGGCGGACGGAGCCGGAACACAGATTTCTGGGATTCTTATAGCGCGCCGCCGTATCTGCGATCTCTTCGTTGATCTTATCAAAATCGCTGTAGGAAATGACCGCTTCACCGCGAATGATGAGCTTTCCCTTAAACGGGATCTGTCCCGGCAGGTTATCGAAGAAACGCGCATTGCCGGTCACGACCTCGCCGATCTCACCATTGCCCCGGGTCACGGCCTTTTTGAGTGTTCCTCCCTCATAAGTCACAACGCAGGTGATGCCGTCTAGCTTCCAGCTTAAGACGCCGGTCTTGCCGTTCAGCCACTCTTTTAAGTCCTCTGCGGACTTGGTCTTGTCCAGGGAGAGCATCGGACTCTCATGCCGCTCCTTTGGAAGCTCTGAGATGATCTCATAACCTACGTTTTGTGTGGGAGAGTTGCTGAGACGGTATCCTGTCTCCTTTTCCAGGTCCAGAAGTTCATCATAATACCGATCGTAATCGATATTGGGCATCATTTCCCTGCCTTCCTGATAATAGACCCTGCTTGCCAGATTCAGAAGATCCGTAAGTTCTTTTATGCGGTCGATTTTTGCTTTTTCGATTTCCATGGTGATCCTCGGGTTTTCCGGAGACTATGCTGTATCCTCCACAGACATCCGTCATCAGGTCTGATGCGGCACAGCCTTCTTTTGTATCCATTTTAATGCATTTATATCTTTGAATCAACCAGGCTTTTCACATCCGTTTCACCGTCGTTCCATACATGTTTCCATATGCTTTATGTACCATAGTTCTGTTCCGTATATGTGAGATTTTCCTAAATTCCGGGCTTACACCGGCCGAAATTTCAACATCCCGGCGCGCAGTTTATCATTGCACTCCATTAAAGTGAATGTTATACTTTAGGCTTAAAAGAATCAGTTTTCAGAAACGATCACTGTTTGGCAGAAGATGCGCCTGCCATTATATATAAGGAAAGTGAGGTCCCGATGAAACCCTATAGCGAAATGAACAGACAAGAGCTGCAGGAAGAACGCAGGCAGCTGGATGAGCAGTATAAGAAATACCGTTATGCGGCACTGAGCCTGGATATGTCCAGAGGCAAGCCCTCACCGGCACAGCTGGACCTTTCCATGGGTATGATGGATGTCCTTAATTCCGAGGTTGACATGACCTGTGAGGATGGCGCTGACTGCCGCAACTACGGCGTCATGGGCGGTATCGCGGAAGCCAAGGAACTGCTGGCTGACATCCTCGAAGTCAATCCGGACAATGTCATCATTTTCGGAAACTCTTCCCTCAACGTCATGTTCGACTTCATCAGCCGAAGCTACAGCCACGGCGTCATGGGCTTTACTCCCTGGTGCAAGCTGCCGAAGGTCAGCTTCCTCTGTGTGGTACCCGGTTATGACCGCCACTTTAAGATCCTCGAGTATTTTGGGATCGAAATGATCAATGTCCCGATGCTTCCGACCGGTCCGGACATGGATCTGGTCGAAAAGCTGGTCCGCGAAGACGATTCCATCAAGGGTATCTGGTGCGTGCCGAAGTATTCCAACCCGACCGGCAACTCTTACTCTGATGAGACCGTGCGCCGTTTTGCCCGCCTGGAGCCGGCTGCTCCTGATTTCCGTATTTACTGGGATAATGCCTATACCGTACATCATCTGTATGACCACCATCAGGACCACCTGATCGAGATCCTTGCAGAGTGCAAGCGTGCAGGCAATCCGGACCTGGTTTATAAATTTGCTTCCACCTCCAAGATCAGCTTCCCTGGCTCAGGCATTGCCATGTGCGCTGCCTCCCTGAATAACCTGGAAGATATCAAGGCCTGCCTGCAGGTGCAGACCATCGGCCACGACAAGGTCAACCAGCTGCGCCATGTCCGTTTCTTCAAGGATATCCACGGTGTGGTGGAGCATATGAGAAAGCACGCTGACATCCTGCGTCCGAAGTTCGAGATCGTCGAAGACATTCTTGAAAAGGAACTTGGCGGCCTGAACGTCGGTACCTGGACCAAGCCCTGCGGCGGGTATTTCATTTCCTTCGATTCCCTGCCGGGCTGCGCAAAAGCCATCGTCTCCTATGCGAAGAAGGCAGGTGTCAAGATGACCCCGGCGGGAGCGTCCTTCCCTTACGGCATCGATCCGGAGGATAAAAATATCCGTATTGCGCCGTCCTTCCCGGGCGAGGAAGAGATCCGCTCCGCTATGAATCTCTTTACGCTCTGCGTAAAGATCGTCTCCGTTGAAAAATTCCTGAAGGAATTTCCGGCAGACAAAGATGAGGCGGCTCCCGCAGTTGCTCCGGCCGATACAGCCACCGAAGAGAACTAAGAACTACTTAGGCATTTCCCTCACGGCTCCCGTGCAGGCATTGCCCAAAACTTATTGATAAATAATCAACACCGATGTCGAAGGATTATACCTTCCGACATCGGTGTTTTATATTTACGGCAACATTGTTCTGACTTCGGCAATGTTTTTCCCACGCATGCCGCAATACGTTTTGTCTATAACTTTGTTTGGTCCTATGACCCTTTTTATATATGGATCACGGCATATCTCAGTCCAGCTCCGCCTTGCCGGTATAAAGCTCATAATAGCGCCCCTGCATTTTCAGCAGGTCCTCATGAGTCCCCCGTTCGATGATCTCGCCGTGTTCCAGGACCATAATAGCGTTGGCATCGCGCACGGTGGATAAGCGGTGCGCGATGACGAAGGTCGTGCGGCTGTCCATCAGATGGTGCATGCCTTCGTTGATCAGCTGTTCGGTCCTTGTATCGACCGAGGAAGTCGCTTCGTCAAGGATCAGCACCGGAGCACGCGACACAGAGGCGCGGGCAATGTTGAGAAGCTGCCGCTGTCCCTGGGAAAGGTTGGAACCGTCTCCGTCGATCACCGTCTGGTAGCCCATGGGCAGATGCCGGATAAACGCATCCGCCGAAGCGGTCTTCGCCGCCTCGATCACTTCCTCGTCCGTTGCGTCCAGACGGCCGTAGCGGATATTCTCCATGATGGTCCCTGTAAACAGATGTGACTCCTGAAGGACCATGGCGATATTCTTCCGCAATTCGTCCCGCTGATAATGCCGGATCTCAACGCCGTCGATGGTGATCGTGCCCTGCTGTACGTCATAGAAGCGGGGAAGCAGATTCATGACAGTCGTCTTGCCGGCACCGGTCGATCCGACAAAAGCTATTTTCTGGCCGGGATGTGCATAAAGGCTGATATCCTTCAGGACCATATGGTCCTCGTTGTAGCCGAAGCTCACATGCTCCATCACGACATCGCCCCGCATAGGCTGAGGTACATAGGCATCTGCGTCGTCCGGTGTCTCCGGCTCCGCATCCATCACGGCAAACACACGCTCTGCACCTGCAAGAGCTGAAAACACAGATGTCATGGTCATGGCGATCTCATTGATCGGACGCCCGAACTGACGGGAATAGTTTAAAAACACCGTCAGACCTCCGATGTCAAAACCGCGCAGCACACAGAGAATGCCGCCGACCACGGCAGTCAGCGTATACGTCACCTGGGTGGAACAGTTCATAACAGGGCCCATGATGCCGCCGAAAAACTGTGCCTTTATCTGGTTCGTCTTCAGCTTCTCGTTGAGAATATTGAACTCTTCTTTCGTGATCTCCTCGTGATTGAAGACCTTGATCACCTTCTGTCCTGTGATGGATTCCTCCACATATCCGTTAAGTGCGCCCAGGGCAGACTGCTGGAGAGAATAATACTTTCCTGAGGTCTGCGCGATCTTGGTGACCGCCTTCAGCATCAGCGGGATCACAAGGATGGTCACGAAGGTAAGGATCACATTGGTATAAAGCATCAATGCCAGGGTGCCTGCCAAGGTGAGTCCGGCCGTAAATACGGAGATCAGCGTGGAACTGAGCATGTTTCCGACATTGTCGATGTCATTCGTGAAGCGGCTCATCAGATCCCCGCGGGTGTTGCCGTCGTAGAATCGGACAGGCAGTTCCTGCATGTGGCTGAAAAGGTCCTCACGCATCCTCTGCAGACTGTTCTGTCCGATGCGCATCAGCAGGCGCGACTGCAGGTAGGTAGAAACAATACCCGCCATATAGACCGAGAGCATAACGAGCAGCGCTCTGAAAAGTCCTGCCGGATCCCCGCGGGTCCCGTCGAGAGGAACGATATAGGTGTTGATGATAGGCCGCAGCATATAGGAAGCTGCAAGCATCGAAAAGGTCGATATCAGCACACAGACCAGCGCGCCTGCAAGACGTGCCTTTTCCTGCAGTACATAGACCATGAGACGGCCAATGGTATGGCGCACATTCTTGGGTTTTCCTCCCTGCCTGTCACGGGCATTCCTTCCGCCCGGACCGCCGCCGCTGCCGGCAGCAGCCACGCGCTTTCCATACCTTTTCTCCAATGAAGCGGCCAGCTTTTCCGTACGCGTCATACTGCCACCTCATTTCTCTCCACCTGGCTGTAGTAGATCTCCTGATATTCACTGCAGCGCCTGATCAGTTCCTCATGGTTTCCAATGTCCACGATATGCCCGTCATCCATGACGATGATCCTGTCGGCATCCTTCACGGACCCGATTCTCTGTGCGATGATCAGCTTGGTCGTCTCTTTTAATTCAGTGGCAAAAGCTTCGTTGATCCGGCGTTCTGTCGCGGTGTCTACCGCGGAGGTCGAATCGTCGAGGATCAGGATCTTAGGTCTCTTCAGCAGCGCTCGGGCAATACACAGGCGCTGCTTCTGTCCGCCGGAAACGTTGGTGCCGCCCTGTTCGATCATCTTGTCATAACCTTCCTTGAAAGCTGAAACAAAGCTGTCTGCCTGGGCGTATTCCGCATAACGAACGACATCCTCATCGGAGGCATCCTCGTTGCCCCAGCGTAAGTTCTCGGAAATCGTGCCGGAGAAAAGCGTGTTGTACTGCAGTACCATGCCTACGCCCTCACGAAGATGGTAAAGAGAATAATCACGCACATCGACACCGTCCACAAGGACACGCCCCGCAGTCACATCATAAAGGCGCGGAATAAGCTGTACCAGAGAAGTCTTTCCGCAGCCGGTAGCGCCCAGTATGCCGACAGTCTCTCCGGGCTCGATTTTAAATGAGATATGCTCCAGTACATTCCGATTGACCGCTGACCCGGGAGCAAAACCTGCTCCGGGAAGAGGCGCGGCGCCGCTCGTGGTCTCATCGTCCTGTATCCGATCAGCTGCAGGGTAGGCAAAGCTTACATCCTGAAACTCAATGCTGCCCCACTCCACCTTCCGGTCTTTCTGCTTCGCATCCACATCATCCAGGTCCGGGACAAAATCCATCACCTCGGACACACGCTTGAATGATGCCATGGAACGCGCAGACCCCAGTATCACCATCGACAGCATCATGAGGCTCATCAGGATCTGGGTCACATAGGTGATAAATGCTGTGAGATCACCGACCTGCATCCGGCCGGCAATAATACGGTTTCCGCCGAACCAGACCACCGCCACGGCAGTGATATTCATAAAGAAGGTCATGACCGGCATAGTCAGGATCACGGTGTTCATCGCGTCTAATGTACGTTGTTTGAGGTCTCCGTTCAGCTTTGTGAACTTCTCCTCCTCATGTTCCTCTCTTACAAAAGACTTTACCACACGCACATTGGTAAGGGTCTCCTGAATGCCGTTATTGAGGGCGTCCAGTGCCGTCTGCATGCGGGAAAACCTCGGATATGCCGTCTTCATGATCAGGAAAATACTGAAAGCCAAAAGCGGTATAACGATCAGCAGGATCATGGCCAGTTCCCGGTTCAGCGCCATTGCCATGATGAGGCCTCCCACCAGCATGCCGGGACTCCGTAAGGCCATGCGAAGCGTCATCATGACCATCATCTGGATCTGCTGCAGATCATTGGTAAGACGCGTCACCAGAGAACCGGTGGAAAAATCATCAAGATCCGCAAAGGAAAAAGTCTGTACCTTCGCAAAGAGATCTCTCCGGAGATCACCGGTAAATCCAACCGCGGAACGTACAGAAAAGTAGCCCCCCAGTACGCCGCCGCAGATCATAATGAGACATGCGCCGAGCATCAGAAGGCCGATACGGAGAATATAGGCAATATCGTGGTTCGCGACTCCGTTATTGATGATCATAGACATCAAACGCGGGATCCAGACCTCCCCGAAGACCTCGGTGAGCATCATGATCGGACCTACGATAAAGAAGAACAGATAGGGCTTAATATAAGGCGTATACTTTTTCATGTCCGGACCCTTACAGTACTTTCCGGCGGTTGCGGTTATAGATGGCGAGCAGTCCTTTCATCAGCAGATGTTCATCGGTCATGATCATATGCCGGCAATAAGGGATCACCAGTCCCGCGTACTCACCTGCCGCGACGACTTCGGCATCAAGTTCCGTTTCCTCCCGGAACCGGTCGATCATCCCGTCGATCATCGCAGCCATACCGATAATTACGCCGCTCTGCATGCTGTCGGCGGTGTTGGTCCCAATGAGATGGGCGGGACGATGTGCAGCCACGTCCGGCAGGAATGCCGTATTGCCGGCAAGGCTCTCCAGCGAGAGCCGCACACCGGGTGCGATCGTACAGCCCCGGAAGGCTTTCTGCTCATCGATAAAAGAGATCGTTGTGGTCGTTCCGAAGTTCACTATGATGAGCGGCGCGCCGTAATGCCGGATACCGGCTGCCGCAGCGGTGATCAGATCCGCGCCAAGTTCACTCGGATCGTCCGTACGGATATTGACACCGGTCTTCAGACCCGGCGCCACTTCCATGATCTCCCTGCGCACCAGTCCCGCGAGAGCCCTGCGGATCACATCCGTCAGCTGCGGAACACAGGAGGAAATGATGCAGCCTTCCACAGAACCACTCTGGATACCGTGGAGATCCAAAAGCTGCCTGATCACCAGCAGGTATTCAGTAGTCGTCTTGCGCAGATCGGCGGAAATGGCATTTTCAAAAATAACGTGTCCCGTTTCCGGCTCCGCAGCGCCTAAATATATTTTACTGTTCTCAATAATAACGGTCAGGATCATATCTCGCTCCTGTCTTGTCAGTGTTTTCGTCCATATTCATCAGATGGTACTAACTATACCTTTTTTTACCTTGAAATTCAACGTGATTTCTCATGGAAACGCTTGACAAATCCGACATAATTATTTAATATAGTTAAGCACTGTCGGGGCGGCACCTGTACAAGGACACAGTTCCGACAGAGAGTGAGCCAGTAGCTCAGCTGGATAGAGCATGCGCCTTCTAAGCGCAGGGTCGGGGGTTCGAATCCCTTCTGGTTCGTGGATCCTGGACATGTAGATTTGTTCATCTGTTCTGTCGCCGTCCAAGAGCCAAATAACATAATATGGTGGGTGTGGCGCAGTTGGCTAGCGCGTCAGATTGTGGCTCTGAAGGCCGAGGGTTCGAGTCCCTTTACCCACCCTAAAAGCCCTTATTCAAAGCTTTATCGCTTGGAATAAGGGCTTTTTTGTTGATGCTGATCACGAAAACACAGGGTTCATATCTCTTCCCATGTCTCTTCCCAATGATTGACGGCATCTGCCATTCGCTGCATATCATCCAGGTCATAACGCTGGTCCACCGGAAAACACAGAACCCTTCCGCAGATCTCCCTGCTCTCCCGAAATGTGCCGAAAGGCGGCTTCAGCCTCCAATAGACGGGCGCATAGATCTTCTGCTGTTCCAAAGATCTCTGCAGTGCATCCCGTTCTTCCATCGTCCTGCAGAATATCGGATAACAAAGCAGTGCTTCCTGATCACCCGGAAGCCGCTTCCAGACAGGACGGATCCTGTCATAATGCAGCATTCCGGCAAAGGCGGCCGCATTTTCGGCACGCTTTTGTCTGCACTGTGAGACACTTTGACAGCGCAGGAGAAAGCGATCCAGATCAGTTATGGAAGCGACCGGGAGTGAGGTACCAGCCGTATTTTCCTCTTCAAAAGCATCGAAGAGGCGATCTGTCAATGCCTGCACCTGTTCATCGATTCCTTCTTCTCCCCGGATCTGCATTGCTTTCAGAACCATGGCATAAGCACGAGACGGTTCTTTCCTTTTTCTCAGAGGCCGTTTTATGATCTCCGGCAGCGGACTGCGGCTGTAGAGTGCCGCACCGGCCGGAACCGGAAACCATTTATACAGACTGGTCGTGCAAAAATCGCCAAAGGTCTGAAAGGAGGACAGAAAAGACTGTGTCGCATCTTCCAGCAAAACAAGATCATACTTTTCTTTTAACCGAAGAAGTCCCCGGATGATCTCATCCTCCTGCAGCCTGCCGCAGAAATTGTTTACACAGATCATTTTCGTTGCCCGCGTGATCATGCGCTCAAGCAAGTCCGGATCCGGCACAAAATCTTCGCCCATCGGATACAGGACCATGTTCTGCCGGGGGAATCCCTGGCTGATCGCATTGCAGGAGTAATCCGGGATCAGCACTTCTCCTTCACCGATGTATTCAGAAATCAGGCGAAGCGCACCGCGTCCGCAGTCTGTGAATACGCAATCAAAATCCTTCAGACAGGAAAAAATATGATCTTCTTTCAATTCCAGATCATCAAGCTGCAGATCATAATATATTACCGGCCCGATCGGTTTCATCTCATTCAATGGGATCTCCGTGTTCATCCACCCGCTCCAGAAGGAAGAATACCGGCCTCAGGCCGTCAGTACAGCAGGTGATCTGTTTTCCTTTATTCTTTATCCATCCAAAATTGCCGCCGGTCACCAAAGCCACTATATCCTTATGAATGTCAGCCCATGCAAACCCGCAAAAACCTTCAGGCATCCGACTGACACGGTCGGTATAAAACACCTGTCCCTCACGGAATGTTTCGCAAAGCTGCAGGTCCGGATCTTTCGAATACTCTCCTACCAGATCCTGCATAAGTGTCCGTTTTAATACCGTGATTTTTATCCTTGCCATGATTTTCCTCCTGGAAAACTATATATAATGCTCTATCATTTATAGCATATAGAGAGAAAAAAAATCAAAGGGATTTATGTCGGTCAGAGATATAAAAATGCCTGCCGGAAGGATATATGACTTCCGGCAGGCATTCCCATAATTCGGATAAACAGGGCCAGCGGGATTTGAACCCACGAATGCAGCAGTCAAAGTGCTGTGCCTTACCGCTTGGCGATGGCCCTTTTTTATCGCTTTATAATCATAGAGTTAAAAAGTGCTGATGTCAAGGCAGACATTTTCAAATCACACCCGGATCGTCAGGACATTCAGGCCAAGCACATTCTGATATCGGATATCGCGGGCGATACGATAAATGACACGGATCCCGAAATTCTTAAACTCTTCCGGGGAATCCGCGATAGGTGCGGAGTCCCCTGCTCCCCCGGGTCCTGCCATAGAGGCTCTTTCCGCCGGATCGAAGGGAATGCAGTCGTCCTTGATGCGCAGGATCACCTGCTCGCCCTTCACAGACACGCGGATATCCACTGAATGCCTTTTACTGTCTTTGGTAAATCCGTGTGCAATAACATTGCCTGCCATTTCTTCCAGCGCAAGGCCTGCCAGGTTGGCGCGCTGACTGTCCACGCCCCGTTCAAGACAGAATTTCTGCACTCCTTCCGCAACAGATACAGCCTCTTCCATACTGCGTATACTCAGATCCATGCGGTCTTCCGAAGACACCCCGAAATCTGCGGGAAACACCATGAGCTCCTCGATATTCGCAGGAACATGTCTGTTCTTCACGAAAGCATATCCAAGGATCACGGCGACAGTCACGACTCCGTTGAGGACATTAGCGACATACACACTGTTCATGCCCATATGGCGGATCAGCAGGGCTGTAAACCCCGCAACACAGGCAACACCGTCCAGAAAGCCCATCAGCTGGACGATGCCCTGTCTGTTCGAAGTCTGCCAGTAACTCACGAAATGCATGACGACAATACCAAAAGGCATGCAGAGCGGAAGAATGCGGAATCCCCAAACGGTCATCATAAAAACCGGATCCGCAGGGTCATTGTAGAAAAGACGGGTCAGCGGAACCGCCAGCAGGATAACGGCGGCATCGATCAGGAACATCAAAGGAAGGAAGCGGAGGAACATCGTCCGCATGATGTCACAGAGCGTCTGCCTGTCCTCTTCTCCCCAGCTGACGCTGATCAGCATCCTGGAAACCGCCTGCATTCCTGCGGGAATAGCCCAGATGATGCGCAGAAGAACATCACTGGCCGCAAAGGCGGAAACGCCGGCACTGCCGACAAACGCAAGGATCATGGCATTGACAGCAAATCCGCGCAGGGTCTGCCAGACATAACTGATCGCGCCCGGATAACCGATCTTCAGCATTTCTTTGCCAGCATGCGGCATAAGCCCCGTAAGGGACAGGCGGAGGAAGGATCTTCCGGAAATAAAATACTCTGCCTGTATCGCAAGAAACACCCATAATCCGAGAGAAGATGCCAGCGCCAGTCCGAAAGCTTCCATATGCAGCACCCCGACAAACAGGTAATCCAACACGATGTTTGCCGCGATGTAGACCAGACTTGCCGCCGTGGTCCTTCTCATCCGGTTTTCCAAAGACAAAAATGAAGAAAGCAGGTTTCCGAGGACCAGCGGTAAGATACCGATCGCCTGTCCGAGAAGATAACGGTTGAACAGAGGACGCACCCCGGGATCCCGGGTCATGAAGCCCGTAAGGTCAAATGCGCCCATCAGGAAAAGCAGAACCGCAAAAAGCAGCGAGACCCCGCCGGTGAGGCAGATCGCCAGGGAAAACGCATTCTGCAGGTCTTTCTGCAGGTTTTTACCGATATACTCCCCGCAAAGGATGGCTGCTCCGCTGACCAGCATTACGCTGATCGCATTGAGCAGTATGCTGATGGGATTGTACAGGCCGATCGCGCCCATGGCTTCGACACCCACATAGTTGCTCGCAAAAAGTCCCGAAACGATCGCATTGACCGAACCGACTGCCGCCAGCAGGACCTGAACCGGAAGCAGGCGGAACAGCAGCCGCGCGGTCAGATGTGCGTCGGCTGCCTGTAAATGCGTATTCTTTAACTTTGTCATATCCATCATTTACCCTTCTTTACGAATATATTATAGCATGGACAAGCCTCTCTTGAAATGATATAATCACAGTCGTCGGCGGCTATGGCGGAATTGGCAGACGCGCTGGATTTAGGTTCCAGTGGGAGACCGTGCAGGTTCAAGTCCTGTTAGCCGCATCATAAACGGGGACACCTTTGACAGGTGTCCCTTGTGCATTCAGATGCCGGCAAATGCCGCATGGAGGATAGCATGAAAAAGATAAAACTGCTTGTCACTTTCCTGCTTCTGTCAGGACTGACAGCATCAGAAGCATTCGCAAGTATCAACGGATCGGACCCGGCACGTTCAGAAGAGGCTAAGACACAGATGATGATCGCAGAAGAAGCATTTTATATTGAACCTATCTCGGATGAGATCTTCACAAGGATCGAGGGAAGATCCTTCAAGCCGGACTGTATCCTTCCCCGTGAGGATCTGCGTTACCTGCACGTTCTGCACAAAGATCTGGAAGGAAAGACGCATGAAGGGGAGATGATCGTGAACCGTCACATTGCGGAAGACGTACTGGACATCCTGCGGAAGCTTTATGAAGCGGATTATCCTATCGAGAAGATCCGTCTTGTGGACGAGTACGACGCATCAGATGAGGCTTCCATGGCCGACAATAACTCCTCTTCCTTTAATTTCCGTTTTGTTTCTTATACAACTACAGTATCCAAGCACGGACTGGGCCTCGCTGTGGACATCAATACGCTGTATAACCCATACGTAAAGACTGTGAATGGCAGGCTCAGTATCGAGCCGGCCAATGCCGGTCCATACGTGGACAGGACAAAGGATTTTCCTTATAAGATCGATGAAAATGATCTCTGTTATCAGCTTTTCACGGAAAAGGGCTTCTTCTGGGGAGGCCATTGGAACAATTCAAAGGACTATCAGCATTTCGAAATACCGAACGACAGGATCCGGCAGTGGTATCCGGATTGGCGAAAGTAAGCGGAGGCGAGACAGATCAGAAAAAGAGAGGGCATGTCCATACCAAGGTGGTCATGCCCTGTTTATGCTCATATAAATGATGCGATTTTGAAAAGAACGATCCCGAATACCGATCCTTCTGTCAACGTCAGCGTACCCGGATCTCCGAAAGCATTTCCATATACTCCTCTTCGATCTCGTAATCCTTCTCGAGAGCGATAATGTCTTCCAGTGTCAGCTGTTCATTCATAGCCGTACCTCCGCTAACCTACAGATTTAATTTTAATGAAATGATCAGCTGTTTTCAACTTACGATATTCTTACGATTGAGCACAAGATGTGCCGGATGTCGTTTATGTAAACCACTATATCTTGCCGGCTTTCCAAAAGTCCGTTCTGAATCAGCGCTCTTTCAGGTCCAGGAGATCGCAAATCTTTGGGACGCCCGGCGCTGTATCCCTGTAGCGGCGCCTGATCGTTGCCTCGATCTCCCGGATATACCCGGGTGCGGCGATCAGGATCACATCGACAGGATGCGTCAGATAATAGTCGGGTGACACGATCGGCAGATGCGACGCCGGTGAGAACCGGCCCTGCTTAAAGCCTGCGGAATCAATGATATAGCACACCTCGTCTTTCAGTGCTGTGGTTGCCGCGATCGTGAATCCCTGATGGCTCGCTCCCCACATGGCAATTCTCCTGCCTTCCGTGCGCAGCCGGTTCATATAATCCTGTATCAGCGTCTTTATCTTGTTATAATTTTTATCTAATATGAAATAGTCGCGCTGAATACCATTTAATTTGCTTATATTCGAATTATATGCTGCTTTTTTCACCACCACCCGCAGCGTATCACCGATGCCGATGTACCCTTTCTCCAGCACCTCAAAGCCGCAATACTCACAGAGGTAAACCAGTGCCGGCAGATCATAGTTCGCGATATGATCCCGGACCAGCTCGTAGTAGCGGCCTTCCTGCAGAATATACTCGAAAGACGGTACCGTGATCAGACCGATGCCGCCTTCTGCGAGGTTATGATGCAGACAGCGCAGCATACTGACCGGATCCGGCTGATGCTCCAGGAAGTTGAAAGAAAGAAAGACATCGAAAGGCGCACCGGGAATATCCATATCTGCCCGGTCCGGGAAGAATTCCATGATATGATCCGGCGGGACTGCTGCTTCCGAAACGCCCGGTATACAGGGATCAGCCGCTGAATCCCCTATATCGTCCGCCTTCGGAAGAGGCGCAGCGAGCTGCAGCCGCGCGGCAGAAACATTGCCGGGATCTGCTTCTGTAGCATAGATATCGACAGGAAACTCCCTCAGGACCTGCAGAAAGTCTCCATTTCCACATCCGCACTCGATCCATTTCCCGCCGCCCATACCGTATACCTCGATGAGATGGCGGTAGTCATCCCGACGAAGCTGCCGCATGGTGGGGGAAAGGCCCACCGCGCGGATCACCTTTTTATAATAAGTTACCGGCTCACAGTCGAACTGGGTCAGACCGCAGACCGGACAACGGCATAAGCTGAGAGAAATGCCGCGGTCACTCCCTGCTGCGATCTCTTCCATCGATGGCATGACCTGCGCCCCGGCGGGCATGTTTTCTGCTGAAAAAAGCGGTTCCGGGAGTCCGGCCCCGCAGATGATGCAATGTTGGTTCATATGATCCCTCACTTGCTTCTTTCAGGCACTGTACAGATCCTGCTGCGCCTATTCGCTCATATTTATCCGCTCTTCTTCCACGACCAGCGGGCGCTTCATAACGCGCTGGTTGATGCTGAGAATATATTCACCGACAAGGCCGATGAAAAAGATCTGGACGCTCCCCAGAAAGAGCATGCCCAGCAGCAACGGCGTCATGCCTGCCGGGAAGCGGTCCCACCAGATCAGCTTCATGATCAGGTAAATGAATGCCACCAGCATAGAAAGTCCTGCACAGATCGCGCCGGCAAACGTTGCTATCCTCAGACCGATCTTCGTATAGGAAGTAAAGGACAGCATCGCTGCATCATACAAAGTGTAGAAATTATTGGATGTCTTGCCGGCTCTGCGCTTCGGCTGATCATAGGGGATCTCTTTGCGCCGGAACCCAAGTTCTGCCACGATGCCGCGCAGGAAAGGAGTCGGATCATCCAGCTCCCGGAGTACATCCATGAACGCCCTGTCATACAGTCCGAATCCTGTGAAATGCTCGATCTGGTCGACCTGGGAGAATTTCCGGATCAATTTGTAATACAGGCAGCGCAGCGCATAGATGAAATGCGCGTCTGTGCTGTGTTCCTTGATGCCAATGACGATCTTATAGCCTTCCTCCCAGCCCTCGACATACTTGTCGATGAGCTCCGGCGGATCCTGGAAATCTGCCGCCATCAGCATGGTAGCATCTCCCTTTGTCTGCAGCATGCCATAGTAAGGACTGTTGAACTGTCCGAAATTCTTGGCATTGAAGATCGCTCTGATATGCTTCGTGTCCGCTGCACACAACTCACGGATCCTGTCCCTGGTGGCATCCGCGGAATCATTGTCCATGAAAAGGATCTCCCAGTCATATTTCTGCAGCCTGGGGACTGTTTCAAACTGCGCGCGCACCGCCTCCGAGATCGGTCCTACATTGTCCTGCTCATTGTAACAGGGGATCACGATGCTGATAAGCTTTCTTTCCATTTATGTAAACTTCCTTCTTATATATCACTGCTTCCTGTGTCCCGCAGCCGCTACACTTCTACCATGATCTTGATCAGTCCCTCCGGCCGCCGGTACATCTGCTCCAGCGCTTCCGGAATGCTGTCGAATCCCTGCATATGATGTGTCACCAGCAGGCCCGGATCCAA
The DNA here is from genome assembly GCA_017446045.1 of Lachnospiraceae bacterium. Classification (GTDB taxonomy): domain Bacteria; phylum Bacillota; class Clostridia; order Lachnospirales; family Lachnospiraceae; genus Avilachnospira. Next base: position 9,373 of record JAFSRP010000012.1, on the reverse strand, counting down.
ACGGCCTTCCCGCACCACGGCGAGCATCTGTTCCACCCAGCTGCGCCCGCCGCGGGACAAAGTGAAAACGAACGATTTGCCGGCCATGCCCCGTCCCAGTGAAAAGATGGGGAGCGGAATGGTGCCGCTGCCTTCGATGTAAGCAACATTGACTGCTGTCCCGCTGCCGTAACGAAGCATATCGCATGCTTTTATGTATACATCCGGACCGCCTCCGCAGATCAGGATCCGGTCAACGCCTTCGCCGCCGGTCAACCGCAGGACCGTCTCCACCGCCTTGTCTCCCGTCGCATTCGCGCGGGGATCGATGATGATGTCTTTCATCTCCAGAGCAGCCCTGTCATACATGACGTGACCGTCCCGGTAAGAAATATAGAGATCGGCACCATAGCGGACCGCAAGATCAAGGTTGATCCTGCTCTTGTCGGTACCAATGCAGAAGATCCGCCCTGCGCCCATGGAATGCGCTGCGGCGACCGCCATCAGCCCCACGGCACCGCTGCCGATGACCAGGACCGACAGACCGCTGAGAAGGCCTTCCGTCCGCAGTACCTCCTGTCCGGATCCATCCGGCCTTCCACAGTTCTTTGCCGCGGCAGCTGCCGCTGTGAAGCCCGTTGCCATCATATCGACAGCCATCAGTGCAGCCTCCATGGAAACGCCTGCAGGGATACGGGCCAGATTCTGATCCGCCTGCGGCACCTTGAAACGCTCTGCCCACATACCGTCAATGTTGCGGCCGAGCTTGGTGGCAGAAAAATGACTGCCCTCATGCCCATGTCCTTCCTGAGCATCCGGCATCACCGCTGCTACTGCCACAAGGTCGCCCGGCCGGAAATCCTTTACCATCGTACCGGTCTCCAGTACCTCAGCGATCCCTTCATGCCCGAGGATCAGATCCTCCCGCCGGGGGCCTGCCCCCGCATACACTGTGTGCGCATCCGATGAACAGGGCGCAAGGTACTTCGGGCGAAGGATCGCTGCATACGCATCCTCCGGTATGGACGGATCCAGCACGGGCGCCGGTAATTCCCGCAGCTCTATCTTTCCTTTTTTACTAAAGACATATGCTTTCACTTATATATCCCTGCCCTATGGTGATCCATTTATCCTATGCGGTCCGGGGATCCGATCATGCGCCGTATCCCTTCCGCAAAACACACCTTTGGCTCAAATCCCATCAGGCTGAGCTTCGTAATATCCGGACTCAGATCCGCAGGACCTTCCGCATTGTCCGGACGGGCACCGAAACGAAGGAAACGCGACGCATCCGCAGCGTTGCCGCTCATGGTTTCAGACACGATCTCCGCCAGCTCGCGGACATAGTCCTTCAACGGACGTGTATCCCGGCTTCCGACGTTATAAATGCCGCCGGTGAATTTCTCACAAAGAATGGCGACCGCATCCGCGGCATCATCAATATACAGATAATTCCACTGCTGCGTACACGGGCCAAGGTCCACGCCCTCCCCTTCCCGAAGGCTTCGGATCAGTGACGACACGAGCGAGGAGCTGTGATCACCCGGACCGTATACCGAAAAGAGGCGCATATGTACATAACGCATCGGACGCATACACTGCTCGGAACGGTTGTATCCATCGATCATGGTCTCTGCCATGTGGGAAAACAGCTCCTTGGCTACGCCGTACTCGCTGACCGGCGCGACAGGCCCGTCTTCCTTCTTCGGACCGCCGTCCTGTGCATGGCCATACTCCGCCTGTGATCCCGCGAACACAAACTTACGGCAGCCCGATTCGATCGCCTTTGCCACGGCATCCAGCGACATATCCAGGTTGTATTTCTGGATGTCCGGATCGGAGCGGCCTGCGGAACCTGCGCCTGCCCAGGCAAAATGCACCCAGACATCCGCGGCAGTCGGTACTTCTCCGGGCGGTGCCTCATTGAAGCTGTGCCGGAAGGCGGTGAGCCGGTGTCCGTGTTCCTTCAGTTTTTCAACTACGGCACGTCCCAGAAAACTCGACGCACCCGTAACAATGATGTGCATAATACGCTCCTGATGAATGGGAGGCTCTCCCCTTACTCTTCCACCAACGGAATGAACATCTGGCTCTTCAGCTCTTCAGTCGGCAGGAAAGGCTTCATATCCTCGAGCGGCGGACTGCTTAACGATCCATCCGGATGCTTTTTGACAGCGGAGCCCGGTTCAAAAGGCTGATCCAGGGAAACGATCACTTCACAGATCAGCGGTCCGCGGAAACGAAGCGCCTCGGTGATGACCGTCTCCATTTCCGAATTATGCTCGATCCTGCGGTAGGCAATACCAAAAGCATCCGCGATGCGCTCGAATTCCGGAAAACTGAGGTCAAAGCTGTCTACGCCGATCCCGACCAGCGGTGCCCCGTTGAAAATGTTGTTCTGCGTCTGGCGGATGCTGTGATAGCCTCCGTTATTGATCAGGAAGATCTTGATCGGCATTTTATGGCTGGCGATCGTCTGCAGTTCCTGCAGATTCATCATGATCGATCCGTCTCCCGTTGTACAGATCACATCGTACTGATAATACGCCGGATAATGCTCATGGATACCGCTCCACTCCGGGTTCCTCATGCGGGCTGTCTCCTGCTCCCCGATGGCATGCACCTTATCCTCTACCAGGCGCTCGTCATGATCCTCTCCCCCATAATAGTTGATGGGATACGTTTTGCCGGAAACACTATGGCAGGCTACGCAGGCACCGATCGCCGCCGGAAGGTCATACCCCATGCTGGCAATGGCATCCTGAGAAATAAAACGTGAACCATCCTTGATCTTATATACCTGGGCGCCTGCAACACAGGGGGAGCCGTTGCCCGTGACCGTCACCTGGCCCGGTGCGAGCTTTTCGCTCAATGTCCGCAGGAAAGCATAAACATTGGTCGCCTCCTCGTCCCCGTGTTCCAGGAACTTAGGCTGGAAGGGATCATACTTCTTCATCCAGTATGCACATTGCTGTCTCCAGTTGCGTCCGTCCTTGCCGGTGCCGCCGTCGAACAGACAGCATCCATTCTCATAGCCGATCCGGCGCAGCGTCTCTGTATTGCGGAACGCGCCGCCGTGGCCGCCGATGCCCAGCTCGTCCAGACGCTCATCCAGCGCCTTCAGAAGCTCCCATGCATCTGCATGGATCGGAACATCGATGTGTACCGACGGCTTCTTGAGTTCCTCTTCGTCGATATCGCAGACGATGGTAAAAGCCTCTCTTGCCCAGGTCGTGAAATTATATCCCACCTGCCGGATACTTAAGCGGGAGCCGATCGACAGGATAAAGTCCGCGTTCTGAACCGCGAAATTGCCCGGACGATCCCCTCGTCCGCCGGGCTGTCCGGCTTTAAGCGGATGGTCCGAAGGAATGATGTCCGTCGCGTTCCAGCCGACGACCACCGGGATGCCCAGGCGGTCCGCCACCTTCAGGAAAAGGTCCTCCGCGCCTGCGATCCGGATGCCGTTGCCCGTATAGAAAATGGGCCTGTGGGAGCGTGTGATCTTGTCCAGGATCTCGGAAATGACCGGGGAGGTCTTGTCGATATGGCCCGGACGGGACTGGTAGCGCTGCTTGCGGAAAGAAATGTTGAGCAGCGGGTCGCGCATGTCGGCATTGGCATACTTGGAACGCGCGCCCCTGTGGGCAAGTTCCTCATCCTCGTCGATGCGGTCGAGCTCGGTCTGCACCTCCTGAAGGTATTTCTCGGGATCAAATCCGCGCAGTCCCGTATCCTCAATAAAAGTGCCCTGGATATCCACCGGAATATCAAGCCAGCAGGGACCCGGCCGCCCGGTCTGGCAGAGCCAGATGCACTTCTCCACTTCATAGCGGATCGACATGGGATCCAGCACCATCTTTGAATACTTTGTCATACAGTCGATGCTGCGGGTAATGTCAAACTCCTGGTCTCCCATCGAGCGGATGCCGACACCTGACCAGCGGGCTGTGTTGTCATAACGGACCTGGCCGGAGATCACGACCATGGGAATAGAATCCAGCCATGCGCCTACCACGCCGGTAATGGCATTGGTTCCGCCGGGACCTGTGGTCACACAAAGCAGTGCAGGTTTATTATAAATGCGGGCATAGCTTTCCGCCGCAATAGCGCAGGACTGCTCATGATGCATATACAGGGTACGGAGGCCCGGCTCATGGCCGAAACCATCATTCAGATGCATAGCTCCGCCGCCGGTAATGGAAAAGCACTGGGTGATACCGTGGCTGACCATCAGTTTCGCGACATATGCCGCCAGTTTAATCTTCACGAGAGATCTCCTTTCAGGGTGATAAGTGCCCGATACAGGCACTGAATATCATACTCGCAAGGCTTAAAGAGTACACCTTCAATATATAGTAGCATAAAAGAGCGGCAATCTCAATCTATGGGATTACCGCTCATAAAAAGATAATGAATTTGTAATAGTTTCAGCTTCAGATCTTTGCATCCTTCATGTTTTATTCATCCACGCTACTTTCCATACCTGTTATTAGCTGTTAAAATAGTTATCAGTTATGATTCTGTTTGTAACAGTAGGGAGGTATACCATGAAACGCAGACTTTTTATCACTTCGATCATTCTAACCCTTATTCTGGGGATCGCCGCCTATGCAGGCACCTGGACCGGCTCCTACGAGAGCGGATGGCGTTATCTCAATGACAACGGTACATATGTCACAAATTCCTGGATGCAGGATACTGACGGCCAGTGGTACTATTTCGGAGCGGACGGCGTCATGCTGCATGATACCTGGGTTGAGGGACAGTACTACCTCGGGCCGACGGGAGCTATGCTGATGAGTACCATCACACCGGATGGCTATCAGGTCGGAGCGGATGGCAAATGGATCCCGGGTGTCGGTCCGCAGACAGCGCAGGCTGCTGCTATGCCCTTTGACGAGATCGTTGAAGGGTTCCGACAGGGCTTTATCGGAAGCGCCGATGAAACAGTTCAGCTTGTTGATATTCACGGTGAAAACAATAATACCATCGTGATGACGCTCAATATCATTGATGGCGAAGCGGCGGGCTATGAATCACTGTATGTTTCCCTGATGGATGCTGTACTGAAGGAAACTCTTCCTGAGACAATGGATCCTCTTTCCCAGGCATACGGACAGCATGTCTATCTGCGGATCACTTATATGGTAAATGGCAGAGCGTACGGTACGAAATCCTATTGATGTGATCCCGAAAGAGAAAAAGGCATAGAGAATTCAATGATAGTCAAAGCGGCTCCTGTCCGGGTATCATCCCGTCCGGAGAGCCGCTTTTGGTTTATCGGATCCTTTGTGTCAGAGGCTCCGGATCCATGATATAATGACGGATAACATATGTTCTTTGGAGGAGAGTTAATGGAATTCACCTGGCTTTATGCGATCCCTCGTTCCGGCCTTTTAGACAGCTTCTTTCTGGGGCTGACGAAGGTCGCCGGTTCGTACGGAGAGGTCTGGGTATTTGTCGGCGTATTCCTTCTTCTTTTCAAAAAAACCCGGAAAACAGGGGCTGCCGTTCTCATTTCGTTCGCAGCAGTAAATGTTGTCGGCGAGCTGCTTCTGAAAAATCTGTTTGCACGTCCGCGGCCGTGCCAGATCGACCAGACATTTGCACTGTTGGTGTCCCCGCCCACCAGTTTTTCGTTTCCCTCGACGCATTCCGGAGTATCCTTCGGAGCCGCCACCGGCATTTTCCTGAATCATAAGAAAGCCGGACTGGCGGCATATCTCCTTGCTGCCTTGATCGCGTTCAGCAGAATGTATCTGTTCCTGCATTTTCCTACAGATGTCCTCGCCGGCGCGATCCTCGGAACAGTGATGGGGATCCTGGCAGTCAGGGTCTGCAGTATCGTCACGCAGTAAGTAACGACCGTATAGTGCTTAGAGAACTTATCCATTCCTGATCGGATGTCGTATCACCGTTTTCAGCTTCCCGGGAGCCACTTTTCGGGCATCGCTCAGGTAGATCTCATGGTGCATCCGCTGTTCTGTTATATCCAAAACATATCCCTGCGCCTCCATGTACTCATGCATTCCGGCAACTGTCACAGGTTCATCATCATAGGAACCTATATGCATGCACTGAACACACAGACCCTCATTATAAGTCAGAAACTCCACCCTGGAGAAGTCTGATTTCTTTTTTCTTGCTGCCTCATCGACCGCCCATGAGAGATCGTACGCAGTTACAAAATCCGGCAAACGAATAACAGAGATCCATCTGAAGTCGTCCTTATGTGCGTAGTCAATGCCCCGGACACCGTCCTGCCACCAAAAGCCCTCCAGCGGAGGCACGACATAATCGTAATATCCTTCAATACGGTGATCACCCTTTTTGCTCATCTTAAGGGTATAGGCAATGCCATACAGCAATCCGATGGACTGCTTGTACTCGCCATCCTCCTGATTGGGATCACCTTGTCCCCGGACCGCTATATAATTCATGGACGGAACATTTACGATGCCGGGCGTATTCTTAGGCATATAGAATTCTTTATATTCCTTTCTGAAATCAAATGCCATTGCTCTTTCCTCCGAACCTATCGTTTTCTTATTTCTTCCTGACCGGATAACAGATCTCTGTTACGAACTCATCCGGGTTCTGCGTCTCGTGCGGACTGACGTGGTAAATATTGAACATCGGCTCAGCGGGTTCGTAGCCGTTCGATTCCATCCACGCGATCACCGCAGTGTAGACGTCCGTGATCTGGGTATAGCTCCCCTGATAAGTACAGCTGGCTACCGTAACTTCAGGAAGCGTGCAGAATTTCACATGCTCCGTATCGGGATAGCTCCCTCTGACGGTTTTCCAGGCCAGCATTTCGACATTTTCCTCCTTGTACTCGCCGTCGAGATAGGTCACCGCACACAGGCAGGGATCGTCCTCCACGAGATCCATTTGGCAGGTTTCTTCTGCCATCTTGCTCCAGATCATGCCCTCGTCCTCATAGCGGGGAATGGTCATCCGGATGGTCGCTGCATAACGCTCAGGGATAGTCTTTAGGGTAACACTGTAACTCATGTCTTCTTCCTTTCTCAGCCTTTTTCTGGCTGCGTCCAGAAGTGTCAGCTTGTATGCTGTATCCTTTGATAAAGCTTCCAATTCCTCCTGCCGGGCAAGAAAGAACTGTTCCAGTTTCTCACGGTCATCATAGACTTCAAGGATCCTGATGATATCTGCAAGAGAAAAGCCCATATCCTTCAGGGCGGCAATGCGTCCGGCCTCGAGGAGCTGGTCCTCTCTGTAATAGCGGTAATCCGTGAATCGATCTGTTTCAGCCGGTTTCAAAAGGCCGATCTCATCATAGTGACGGAGCATTCTGACACTGACTCTGGACAGTTTTGAAAATTCTCCTATTTTCAGCATGGCGGTACCTCCTGTTGCTGTCTTTTTGAGCTCGCATCAAGCTTAATGCCTGCCACAGTGTGAGAGTCAAGCGTCTGTTTCAACATTTTCTCCCGAAAAAGTTCCACTGTTATGCTCTTCCTTATTTAAGCTGATCATAGCTTTATCCTTTTAAGGCATGATTACACCTGACTGAAAGGTGATACTAACTCAGAAATATCAATAAACCGTTTTCCTCGTAGAGAGGCATATTCAACACCGGTATTCCAGAAGCTGCCCTTGGGATAGCCGCCGTATACACCGGTTTTCCATATACACCGATTTTTCAATATTTCCATTTTGAGAGACGTTGTTTCACGCGTTTTTCGTTTTTCATAAATCCAGTATACATTCTCATGGTCTGGCTAATGAGGATTTCACTTATATAAAGGTAAAATGAAAACCCAGTATACACATGTATACCGGGATCGTGAATGCTTATGGATCAAGTGAAATAATCCGAAAAAATCTCCCCTGGATTATCGATTTGTTACATCTGAGAGAAACGCTGTCTCTCGTTTTGAAATATCCGATATTCCAGGGGATTTTTCGTCGATATTGACATGCCGTGCCCATTTACCGAAAACGCACGGCTATGTTCATGATGTGCATCTGACACCCTGACACTTTGACACAGAGGACTCATCTGCGGCACGACTGCCCCGGTATATAAAATCAAATCATGGGCTTGAGCCTTACTTCCTCATAATGGCCATCAGGGAATCCAGCAATGAACTGCCGTTGTAATCTCCCTGGGAGGACCCGGAAAAGAGATCGATCATGGGATCGCTGCCGGTGGTTCCGGACTGACCGCCGCCGAATGGGTTGATGGTACCGGACTGGCCGCTGCCGAATGGGTTGATGGTACCGGACTGGTTTCCGGAAACCCCGGATGTGCCTGCACTGCCGCCGAACGGATTTATGGCACCTGACTGACTGCCACCGAACGGGTTAAAGGTACCGGACTGGTTTCCGGAAGCCCCGAATGTGCCTGCACTGCCGCCGGATGTCCCTGTACTGCTGCCCAGGCCCAAAAGGGTGCCCAGGAGCCCAAGGCCGCCGAAATCAGAGGAAGGTTGTTCCTGGCTCTGAGGCTCCGGTTCGAACGTATTGAACAGATCCGTAAAATCCACATGATCCGCACCCGTACTGCTTTCCGAAGCGGAAGCCGTGGAAGCGGCCGCAGACAGTCCGCTCATCAGACCCGGTGCCATACTGTCGAGGAGTATGGAAACCATATCTTCAGACATTCCTGTCTGTTGCGACAGCTGGCTGATAACAGCTGAAGTATCATCGCCCAGGATATGGCTGATGATCTTGCTTCCGTCCTCTTCGTCCGCATCCTGCAGCTGTGCAGCCATGGATTTTTTGCTGGTGTGCTGCATCAGCGCGCCTAGCAGGGAGCTCGCGCCGCTTTGGGAAGAAGCATTACCGGTAAGATATTTAAGCAGTATCGGAATAGCAAGCGAGATCAGCAGAGAGGTCTGCTTGGACGAGCTGCCGGCTTTCCCCGAAAGCGCGCTGATCGCTGCCTTGGAAGTCATGATACGAAGCAACAAACTCAATAAATTCATATAGATACGCTCCTTTCAAACTGATCTGACGCATGTCAGGATATGGATCATTTCCTGATTTCGCCGCCTGTCCACATTATAAACTAATCCGAAGCCGTATACCATCAGTTTTTATGCATCCCTCTTGGTCTTCTCTCTTATGCTTCTACCATCCTGCATCGCAGTTCTGGTCGAAACGATCTGCTTATCGCACGGATAGTAAGGACCGGTCCTTTTTTGATGAGCTGTAATGGCAGGGAAGATCCTTACTTAATACCCTGTTCTTGTCCACATCTTGCCGGCAAGTGCATAAAAAAGGGGTTATAGGACAAAAAGTGTTGTTTTCTAGTTCCATAATTCAGGGTATTGAGCAGACTTATGGAACTCATTCCAGACGATCGCATCACCCCATGTCGGGATCGAACCATCGATCTTTTTTCGAGGGGATAGCCGGTCGT
>JAFSRP010000001.1 GCA_017446045.1 Lachnospiraceae bacterium | reverse complement strand
TAGTATTGGATTTCAGGAGGTATTTGATGAGAAAAGCAAAGGTTTACTTTACGGATTTCAGAACGGTACTTGGGGTCAGTCTTACGAAGAAGCTTCAGAAGCTCATCAGGATGGCAGGTATAGGAGAGATCGCGATGGACGGGAAGTTCGTTGCGATCAAGATGCATTTCGGGGAGCTCGGCAACCTCGCCTACCTTCGTCCGAACTATGCAAAGGCGGTTGCGGACATCGTTAAGGAGCAGGGCGGGCTCCCTTTCCTTACGGATTGTAACACGCTGTATCCCGGAAGCCGCAAGCATGCGCTTGAGCACATGGACTGTGCCAATATCAACGGCTTTAATACCGTTACGACGGGCTGTCAGATCATCATCGCCGACGGACTTCGCGGAACCGACGACATCCTCGTGCCCGTCCCGAACGGAGAATACTGCAAGGAAGCGTACATCGGGCGTGTGGTGATGGACGCCGACATCGTGATCTCGCTCAATCACTTTAAAGGACATGAGCAGGCGGGTTTCGGCGGCGCGATCAAAAACATCGGCATGGGCTGCGGAAGCCGTGCAGGTAAGATGCAGCAGCACAACAGCGGACATCCGCATGTGATCGAGGAAATGTGCAGAGGCTGCCGCCGGTGCGCAAAGGAGTGCGGCTCGGATGCGATCAGTTATGAGGGCAAAAAAGCATGGATCGATCCTTCTAAGTGTAAAGGCTGCGGTCGCTGTATCGGAGCATGCGCTTTTGATGCGATACAGAACGACAACTGGAACGCCCCCGCGCTTCTCGGAATGAAGATGGCTGAGTACACGGCAGCGGTCATCAGCGGAAGACCGAACTTCCATATCAGCCTTATCACCGATGTTTCACCGAACTGCGACTGTCACGGTGAGAATGACGCACCGATCATTCCCGATATCGGAATGCTTGCCTCGTTTGATCCTGTGGCTCTCGATCAGGCCTGCGTAGACCTTTGCCAGAAAGCGACTCCCGTCCGCAACAGCCAGCTCGGCGATAACATGGCGGACGAGCATTTCCATGATCACGGTAATGTATGGCAGAACAGCAATCCGAACACTTCATGGAAAGAAACCCTTGAACACGCCGAAAAGATCGGAATCGGAACACGGGATTATGAGCTTGTTGTGATGAAATAAGATCGTCATGAGAGAGAGGATGAAAAATATGATTGTTGTGTTTTCGCCGGAAAGGTGATATCATATCAAACAGTAAAAAGAAAGGAACGCTTCGGCGTCAGGGTATCGGAATGATAAACAGATAATGTGATTTGGTGAATGCAAGCAAAAGTATATGGCCTTAATGGCTCTGTTTGTGTATGCCGAATCGGATTATCGTATTCATTTTGAGACCGCCGGGTTACCCCCGGGGCTGTGCGCGTTCCGGCATATCAGGTTTTCATTTGTGCGATCAATCTGCTCTCGGCATAACCGGGAGCTTTTTTTGAGGCATAGCCTCGCGTACCGATGGCTGAGTGAACGGTCATCTCAGAAGGGCGCAGCCCCGATAGCGGACTTGTACGCGGGACAGATCACGGAGGTGGTAAAC
>JAFSRP010000011.1 GCA_017446045.1 Lachnospiraceae bacterium | reverse complement strand
TATCGAATATCATCTTGAAAATGTCATATTTTCCGTGTAGAATAATAACTGACGAAGAAGGAGGTGGAGCCGTTTGGAACAGGATGATACGATCCAGCTGGACAACCATCTCGGTCAGACGCTTGGAAATGCCGATTATGATGCTCGGCTGGATGAGCACGCCAAAGAGCTTCTCGCCGACAAGACCATTCTTTCCGAGATGATCAAGCGGCTGATCCCTGACTTTCAGAATATCCCTATTGAAGAGATTAAGAGCTATATCAACGGCACTCCGTACATCGGGCAGATTCGTGTCCACCCCGGGGAAACCAATCCGAGTTTTGAAGAGGCGGTTCGCTCACTCGGTCAGGAAAGCCGTATTCCGAACGAGGGCCTGGCAACATTCGATGTGCTCTTTACCCTCACATTGCCGGATTCCAATGAAGTCTGCGTTGAAGTTTATGTCGATGTGGAAGCGCAGAACAGCGAAGATCTTCCCTATCGGCTGGAAACCAGAGCCGTCTATTACCTGGCCCGTCTTCTGTCTTCGCAGTATCAGCGTGATTTCGGTCATTCCGAATATAACAGGCTTCGTAAGGTTTACAGCATCTGGATCGTCATGGAACCGGATGCAAGAAACGCCAACACAATCTCTTCAATTGCCTTTCGGCAGACTGCCCTTCTCGGCAATCCGGAAGACAACAAAGCCTATGACAAGGCCGAGGCCTTTATCGTCAGACTTCAGAAGTTTGAATCCGGGCGTTCAGAAGACCGCCTGATCGGACTTCTCAGTACGCTCTTTACCGTAGATCTCTCTCCGGTTGAAAAGAAAGAAGTGATTTCCCGGGATTTCGGAATCCCGGTCACAGAGCACATCGAAAGGGTGGTGGCAAACATGTGCAATTACAGCAGTTATGTCAGAAATCATGCATATAGAGACGGCATGCAGCAGGGTATTCAGGATGGTATGCAACAGGGTATTCAGCAGGGCATGCAGCAGGGTGCCAGCGAGGAAAAACTCAGCAATATCAGAAGCCTTATGGAAACTACCAATTGGACACCCAAGCAGGCCATGGATGCGCTTAAAATTCCCCCTGCCGACCAGGCAAAATATGCCGCAATGCTCTGATCCTGCCTGTCCATAGCCTGAAACAACCTTAACATCTTTCCGGACCGCATATGCGGTCCGGTTTTTATTTCATCACGCGCCTCATCCCAAGTACAAGCAGGACCCCGACGGCGGTTCCAAGGGCATTATGAATCACATCATCGAACTCAAACAGACCGCGGAAGCTCACCAGCTGGGCCAGTTCAATCAACATGGAATACCCCGCTGCAAGGCCCACGGTCTTCCACCGCGGAGAAAGAAGCCCCACGGGAATAAACAGAATGATATTCAGAAGTATCTCCATCCGGAGCGACTTCACCCCGTAGGACCAGAACGGAATCAGCTCATAGGTCATCTTCGGCCCCGGCCTTCTGTCCAGCACCGTGACCGCCAGGATCAGGAACAGATACCCCGCCAGCAGCCCGGTGTTCCACTTCCCTGCCCAGATCCAGACCAGAACCGCGATCCCAACGGCAAGCAGATAATAAAGCGGCTCAATATCCGCAACACGTAACGCGTAGTCGATTGGTTTACTCCTTATCTT
>JAFSRP010000010.1 GCA_017446045.1 Lachnospiraceae bacterium | reverse complement strand
TGGCTGATTACATTGACTACTACAACAACGAGCGCATCCAGGCAAAAACAAAGTGGATGCCGCCTGTAAAGTACAGAATGGCATCCACTTGTTGAACCTCGGTCATTAATCAATGTGTCCAGGAAACTGGGTACATATCAATTCGCTTTCGGCGAAACAGGGTCTTTTAAATGCTTTCCGTGCGGTTACGTGCGGCTTTCTGCTGCCTTCTCGAGAGTCTCCAGACGCTGGCGGAAATACTTGAGTATCTCCTGACGTGTTACGAGACCGATGAAACTGTCATTGTCGTCACAGACGGGAACAAAGTTCTGCCGGAGCGCCAGCTCTATCAGGTCCTCCATATCGGACCGGATGGAGATGGGCATATAATCCCTTTGACGATCGATAGCTGTGATGCGGATCCGCTCTGCTTCACGCAGGTCAAGATGGAACTTGTTCTTGATGCTCCACAGCAGGTCTCCTTCTGTGATGGTCCCGACATAACGCCCTTTTTTGTCAAGCACCGGAATCACGGAATAGCGCCGTGCTTCCATTTTCTCCAATGCCTGACGCAGCGTGTCGTGATCCTCGAGATACGCGACGTCACACTTTGGTGTCAGGTAGAACAGTACATTCATAAGTGCTCCATTGCTATATTATTCTTGACTTAATAGTAACATTTTTCCCATCAATAATGAACCGCAAAAGAAGTGGGAAATTCTTAATCTTTTGTGAAATTTCCCGAGCCGACTGAATTATGCCCAAAAAAAACATACATTTTTTGGGCAAATTTCCAATGCCTTATTGCAATTTGCCTAAATTTGGAGTAAATTATTAATGTATTTATACGAATAGTCACAAAGAACAGCTTTTCTCTTTAGTGAAGTACGAAGGGAGATACCATGGTTTCAAATCAGGTCGTACAAAACACTCTGACAGAGATCGCTTCGATCACTGATGTCAACGCAGCAGTCTGCGATACTGCCGGCAAGCTGATCGGTGCCAGGGGTGATATCGGTATGGTAGATGAAAAGCTCATCAGTGCCTTTGCGCGGGGAAGCGCCAGTGAACAGGATGCCGCCGGGCTTCTGCTTGGCAGGATCACGGATGAGGGAGAGACCGTCTTTGTCGCGTTCGTTGACAGGACTGCGCCCAACGCCGCTATGGCTCTGCGTCTTATCGTGACGCAGACCGAGAACCTGGTTCAGGCATATAAGGAGAGGCTGGATAAGGACAGCTTTATCAAAAACCTGCTGTTGGATAATCTTCTTCAGATCGATATATTCAACCGTGCCAAGAAGCTGCATATTGAGTTTAAACAGCCAAGGGCTGTATTCATCGTGGAGACGTCCGGACAGGAGATCCCGGTCAGCGAGCTTCTGCGTCAGACTTTTTCCACCCAGCCCGGCGATTTTGTGACCAGTATCGATGAGGATACACAGGTCATCGTCCACGAAGTACACAGTACCACGGGGCGGGAAGATGAACTGCAGCGGGTCGCGGATCAGATCTATGGCGCCCTGAAGGAAGCGGAGATCCCCTGCCGCGTCTCTTACGGTGCTGTTGTAGAGGAACTGAAGGACGTTTCCAAATCCTATAAGGAAGCGAAGCTGGCACATGATGTGGGACTGATCTTCTATGAGGACTCTGATGTGGTCGCCTACAGCAATCTGGGCATCGGACGTCTGATCTATCAGCTGCCCGTCAATCTCTGCCGGATGTTTATCGGGGAGATCTTCGGGGGGCGTTCCATGGACGAGTTTGATGACGAAACGCTTGTCACTATCAATAAGTTCTTTGAGAACAACCTCAACGTATCCGAGACATCCCGTCAGCTTTTCATTCACAGGAATACGCTCGTCTACCGGCTGGATAAGCTTCAGAAGACTACAGGTCTGGATCTCAGAGTATTTGATGACGCCATCACTTTCAAGATCGCACTGATGGTCGTCAAGTACATGGATTACATGGACAGGATCGAATACTGATGATTGAGTTCAGGAATGTCAGCAAAACCTATGATACCGGAAATCGTGCCGTCAGAAATATAAACCTGCGCATCGAAGACGGGGAGTTCGTCTTTTTTACAGGCCGTTCCGGCTCCGGAAAGTCTACCCTGATCAGACTGATCACAAGGGAACTCAAACCGACAGAGGGCGAGGTCAAAGTGAATGGCTGGGACCTTGGCCGTATTCGCCAGCGGGATATTCCGAAGTATCGCCGGAGCCTGGGCGTCGTATTTCAGGACTTCCGGCTTCTGAATGACCGCAGCGTGTTTGAAAACATCGCTTTTGCCCAGCGCGTGATCGGCGCTTCCCGTCGGGAGATCCGGGAGAATGTTCCCGAAATGCTGAAGCTGACCGGGTTGTCCGCAAAGTATAAGAACATGCCTTTTCAGTTGTCAGGCGGCGAGCAGCAGCGTGTTGCGATCGCCCGGGCCCTGGTAAACCGTCCTTCGGTGATCCTGGCGGATGAGCCTACCGGCAATCTGGATGAAAAAAACAGCAGGGAGATCATGAACCTGCTTCTTGATATCAACAGGATGGGAACGACGGTGATCGTGATCACGCATTCCCGTGAGCTGGTCAGTTCCGTAGGACGGCGGGTCGTCGTCCTGGACCGCGGCACTATTGTCGAGGACCGCACCGCAGTGGCGGAGCAGCGTCCCATCAGCACATTTTTCTCGGAATATCGTCCGAAGCCGAAGCCTGCGGGTCAGCCCCACAGGCCGGTTTCTGTGGAAGAGGATACGGCTCCGTTTGATGAGGACGATGAGGATGACTGGCTGGACGACGACTATGACGATGATGAGCCGGAAGCCGTTGAAGAGCAGAAGGGAGGTACCGGCGGGTGAGTGCGATACTTTACTGCTTCCGGCAGGGCCTTTCTAATCTGCGGCGGAACTTTCTCTTTACGGCGGCTTCGGCGGCGACGATCGCAGCCTGCATTTTCCTGTTCTGTCTGTTCTATTCCATCGTAATGAATGTGCAGCATATTGCTTATCAGGCTGAAACGACGATCGGGATCACGGTCTTCTTTAACGAATCCGCGACCATGGAGGAAAAGGAAACGGTACGCCGGGAAATCGAAGAGCACGGAGGGGTCAGGGAGATCGTCTATAAGTCAGCCGATGAAGCCTGGGAGAGTTTCAAGAACGATTATTTCGGCGAACATGCCGAGGAGCTGGCGGCAGCGTTTGCTGACGATAATCCGCTGGCGCAAAGTGACAGCTTTGAAATATTCCTTGAGAACATCGAGGATCAGGAGGATGAGGTCCGCTATATCCGAAGCTTTGATATCGTGCGGGAAGTCAATTATGCCAACTCTGTGGTATCGGCGCTGCGTTCTCTGAACCGGGTTATTTATGCAGTGTCCCTGGCGATCATTGTGATCCTTTTTGCCATCTCTGTCTTTCTGATCAGCAATACCATCAGTCTGGCAGCCCATTTCCGTAAGCGCGAGAACGAGATCATGAAGCTGATCGGTGCTACCAACTTTATGATCCGGGCGCCATTTGTGGTGGAAGGTACGGTGATCGGCCTGATCGGTGCGCTGATCCCCCTCATCCTGATACGTTTGATCTACGGGAAGGCGGAAATGTATGTGGCGGATCGGATACAGAACACAGGTTCTCTGAGTGCTCTAAGGGATGTCGCTCAGCTGCTTCCTTTCGGAAGGGTCTATCCGATGATGGCGCTGGCCGGTCTGGTGCTGGGTGTGGGAATGGGTTTCGTGGTCTCATTTTTCACGATCCGCAAGCATCTCAAGGTATAAGACACGGAGTCATTTAAATGGCGGGTTTTCGGTTTTTCCACAAGTCTTACAGAATTCCGGTAACAGGAGCGTTGGCAGCAACGGTCCTGTTCCTGCTTATTCCGCTTCTTCCCGCCGGAGAGCTGCAGACGGTTTTGGCAGCGACCCAGCAGGATGAGATCACAGCTTCCAAACAGAAGATAAGTGACAACAAGAAGAAGATGGAGGAGATCCAAAGCCAGAAGTACCAAGTAGACGCGAAACTGAAGGAGCTGAATCAGCTGAAATCCGATGCCGCAGCCTATGTTGCCCGGCTGGACCAGGAACTGGCGGAGATCGAAGCGGAGATCGGGAGGCTCAATGACAGCATTTCCTTTGTGGAGGAGCAGATCGTGATCACGGAAGCGGCTCTGGAAGAGGCACGGAATGAGGAAGCCAGGCAGTACGCTTCCATGAAGCTTCGTATCAAATACATGTATGAACACGGTAATGAAAACATCATTGACGATCTTTTCAGAGCCGGTAGTTTTTCGGATCTGCTGAATCAGGCGGAGTATATTCAAAACGTTTCCGTTTATGACCGAAATAAACTCGAAGAATATGTCGAAGCCCGGGAAATGGTTGCTGCCAAAGAGGAAGAGCTGATCACCGAGAAGGAGCTGCTGGAGCAGACGAGGGCTGAAGCGGAAAACAAACAGGCTTCCGTATCCAAACTGCAGCAGGAAAAGACCAATGAAGTAGCATCCTACAACGCCAAGATCAAAGCGGCGGAAAGCGAGGCTGCCGAGATGCAGCAGAGCATCGCCGGTATTCAGGCGGCGATCCGCGCGGAGGAAAACAATATAGCCGCGATCGAAGCCGAGATCCGGAGACAGGAGGAAGAAGCACGCAGGAAAGCCGAAGCCGAAGGCAGGAAGTTCGAGCCCATGACGATCGGCAATATCAGCTTTACCTGGCCCTGTCCGGGACAGAGCCGCATCACTTCACACTTCGGAGACCGGGAGTCTCCCACAGAGGGCGCCTCTACCAATCATAAGGGTGTGGATGTGGGCGCGCCAAGCGGCACACCCGTCGTTGCGGCAGCGGGCGGGACTGTCGTGATCTCCCAGTATTCTTCCTCTGCCGGAAACTATATCATGATCAGCCACGGAGGCGGTGTCTATACCGTATACATGCACCTGTCCTCTCTGGGCGTATCCAAGGGCACGGCGGTGAGCCGGGGTGACAGGATCGGCGCCGTCGGATCTACAGGGTATTCCACCGGGCCTCACCTGCATTTTGGCATCCGCATCAACGGAGGATATGTGAATCCGCTGAATTATGTGAGGCCATGACCTGAAGCACCTGTTTTATTTACGGATGATAACAGCATCGGAACGATTAAAGATATTACCTGGGAATGACTATGAACGAAGATTACAACGAAATGAATGCAGCTCCCGATCTTCAGCCGCAGCCCGCGGTTCCGGCGACGCTTGAAAAGCAGCGCAGTCTCTGGCCGGGGATCATTGCCGGCTTTTTGCTTGGCGTGATCGCGGTCACGATCGGACTGATACTGTGGCAGGGTTATGTGATGATCCCGATGGGCAAACTGGGTGTGCTCACGATCCGCATGCCGTATTACAATGACAGCGTGGTGGCAGATGACGGCAGTCTCAATACCACGGAGATCAACCGGAAGATGGAGGAGATCCAGGACCTGGTTGAAAAAGCCTATCTGTATGATGCGGATCCCAAGCGTGTAAGCGACGGGATCTTTACAGGCATGCTTTACGGACTGACCGATCAGGATAAGTATGCCCAGTACTATTCCGCGGAGGCATTTGAGGAAGAAAACAAGCGCAATAACGGAGCCTATGACGGCATCGGTGTGACGGTCCAGACGGATGAAGAGACCGGAGGCATGCTGGTGGTCAGTGTCAATTCCCAGGGACCGGCCAAGGCGGCAGGCATTCAGGTCGATGACGTGATCATTGAGGCGGACGGTACCGATCTCACGGATATGCCTTTGGATGAAGCGATATCCGAGCATGTCAAGGGGCCTGCCGGCACAAGTGTGGTCCTGACGATCCTGCGGGACGGAGAAAAGATCGAACTGACGGTCGGCCGTGCCACGATCCGAGATATCACAGTCCGAGGTACGATGATCGCAGATACGGCAGCGGGCTATATCAGCGTAACAGGCTTTACCAGATCTACGGAAGGTGAATTCAAAAAAGTCTGGCAGGAGTTGGAGGAATCCGGTGCGGACGGCCTGGTCATCGACCTTCGCAATAATGGCGGGGGTGATATGGATGTCAGCCTGCGCATGCTGGACTTCATTCTGGATGACCACATCAGTGTGAGTGTGGGAGAAGACCCGCAGTCTCAAAAGACGGACGGCAAGACGCTTCTTCTGTCCGTAGAAGGCAGGACCGGCAGGTCCACGGAATATTACGCATCCGACAAGGATCATCATAAGCTTCCCGTTGTCGTGGTGGTCAATGGACGGAGCGCTTCTGCATCGGAGATCTTTACCGGTGTTCTGATGGATTACGGATACTGCTCTGTCGGTGAGAAGACATTCGGCAAGGGCATCGTCCAGTCTGTTTATCGCCTGAGCGACAATTCCGGCGTGAAGTTTACCACCGATCAGTATATTCTGCCCGGCGGTGAGAAGATCCACGGTGTCGGAATCGAACCGACGGTGCAGGTCGAATTCGAAGAATTTGGAGAAGTGACGGCATCTCTCGTCAATTTCGCCAGCGGAGAGGAGACGGACATACTGCAGGACAATCAGATCATGAAAGCAGTGGAGATGCTGGAACAGTGAGCAGTTGATGAGCGGCGATCGCTCCGAAACTGCACCTGATGAATTTACATAGGACACGGATTGTGATAGAATCTCCCGTGCAGATGATCTGCGGGAATTCTCTCTGTGCGCTTCTTGACTGGCTGGAAGCCGGAAACCAAAAGGAGACGGGCCTGTTTGCAACACTGATGAGCTCGCGGCCCGGCAGCGGCCTGGGGATAGACGCGCTGCAGGAACCTGGAGCGACATACCGGGCATCTTTCTGAATGATTTTTGTTTACTGCAGGGCTGCCGCGGAAAAGAACGCGGCAGCCTGTTTTATGGGAGTGATCCATTACAGGTGCTTCATAGCGCCCGTAATGAACGGGAGAAAACTCAATTCGGATGAACTGCAGAAGTGGTTTTAATAAGAGAATACAGGACGGGCGAATGATGAAAGGAAAGAAGTTTATCACAGGTCTTTGTCTGCTTCTGCCGGTCTTTCTGCTTACATCGTGCGGAAATGGAGGCACAGAGAACCGGCAGGAATCCGCATCAGTGATCGAGGCGGCGGAGACTGCAGCAGAGACCCTGCCGCAGGAAACATCCGCCGATGGAGAGTTTGTGATCGCCTTTGATAAAAACGGAAACAGGCTTGAAGAAGAAAGCGGGGCTGAAGATACCGGCGTCCCGGAAACGGAAGAAGAGACGACCGCGGCACCTGATCTTCAGGCTATGGTCACTTCAACGATGTATAGCATGGATTTCATTAATATCCGGGCGGAAGCAAGCACAGATTCCGATGTCGTCGGGCATCTGAATCCGGAAGAACCTGTCGATGTGATAGAAAAGATCAATCCCCTGTGGACGCAGGTGGTTTATGATGACCGGATCTGTTACATTGCGAGTGAATTTCTTACGGAAGATCCTGACTGGCGCGCGAAGATCGCGTCCAGCCGGGGGTATAAAAACGGCGAGCTTATTTACCTGGATCCCTCATGGCGTTTCGCGGATTACTCGGCGATCCATACCGGGGCTGCAGTAATGTATCTGGCTGATAATAACAGAAAGAACATCACAGTAGGCGTCAATGCCGGACACGGCACCCAGGGAGGCCCGAATGTCAAGACCTATTGCCATCCGGACAAAACGCCGAAGGTCACCGGCGGAACGACAGCTGCCGGCGCGGTCACGGCAATGTCAGTCTCTTCCGGAATGAATTTCAATGACGGAACGCCGGAAAGGACCGTGACTCTTCAGATGGCTCAGATCCTGAAAGAACTGCTTTTGGGCAGCGGATACGATGTTCTGATGATCCGGGATGGTGAAGACGTACAACTGGACAATGTTGCCCGCACAGTGATCTGCAACAATGCTGCGGACTGTCATATCGCGCTTCACTGGGACGGAGATTCTCTCAGCTATGACAAGGGATGTTTCTACATGTCCGTACCGGACGGCATTAAATACATGGATCCCGTATCCTCGATTTGGGAAGAGGATGAATGCCTCGGAGAGAGCCTGATCAAAGGCCTGGCGGACCAGGGAGTCAAGATCTTCAGCAGCGGAAGTATGGACATGGATCTGACGCAGACTTCGTTCAGTTCGGTTCCTTCCGTAGACATCGAATTGGGCAACGAATGCTCAGACCACAGCTCGGAAGCACTGTATGAACGCGGCTACGGTCTTCTCCGCGGGATCGATCTGTTTTTCGGTTTTTCATGAACCGCGTCAGTAAGAGCATGCGTTTTGCCGGGTCCGGACATGGAATCTGTATGGACGATGCCGGTCCGGTATGTTATAATATTTGTTTGTTTATCAGAGAAACAACGATTCCGGCTTTCCGGAATCTGATCCGGAGGATGATATTTTATGGCATTTAATAAAAAGCCTGTGACGGGCATGCGGGATATCCTGCCTGCAGAAATGGAGGTCAGGGCGGCGCTTCAGCAGACGATCCGTGAGACCTATCGCAGATATGGTTTTACCGAGATCGAAACGCCCGTCGTGGAACACATCGGCAACCTGACGAGCAAGCAGGGCGGAGAGAACGAAAAACTGATCTTCAAAGTCCTGAAGCGCGGCGAGAAGCTTCTGAAAGATCTGGAAGCTTTGAAAGCAGGAACGGCAGATGCGGATGCGCTTACCGAAGAAGGACTGCGCTATGATCTGACGGTGCCTCTTTGCCGTTATTATGCTGCCAACGCCGCGGTCCTTCCGCAGCCGTTCAAGTCGCTCCAGATCGGGCCGGTATTCCGCGCGGATCGTCCGCAGAAAGGCCGCTTCCGCCAGTTTGTACAGTGTGATATCGATATTCTGGGAGACGCGACCAACCTTGCCGAAAAGGAACTGATACTGGCGACTACAGAGGCACTCGACCGGATCGGATTCGGCGAGTACAACTATTACATAGTTATCAATGACCGCCGCTTCCTTTTTGAAATGATCCGTTATGCAGGCCTTCCCGAGAACGATGCTGAGGATATCCTGATCACTCTGGACAAGGCGGACAAGATCGGCGCTGAAGGCGTGGACGCTGAGCTCAGGGCAGCCGGCTATGAGGACGCGCAGATCGCGCGGCTGCGTTCCGTGCTGGACAGCTTCACGGACGGTCCGGATGGTGTGCGCGCTTTTGCCGCAAAGATCGGATCGGAAGAAGCGCTTGCAGCCGGGGAGAATCTTGCAGACATCATTTCCTCCGTAAGCAAGGTCGGGGACCGGAAGATCACGCTTCGTTTTGATCCGACGCTGGTTCGGGGAATGGGCTATTACACCGGTACGATCTTTGAGATCCGGATCGATGCTTTTGGTTCTTCTGTCGGCGGGGGCGGACGTTATGATAAAATGGTCGGCAAATTCACGGGACAGAATGTTCCCGCGATCGGTTTCTCGATCGGGTTTGAACGGATCATGACGATCCTCATGGAGGGAGATTACCGCAGACTGCTGAAAGGTGTTGAAAAGAGCGCCTGGCTGATCGAAAAAGGCATGCCCGCGGAGCGCCTGCGGGAGATCTTTGAAGAAGCCGCGCGTAAGCGTGCAGCGGGACATCAGGTGCTGACCGTCTGGATGGCCAAGAACAAGAAGTTCCAGAAGGAAAATCTGGGCGCGCAGGGATATACGGAGTTCCGCGATATTTACAGGGAAGAACTTAAGAACTGATCTATCCGATCATATATTCGATAATATACAAATTGATTCAGAAGGAGCACGACCATGGCAGAGAGCATGCAGGGACTGAAAAGGACCGCAAGATGCGCAGAATTTACAACAGAGGATATCGGCAGGGAAGTGACCGTGATGGGCTGGGTCCAGAAGACCCGCAACAAGGGCGGCCTGATCTTTACCGATGTCCGTGACAGAAGCGGTATCATCCAGGTGATCTTCGAAGAGGATATCTGCGGAAGTGAGACTTTCGCAAAGGCTGCGACGCTTCATAATGAGTACTGTGTTGCTGTAACGGGCAATGTCCGCAGCCGCGGCAAGGATGTCAACAAAGATATTGCGACGGGAGCTATAGAAGTCGAAGCGCTTCAGCTTCGTATCCTGAGTGAAGCCGCGACGCTTCCGTTCCAGATCGAGGACGAGACCAACACGCGTGAAGAGCTGCGTCTCAAGTACAGATATCTGGACCTTCGGCGCGCACCCCTGCAGAGAAATATCGCGCTGCGCTCCAGACTTGCGATCAGTGTACGTAATTACATGGCAGAGCAGGGGTTCCTGGAGATCGAGACACCTACATTTATCAAATCCACCCCGGAAGGCGCCCGTGATTACCTGGTGCCGTCCCGTGTACATCAGGGTGAGTTCTATGCTCTGCCGCAGTCCCCGCAGCTTCTGAAGCAGCTGCTGATGGTCTCGGGTTTTGACAGGTATTTCCAGCTTGCCCGCTGCTATCGTGATGAGGATCTGAGAGCGGATCGTCAGCCGGAGTTCACTCAGATCGACATGGAGCTTTCTTTTGCGGATGTCGATACTGTGATCGGGGTCAATGAAGGACTTCTGCAGCGTATTTTCAAAGAGGTGCTGGACGTGGACGTGGAGCTTCCGATTCAGCGCATGACATGGCAGACTGCCATGGATATGTATGGTTCCGACAAGCCCGATCTGCGTTTCGGCCTGCCGATCGTTGATATTTCCGGGATCGTGAAGGACAGTGAGTTTGCGGTCTTCAAGGGCGCGCTTTCCGCAAACGGCGCGGTGCGCGGTATCCGCGTTCCCGGTCAGGGACATATGCCCCGCAAGAAGATCGATGCCCTGACCGATGTTGCCAAATACTATGGCGGCAAGGGCCTGGCCTGGCTCTGTGTCAACGCGGCGGATGACGGCGGTCATAAGAGCTCTTTTGCGAAGTTCATGAAGCCTGAAGAGATCGATGCCATTATTACCGCAATGGGTGCGGAAGCGGGCGACCTGCTGGTCTTCGCGGCTGATAAGCTGGATGTCGTACGCAATGTGCTCGGAAATGTCCGTCTGGAGCTTGGACGTACACTGGATCTGATCGACAGGTCTGCGTGGAAGTTCCTCTGGGTCACGGAATTCCCGCTTCTTGAGTGGAGCGAGGAAGAGCAGCGTTATACTGCGATGCACCACCCCTTTACCGCACCGATGGACGAAGACTGGCAGTATATCGATTCCGATCCCGGCCGTGTTCGTGCAAAGGCGTATGATATCGTTCTGAATGGAACCGAGATCGGCGGCGGTTCCGTACGTATCCACCAGGCCGATGTCCAGGAGAAGATGCTGGAGGTCCTGGGATTCACGAAGGAAAAGGCAAACGAGCAGTTTGGATTCCTGCTGGAGGCTTTCAAATATGGTGTGCCGCCCCATGCCGGCCTGGCATACGGCCTGGACCGTGTCGCCATGTGGATGGCAGGCGCGGAGAGTATCCGTGATGTCATGGCATTCCCGAAGCTGAAAGACGCATCCGACGCCATGATGGGAGCACCGGCTGCCGTGGATCCCAAGCAGCTGGACGATCTCGGCATCGGGATCGTGAAAAAGGAAGAGGATAAGGCCTGAACAGGCCTGCCGCATGATCTTTCGCGCAGGGATCATTTAGAGGAAAACGCATGAACAAACGCGAATACCTGAACAAACTGAGAGAATACCTGGCTTATGAGCTGCCGGAGCGCTATGTGCAGAAGAATCTGAATTATTATTCGGATTATATCGACACAGAGGTTGCCGGCGGCAAAAGCCTGCCTGCCGTACTGGATGATCTGGGGGATCCGCAGCTGATCGCCCGAAGCATTATCGACGCGGAAAAGAGCGGGCCTGACGGGATCCCCTATACCGACGATGACCCGGATTTCAGTCAGGAGATCTATGGTGAGGGCGGCGGACCGCAGACTTCCTCGGGCTGGTTTGGCGGAAACGCGGGAACCGGTTCCGGTTCCTACGGACAGAGCGGTTATGGAGGATCCGGCGGAGGATACAGCAGCCAGGGAGGTTATGGCGGCGGAAACGACCGCAATGATCCATACGAACGGCGGCAGGAGAGCGGCGGCATTTTCGGAGGTATGGGAGACGGTTTCCGCATGTACCACCTGGGATGTTTTTCTCTTGTGCTCTTCCTGCTGGTGCTGTTTTGCGTGATCTCCCTGCTTGGCGGCATCGTGGGGGCGCTGAGCCCGATCCTGGCACCGATCGCTATGGTTTTCCTTGTCATGTGGCTGCTGAACCGAAGGAGATGATTTTGACGGCATGGAGTCCCGCACTGCCAGCATTTAAGGCACCGGGTCCCATGCCGTTTTTATTATAATCATGGGGGAGGGCGCGTCTGCGTCTGTTACACGGGATGAAATATGAATTGATCGCACCGTGTCATTTCGGCACGGAGTCCTGTACGAAAAAAGAAATATCGCAGCTCGGATATGAGATCACGGAGGTCTCCGACGGCAAGGTCTGTTTTGCGGGAGACGCCGGCGCCATTGCACGCAGTAACATTTTCCTCAGGACGACTGAGCGGATCCTGCTGAAGGCAGCGGAGTTTGAAGCGATGACCTGGGATGAACTGTTTGAAGCGGTCTATGCATGTCCGTGGGAGGAATTGATCCCGTGGGACGGGCGCTTCTGGGTAGCCAAGGCAAACTCTGTCCGGTCGAAGCTCTTTTCCCCCAAGGATTTCCAGACGATCATCCAGAAGGCGATCGTGAAAAGACTTCAGAAGGCTTATCACCGGGAGGGAGAACGCCTTCCGATGAGCGGCGCGGAGTATGCGCTCAGGGTTGCAGCTTACAAGGACCGTATCACGATAGGCATCGACACGAGCGGCGAAAGTCTGCATAAGCGCGGCTATCGTAAGATGACGGTCCAGGCACCGATCACCGAGACCCTGGCTTCGGCGCTGATCATGCTGACGCCCTGGAACCGCGAGCGGATCCTCGTGGACCCCTTCTGCGGATCCGGGACCTTCTGCATCGAGGCTGCCATGATGGCTGCGAATATCGCTCCCGGCATGGAGCGCAATTTCAGCGCGACCCGCTGGCGCAATCTGATGGAAAAACAGCTGTGGTACGATGCGTACGATGAAGCCAGAGAAAGAAAGGCGGACGGATTGCGGGCACTGGCCGGAGGCCGTCCCGACATCCAGGGATATGATATCGATGAAGAGGCACTGAAAGCCGCGCGGGACAATGCCCGTCTTGCCGGTGTTTTTGACCTGATCCATCTGCAGCAGCGGGATGTGGCTTCCTTAAGCCACTCCGGAAAATACGGCTTTATCATTACCAACCCGCCCTACGGAGAGCGTTTGGAAGAAAAAAAGGACCTGCCGGTCCTTTACAAAGCACTGGGTGACCGATATGCCGCGCTCGATGACTGGAGTATGTACGTCATTACTGCGTGGGAGGAAGCGGAAAAATATCTCGGCCGCAAAGCAGACAAAAACCGCAAGATCTATAACGGCATGATGAAGACCTATTTCTACAGCTACCTGGGTCCGAAACCGCCGAAAAACTGATTTTGTCACCATTTTTCCGCTGTAATTCCCTGTATTTTCAAGCTATTTTTCCATATATGAGAAAACTTGAGATTTTGCACCATTGTTTTTGCCGATTTATATGGTGTCAAAACTCAAGTTTCTATTATATGTGAAAAATACAAAATTATGTCAACCGAAATCCGGGGTTTTTGACGGTTTCAATGGTGTCAAAAACAGGTTTTGCTCCTATATGGAAAAAACGAATCTTATGTAAACTCATAGCAAAAAGGAGTAATCATTATGTAAACCCACGAGAATCGGAATAAACCAGAATAGCAAAGCAACACCACCTTTGTCAGCGCATTGTCAGAATTTCTTCTTTCCGCAGGATATCCTTCATGATCCGCAGTACTTTGCCGCGGTGGGAGATCCTGTTTTTTTCTTCTTCCGAAAGCTGTCCGGAGGTGCAGCCCATCTCGGGAAGATAAAAGATCGGATCATAACCGAAGCCTTCACGGCCTGCGGGCTCCCAGGCGATCCGGCCCCGCATCTCATCCTCGGCGTTATAAATGCGGCCGTTCTCATCGATCGCTGCGATGTGGCACACGAAGGCAGCTCCCCGTTTTTCCTCAGGCACATCCTTCAGCTGTGTAAGGATCGCCGCGTTCTTGATCTTATAGTCGGTATCATGCCCCATAAAACGGGCAGAATGGACACCGGGCGCGCCGCCCATGGCATCGATGCAGAGGCCGCTGTCGTCTGCCATGATTACAGTGCCGGCCATTTCTCCACGGGCTGAAAGTATGTCATAGATCTCCCGGACCTTGATCACGGCATTTTCCGCAAAGGTCTCCCCGGTCTCATCTGCCTCGGAGACCAATCTCAGATCCCTGAGGGAATATACTTCCGCGTCCACATCCGCCAGGATGTCACGGATCTCTCTCATCTTGCCGGCATTACCGGTCGCAAATACGATACGCATAGTCTGCCTTTCTGCTGCAGGACGGGCTGGCCCGCTCTGCTTTCATTTCGCGCGGCTTTCATGATGAAGCGCGGACGATTTTGTTATGATCACGTATCATAGCATTCCCGGATGAAAGTTGCAATGCGGAGTGTTTTGTTTCTCTGCTTTTTTCAGGCATCAGGAGCTGAAGAAAGTACTGTTCAAATACATTTATTTGATGTATATTATGGGGTAGTGATTTTTTTAACGGAGGCATATACAATGGCAAGATTAAACAAAAAAACTGTTGACGACATCGATGTTAAGGGCAAGCGCGTTCTTTGCAGATGCGATTTCAATACCCCGATGAAGGAAGGCAAGATCACGGATGACAACCGTATCCGTGCTGCTCTTCCTACGATCAAGAAGCTGATGGACAACGGCGCGAAGCTGATCCTCTGCTCCCACCTCGGCAAGCCGAAGGGAACCGTGAAGCCGGAGCTGACCCTGGCACCGATCGCGAAGAGACTTTCCGAACTGCTCGGGACCGAAGTTAAATTCGTTCCCAATGACGCAGTCGTAGGCGACAACGTTAAGGAAGCTATCGCGAACATGAAGGACGGCGAGGCGATCCTTCTGCAGAACACCCGTTTCAGACCCGAGGAGGAGAAGAACGGTGAGGCTTTCTGCCAGGAGCTGGCTTCCCTGTGCGACATTTTCGTAATGGATGCTTTCGGCACCGCGCACAGAGCACATGCTACTACCGCAGGCGTCGCAAAGTTCGTCAAGGAGACCGCGGTAGGTTATCTTATGCTCAAGGAGATCGAGTACCTCGGCAATGCAGTTGAGGATCCGGTACGTCCGTTCGTAGCGATCCTGGGCGGCGCAAAGGTCGCTGACAAGCTGGCTGTTATCAGCCGCCTTCTTGAGAAGTGCGACTCCGTCATTATCGGCGGCGGTATGGCATATACCTTCCTGAAGGCAAAGGGCTATGAGGTCGGTACCTCCCTGGTCGATGATTCCAAGATCGACTACTGCAAGGAGATGATCGAAAAGGCCGACAAGCTTGGTAAGAGCCTTGTTCTTCCGGTCGATACCGTGATCGCTTCCGCATTCCCGGATCCGATCGACGCACCGATCGACATCGAGTACGTTGATTCCGACAAGATCCCGGCAGACAAGATGGGTCTGGATATCGGACCGAGATCCAGAAAGCTGTTCGCAGACGCGGTCAAGAATGCGAAGACCGTAGTCTGGAACGGACCGATGGGCGTATTCGAGAACCCGAAGCTTGCAGAAGGCACCATCGCTATGGCGCAGGCACTGGCTGACACTGATGCGATCACCATCGTAGGCGGCGGCGACTCTGCTGCAGCGGTCAAGAGGCTTGGATTCGCGGACAAGATCACCCTGGTCTCCACCGGCGGCGGCGCTTCCCTCGAGTATCTTGAGGGACGTGAGATGCCCGGCATCACTGCAGTTCAGGACAAATAATTCAGACACACCGAACACCAGCGGCGCGGACAGATAAGCTCCGCGCCGTGTTTTACACCAGGAAGAGGAGAATACTATGAGCAGAAAGAAGATCATCGCCGGCAACTGGAAAATGAACAAGACTCCGTCAGAGGCTGTGGAACTCGTAAAGACCCTGGCACCGCTGGTACAGAATCCGGATGTGGATGTCGTGTACTGCGTTCCTGCCATTGACATCGTTCCGGTCGCGGAAGCGATCAAGGGCAGCAATGTACAGCTTGGCGCGGAAAATATGTACTGCGAAGATAAGGGCGCTTATACCGGAGAGATCTCTGCAGCAATGCTGAAGGATGCGGGTGTACAGTATGTCATTCTCGGTCATTCCGAGCGCAGAGGCTACTTCGGTGAGACCAGTGAAGATATCAACAAGAAGATGAAGCAGGCCATCAAGTACGGACTTACCCCGATCATGTGCTGCGGTGAGTCTCTTGAACAGCGTGAGCAGGGCATCACCATCGACTGGGTCCGCCAGCAGATCAAGGTCGGTTACCAGGGCATCAGCGCAGAGGATGCCGCCGCTACGGTGATCGCATACGAGCCGATCTGGGCGATCGGTACCGGCGTGACCGCTACGACCGAGCAGGCACAGGAAGTCTGTGCAGCATGCCGTCAGTGCATCGCCGAGATCTATGATGAGGCTACTGCTGCGAAGATCCGTATTCAGTACGGCGGCTCAGTTAATGGCGGCAATGCAGCCGAGCTGTTTGGCATGCCTGACATCGACGGCGGCCTGGTAGGCGGCGCATCTCTTAAGGAAGACTTCGGAAAGATCGTCAACTACAAGTAAGTATCGGAGAGACCGGTATTGTGTTTTTAAAAAAAAGAGTCCTGTGAAGGGCTCTTTTTTCTTTACGGAATTTGCAAAGTGTGCTAACATATACGTTGTTCGTGTTCCCATAGTATAACGGATAGAACGATAGCCTCCGGAGCTGTAGATAGCGGTTCGATTCCGCTTGGGAACAGACTTTATCATGCCGGTCTGAGAGATACAGGCCGGCACATTTTCTATATGACAGAGAAAATGATCCTGACAATTCTCACAGTCTTCGCAGCCGCCGTACTGACGGCTCTTTTGAGGAGCCGCTGGGAGCGCAGACAGCTGGAGACAGTGTGCTATCGGGTCAGCGGGACCGGCAGAGATAAGTTCCGGGTCGCTTTCCTGTCTGATCTGCATGACTACTGTCGTGACTATGGCATGGACGGACTCCTGGCGGCACTGCGCGCAGCATCTCCGGATCTGGTGCTGCTCGGCGGGGACATGTTCACCTGCCAAAGGAGCGCGGGATGGTTCGCTGAGATAGGTCCCTCATCGGAACTTATCCGGATGATCGCAGGGGAATATACCGTCATTTATGCGGAAGGCAATCATGAGACCCGTCTCAGAAAGCGCCATCCGGATGAGTTTGCCGCATTCCGGGGGAGGCTGGAGGACGCGGGTATCATTTATCTGATCAATGAGACTGTGCTGTTGGACGGGATCGCGATCCACGGTATTTCTCTGGATGAGACCTACTACAGGCATCTGTTTCCGGGCTTTGGCAGGAAGATACCGATGCCCCGGGACCTGATACTGAAACAGCTGGGGATGCCGGCCAAGGACCGCTTCAACATCCTGCTGATGCACAGTCCGCTTTATTTGGAAGAGGCATCGGAATGGGGTGCCGATCTTGTACTTTCCGGACATTTCCATGGCGGGACCATACGGCTTCCGCTGCCGGGTCATCCCGGCCTGATGACACCGCAGTATCAGTTTTTTCTGAAGGAATGCTCCGGTATGCATGAAAGCAGAAACGGGAGATCGAAGATGATCGTCAGCCGCGGACTGGGTACGCACAGCGTAGATCTTCGTTTGAATGACCTGCCGGAGATCAGTATCATAGAGTTGACATAATATGACAGAACCCACATATAAACTGGATAATCTGAATTTTGACGGACCGCTGGATCTGTTGCTTCAGCTGCTGGAGAAGAACAAGGTCGATATCTATGATATTCCGATCGCAGAGATCACGGCGCAGTACTTTGAGTACATCAGCCGGATGGAGGAGACTGACCTCGAGGTCGTATCCGGCTTCCTGGTCATGGCGGCGACCCTGCTGGATATCAAGGCACGTATGCTGCTTCCGGAAGAGCAGAAAGAAGAAGAGGAGGAGGGAGATCCCAGGGAGGAGCTCGTCCGGCGTCTTCTCGAATACAAACGTTACAGATATATCGCGCACGAGCTTGATTATTATGAGGAGTATGCGGAGCGGTTTATTTTCAGGGATACCGGGCTTCCGGAGGATCTGAAGGCTTATGTGCCGCCGGTGGATCTGGACGAACTGCTGCAGGGAGTATCCGGCGAGCTGCTGCGGGATGTCTACGAAAAAGTGCTGAAACGCATGCAGAATGCCAAAAACACTGCCCAGGAGAATTTCGGTACGATCAGGAAGGAAAGGATCTCCCTGGCCGGCTGCATCCGCTCCATGATGAAGTACGCCAGGACACACCGTCGATTCTCATTCCGGCAGATGCTGGAATCCGGCGCCGGACGCACGGAGGTCGTCGTGTCTTTTCTTGCCGTTCTTGAACTGATGCGGATGGGTAAGGTCACTGTACGCCAGGACAGTCTGGAGCAGGATCTTGATGTCAAAGTCAGCAAGGATGCGGATCTCGAGAATGTGGACCTCAGTGAGCTCGTTGATGCATAGGATACCCGTTGCGGGGCGGATGTCAGTTTTAATTTATGTAAACTACGGAGAATGATCCCAGATGGAATTATATGAGAAACAGGAAGGCCAGCTTTCCTTCCTGCCTGTAGAAGAAGAACCGGACCGCGAGTCGGAGCACATCATGGAAGCAGTGCTGTTTGCGCTCCCGCGGGCAGTGGAAGTCAGGGAACTGGCCCTGGCCTGCGGCTGTGATGTTCCGGCAGCACAAAGAAAGATCGAGCGTCTGAAAAAACGCTATGACGAAGCGGACGGTGCCCTTTTGATCCGTGAGGTGGACGGAAGGTACCAGATGTGCACGAGCCCGAAGTATTTCGAGCATCTCGTGCGGGTGGTGACACATCCCAAAAAGCCGGAGCTGTCGGAAGTTCTGCTTGAGACGCTGGCGATCATAGCCAACAAAAATCCCGCGACGCGCGTCGAGATCGAGAGGATCCGCGGCGTCAAGTCGGATTTTGCGGTCAATAAGCTGATCGAATATGGTCTGGTCGAGGAGGCAGGCAGACTGAACGCGCCGGGCAAACCGATCCTTCTGAAGCCCAGCGATGAGTTTTTCAGAAGATTTGGCGTGGAAAATGCCGGGAGTATCCCGCAGCCGGGTCCGGAAACAGAATCCCGGATCGAAGAAGAAGTGGAGACAGAAGTGCTGGAGCAGCTGGGACCGGAGGAAAATCCCGCACCGGCCGGAGAAGAAGAGAATGGAAAAGACGATAAAGATCAGGTATCACTCTGATAAGATCGAAAAGCTGCGTTATATTGACGGAAAGTCCGACTGGATCGATCTGAGATCAGCGATGGAGTATCATTTTCAGCCCGGGGAGTTTGGATTGATCGACCTGGGGATATCCGTACAGCTGCCGGCAGGTTATGAAATGATCACGGCAGCACGCTCGTCGCTGTTCAAGAATTACGGTCTGATCCAAACCAATGCAATTGGCGTGATCGATGAAAGCTACTGCGGGGATGAGGACGTGATCCGCATGCCGGTATACGCAACGCGGGAGACGACAGTGCATGTCAATGACCGCGTCTGTCAGTTCCGGATCATAGAGCATCAGCCCCGTATTCAGTTTGAAGAAGTGGAATCCCTGGGCAATTCAGCCCGCGGCGGCTTCGGATCTACCGGCAAGATATAAAACGGGATAATAGGTATTTCGGCAGGATGGGCACACAGGCGCCCGCAGGTGGATAATGATGAAACTACAGTTTCCATGGAATAAGATCTGTTTGACAGCGGTTCTGAGTCTGGTATTGTTTGTATTTACAGCGTGTACGGCAGATACGGAGCGTTATACGCTTCGGGATGAGGGTGTGGAGCTCTTTCAGAAGGGGGAGTATGCCGGCGCCCTGGAGAAATTTGAAGCGGCCATGGATGCTTCTAAGGGAGAGGTCTCGGAGCTGCAGTATGATATTCTTAAATACAGCACGGAATGCCGCCTTCGCCTCGAAGATTATGAGGGAGCCAGAATCGGATATGAAGCATTGATGCAGCTGGATGAGGATACCGGTGATCAGGCTCAATACCAGGCACTGCTGGATGAAATGGACGGTATGGAAGTCGTAAGGGACGCGAAGCTGCTGATCGAAGAGGGCGAGTATGAGGCAGCGATGGAAATGCTGGAGCCCTATGCCAGACTTGACGGATCCATCACCGGAAAGGCTGCCTGGTTCGATATGGCAGTATGTGAGGAGCATCTGCAGCATTATGAAAAAGCAGCGGATCTCTTTGCACAGTTCCTGAAGGATTATCCGGGAGACGAAGCAGCAGATAAGGAGTACCGTTTCTGCAGTTCGCGCTGAGAGACCCGGGGATCCGGGTCGTCAGTCATGATCCCATGGCTGACCGGCAGATAAAGGAGCAGATATGAGCGAAACAAAGCAGTCTATCTATGAATATATGGCATCGCAGATCCATGACGGAGAACTGCCGGCCAGCTTTTCCCTCCCACAGGAGGAAGGAACTGCCGGCCAGCTGAAGTGGTCAGACGGAGCCATGGACGGAATGTATATCTACCATACAGCGCACGGGGAGCTTCCGAAAGAAGCTCTCGATTCTGTTTCAAGGGCGGTACAGGATGCTTCTTCCGGGGATATGGAGCGCGCGGACCGCAGCTTTGCAGACCTGATCCGCCGGTTTCAGGCTATTGCGGTCACAGATACACTTCTTGACTATATCACGGAGCATGAGGAGTCGCTGAATGCGGGCAATATTTACCGTTTCGCGATCCATCTGATGATAGAGTCCCCGGAAAGAGAAGAAGTAAAACTTGGTCTTGCGTTGATGCAGCTGTTTGACAGCAGTGAAGAGATACTTCGGGACATTATCCGGAGTCTGGGGCTTTCAGATGAGTTTACTCTCTATTCCCTGCTGAATATGCTGCGATGGGAAAACGCCGATGAGGAGGTCTTTGAGCTGGCGAGGCATGTGCACGGCTGGGGAAGGATCCATGCGGTAGAAAGGATGGATCCTGCCACACCGCAGATCAGGGACTGGCTGCTTACAGACGGGATACGCAATGAAGTCATGCCCGAGTACTCCGCCCTTACTGTCTTTTACAAGGCGGAGGTGGATGAAAGACTTCGGGAAGATCCGCTGGATCCGGCTCATTTCCGGGCAGCCGGAGACGTGCTGTCTGCCTTGCTCAGTGAAGGGCCGGTGGCAGGGATCTCTGCCGTGGAGGGTGCTGCCGGTGTCCTGCTTCATTACCTGGACCAGGCGGACAGGCAAAAGCTCATGATCCGTGATTATGAGCTGATCTCACAGATCTATTATTATACTGCCGCAAAAGGCGGGAAAGACCGCATCATGGCATCGCTTTCCGAGCGGTCATCCGCCATGCTCCATACACCTGCAGCTGAGGAGTGTGTCAGGGCGGCGCTGAAAAAAGGAGAGGGTATCGAGCTGGCTGTCGCGCTGGGGATCCCATACCAGAAGGAAGTCTTCCTGCTGATGCAGAAGGATTTCGAGCATAATTATCGCTGCTGCGGATACCTGATGGATGATCCTGTATGGTCAGAAGCAGTACTGGATCTTTACCGTAAACGGATCCGGCTGGAGGATCTGGAAGATGATCCCAGGGATGAGATGGGACTCGGAGACGGCTGGGCAGACTATGTGAGACTTGATGTGCTGCTGGAAGCCATGAAGGGCGAATGCCGGACAGCGGGCGATATCCTTATGAAAACGCTTGGCGCGCCGACGGTCCGGACCCGGTATCTTACTCTGCAGTGCCTGAAAGACTGGACGGAGAAGGCCGGGCAGCCGCTGAGCACCCTTTCACTACGGATATATGACCGGCTGAGTGAAGTGTATGAACGCGAGCCCAGAGAGGATCTGAGAGTACAGATGAAAGCACTTCTGGAACATTGAGGCCGTTTTACCGGTCCTTCCTGGACAAATGATGAAAGCCGCGGATCCTGTTTGCCTGATCAAAAAAACTGTGTATCGGAACATCTTGCCCGATACACAGTTTTTATTACTTTTCCATTTCCCTCAGTTCCGGCAGCACAGTCAGGAGCATGGTCGTAAACGCTGCAAGGCCGCCGATGACATTGGATATAGGTTCGGCAATAAAAACGCCGTTGGTACCGAGTCCGAAATACCGCGGCAGCAGGATCGTCAGCGGTACGACAATGATCACTTTCCGGAACAGGGAGAAGAATATTGCCTTGTTTTTCTTTCCGAGCGCCTTGAATGTCGTCTGCGCGCTGTGCTGAAAGGTCATGAAGATAAACGCGAAAAAATACAGGTGCATGGCGGGCAGTGCGGCAGCGGTAAGCACCGGGTCTGCCGTGAAGACCTTCAGCAAAACAGCAGGGAAGCGTTCCACAGCGAGCCAGCAAAACAGAGTATATATGCCTGCGGCAAGTGCCATGATCTTCATGCCTTCGCGGACGCGCGCCGGACGGCGGGCACCGTAGTTGTAGCTCAGGATCGGAGAGGCGCCTTCGACGACGGCAAATACAGGGACTTCCATGACCTGCCGCAGGGAAGAAAGGATCGTCATGACAGAAACGTAGATCTCCCCGCCCCATGTCATCAGGACGCTGTTGCAGACGGCTGTGACCAGGCCGTTTGTGAACTGCATGACGAAAGCGGAGAGTCCCAGGCTTATGATATTAAGAGATGTTTTTAATTCAGGCAGCAGGCGCTGTCCTTTCCGCTGCAGTCTGTAGGCTGCGGCAGAGGAGGGGCTGGTGAGAAAACGGAACGCGAAAAGCGCTGAGAGTCCCTGGGACAGGATGGTCGCCAGTGCGGCACCCCGCCCCCCGAGACCAAGTACAAAGATGAAGATCGGATCCAGAAGGATATTGGCGACTGCGCCAATGGTCACGGTGAGCATGCCGACCTGGGAAAAACCCTGTGCGTTGATGAATGGATTCATCCCTGTCGCGGTCATGACAAACAGTGTACCGAGAATGTAGATCCTGAGATACGCGAGAGCATAGGGGATGGAAAGATCGGATGCCCCGAAAGCATACAGGATCGGTCTGGCAAATACAGATCCCAGGATCATCAGCACGAGACCTGTCATGATCTCGAGACGGAAAGATGTGTTCATGATGCGTGTTGCCTCGTCATCCCGCCTGCGCCCGCGCGCAATGGCAAAAAGAGGAGCCCCGCCGCTGCCGTAAAGGTTGGTAAAGGCAGTGATGAGCGTGATCACCGGGAAACAAAGCCCGATGCCGCCCAGTGCTGCAGTACCTTCTCCCGGGATCCTGGCAATGTAGATACGGTCTACGATGGAGTAGAGCAGATTGATCACCTGTGCCACAAACATCGGAACCGCTTGCTGCGCGATATTGACAGCAGTATTTCCGTTTTCGAAATCTACCTGTTTCATAAGCAATATCATAACAGAAAGCGCGTGAAACTGCACATCTTTCTGCAATGAATCTGCAATACACATATTGCCCAACGGGCACAAATGATGCTATGATGTAAAGACTGCAGCACAGGGAAATATAGCTTTTTATGCCTGGTCCGGCGGTAAATAATGCCGCTGTATGCAGGCAGGAGGAAAACGATGATACTAGCCGTCGATATGGGCAATTCCAACATTAAGATCGGTGTGGCGAAGGATCCCCGGAACATAATAGAGGAACGCGTGACGACTTCCTATAATAAGTCCAGTCTTGAATACGCGACAGATATTATGTCGGTGCTTAACTTCCATGATATCTGCAAGGAGGATCTGGAAGGCGCCATCGTTTCTTCGGTCGTTCCCCCGCTTACAGGGATCTTCTCTTCCGCGATCCGCAAGGTACTGGGACTGGAACCGATGGTCGTTTGTCCGGAGATGAAGATGGATATTTCCCTGAAGCGTTTCAAGTATCCGAAAGGTGTCGGCGCGGACCTGATCGTCGGTGCGGAGGCGGCTTATACGCATTATCAGGCACCCTGCATCATCGTCAACCTGGGCACTGCCACCACGATCACCGCGGTAGACAGTAAAGGAGATTTCCGGGGAGGAT
Source organism: Lachnospiraceae bacterium (assembly GCA_017446045.1). Taxonomy (GTDB): domain Bacteria; phylum Bacillota; class Clostridia; order Lachnospirales; family Lachnospiraceae; genus Avilachnospira. The sequence continues at coordinate 49,248 of JAFSRP010000010.1, read as the reverse complement.
TGATCCTGCCCGGCGTGATGAGCGGCGTGAAAGCCCTTTCCGGCAGTACTGCACTGCTTCCGGAGATCAGCCTGGAAAAACCGGGCAGATGCCTCAGCCAGAATACCGAGCAGTGTATCCGCGGCGGCATCGTCTATGGCACAGCAGGTTCGATCGACGCGGTCATAGACCGTATGGAAAAGGAACTGGATGGTGCCCCGACGGTGATCGGACTCGGCGGTATGGCGCGTTTTATTCTGCCATATGTACAGCATAAGGTGGTTCGGGATGACGCGCTCCTGATGAAGGGACTGCTGAAGCTGTACGAGCTGAATAAAAGCTGAAGTCTTGCTGCAGAGCCCCGTTTCCAGTGCGGACGGAGACGGCCTGACAGTAAACAGATACAGGAATACTATGGATAAGAATACAAATCTGAAAAACGAGATCGAGAAACGGCGTACTTTCGCCATTATTTCGCATCCGGATGCCGGCAAGACCACACTGACGGAGAAGTTTCTGCTTTATGGAGGTGCCATCAACCTGGCCGGAACGGTCAAGGGAAGGAAGGCTGCAAAGCATGCGGTTTCCGACTGGATGGAGATCGAGAAGGAGAGAGGTATTTCCGTTACCTCTTCGGCCATGCAGTTCGAGTTCGGCGGCAAGGTGATCAATATCCTGGATACACCGGGACACCAGGATTTCTCGGAGGATACCTACCGTACCCTGATGGCGGCGGATTCCGCCGTCATGGTCATTGACGGCAGTAAGGGCGTTGAGGCGCAGACCATCAAGCTCTTCAAGGTATGTGTCATGCGCGGGATCCCGATCTTCACTTTTATCAATAAGTTTGACCGGGAAGCAAGAGATCCGTTTGAGCTGCTGAGTGAGATCGAGGACGTGCTGGGGATCCATACCTGCCCGATCAACTGGCCGATCGGATGCGGCAAGAACTTCAAGGGCGTCTATGAACGGGAGACGGAGACCGTCATAACGTTCAAGGCCGAGCAGGGCGGTGCAAAGGAGCTGGAGAGCCATACCTATCCGCTCAGTGACCCATCGCTCAGGGATATCATAGGGTTCATGAACTATGACAAACTGACGGAGGATCTCGAACTGATCGAAGGCGCCGCCGACGAGCTGGATCTGGACAAGGTCCTCCACGGACAGCTCAGTCCGGTCTTCTTCGGTTCTGCCCTTACAAATTTCGGTGTGGAGCCGTTTTTGAACAGTTTTCTGAAAATGACGGTGCCGCCGCTTCCCAGAAAGAGCGACCAGGGCATGATCGATCCCTTTGAGGAGGGCTTCTCGGCTTTCGTATTTAAGATCCAGGCCAATATGAACAAGGCACACCGGGACCGCGTTGCATTCATGCGGATCTGTTCGGGAAAGTATGAAGCCGGAATGGAAGTCAACCATGTGCAGGGCGGACGCAAGCTTCGCCTGACCATGCCGACGCAGATGATGGCCGATGAACGTCAGATCATCCATACGGCGTATGCGGGTGATATCATCGGCGTGTTTGACCCGGGCATCTACAGCATCGGTGACACCTTATGTGTTTCGCAGTCAAAATTCCGGTATGAGGGTATTCCGACCTTTGCACCCGAGCATTTCGCAAGGGTCCGGCAGCTGGACACCATGAAACGCAAGCAGTTTCTGAAGGGTGTGATGCAGATCGCCCAGGAGGGCGCTATCCAGATCTTCCAGGAGCTTGGTTCCGGAATGGAGGAGATCATCGTCGGTGTTGTCGGCGTACTGCAGTTCGAGGTGCTTCTCTACAGGCTGAAGAACGAGTACAATGTGGAGGTCGGCCTGGAGCAGCTCCCCTATGAGTACGTCCGCTGGATCGATGATCCGCAGAATGTCAATATCGACCGGATCCAGGGCACCAGTGACATGAAGAAGGTGCAGGATCTGAAAGGCCGCCCGCTGCTGCTGTTTGCGCATGAATGGAGTCCGCGCATGGTACTTGAGCGAAATGAAGGCTTGAAGCTGTCGGAGTTTGGTTCGGCGCAGGATTGACAGATATCCGGGGTGTCCCGGAATGATAATAAACAGGAGATGATATCAGATGGAACAGGATAGAAAGAACAGGATCAGGGCTTATATCGAAGCGCATACGGATGAAATGATCGAAGATATCTGCGCGCTGTGCCGCATCGATTCCGTAAAGGGCGAAGCGAAAGACGGCATGCCATACGGAGAAGGGCCGTATCGCGCGCTGATGGCCGCGAAGGATCTGTGTGAGCGCTATGGATTTGCCACGAAGGAATATGCTGACCGTGTGGTCTCTGCTGACCTGAACAGTGGCGAGCGCTGCCTGGATATCCTTGCGCATATGGACGTAGTGGCGCCCGGCGACGGCTGGACGGTGACGGGACCTTTCGAGCCTGTCACGAAGGACGGCACGATCTTCGGCAGAGGATCTTCGGATGACAAAGGACCGGCAGTGGCGGCTCTCTATGCGATGCGTGCCGTGAAGGAACTGGGATATCCGGTGAGCAAAAATTGCCGGCTGATCCTCGGATCTGATGAGGAATGCGGCAGCTCGGATATTCAGCATTACTATGCGGTGGAACCTGAAGCGCCCATGACCTTCAGTCCGGACGCGGAATTTCCGCTGATCAACGTAGAGAAAGGCCAGTTCCGCGGAGAACTGACCGCATCTGTCGGAAAGGGGGAAGGGAACAGACGCCTCATCTCCTTCGTCAGCGGTGATACGATCAACATCGTGCCCGGAAAGGCGGAAGCAGTCGTGGCAGGATTTGCCGAGGCGGAGATCCGGGCTGCGCTCAATGCCGTCATGAATGAGATCGATGCCGATTATGAACTCAGCTTCGAATACGATGAGGAACAGTCGGAGACAGTGATCTTTGCCGAGGGTGCGCCGGCCCATGCCTCCACGCCGGAAAATGGTGTAAATGCAGGTGTGATCCTGCTGCAGCTCCTGGCACAGCTTCCTTTCGACAGTGAGGAAATGGTTACGGCAATACAGGGAATGGCGCGCTTTTTCCCCTTCGGAGATCACCATGGCGCCGCGCTGAAGATCGATATCTGCGATGATCTTTCAGGCTATACGAGCGTTTCGCCGGATATCTTCCGGGGAGACAGCTCTTCGCTGTCTGTCCGATTTGATGCACGGACTTCCGTTGCGGCGACAGAAGAAAACACAATTCTTGCGGCAAAGGCGTGTGCCGAGAATGCCGGATTTGTGTTCTCCTTCGATTTCAACCCCGCCCATGCTGTGGCGGAAGACACTCCCTTTATCCATACTTTGCTTTCTGCTTATACCGAGGTCACCGGAAAAGAAGGCCGGTGTGTGGCCATTGGCGGAGGCACCTATGTACATGGCCTGCAGAACGGTGTTGCGTTCGGCGCGGTGGGGGAGACGACAGATACCCATATGCACGGACCGGATGAATTTATGCTGATCAGTGAACTGCAGGATGCGGCTGTTATCTACGCGCTTTCCATCTGTGAACTGTGCAGATGACCCTTTTTGTGGTGAAAGCCCAAAACGGCGCTGAATCTCTTGCGAAAAAACACAAGATGTAGTACGATTAGAGTGTATCTGAAAAGATACACTCTTGTTTTTTTTACATTATTCCGGGAGGTTAATATGTACGAACAGACAAAAGCTGCGCCCAATGCACTGAGCACTGCCAGCCTTTTGTTCGGCATCCTGGCGCTGCTGACCAGTATCACGGTCGTAGCGGTCCCGTTCACTGCCAGTCTGGCGATCACCTTTGCATGGCTTTCCCGCGGCAACAAGCGGATGAATGGCAGGGCGGTCGCAGGCAATGTGATGGCGATCGTCAGCATCGTTTTGGGAATTACCGTACTGATCGCACTTATATTGGCACTGATCAGCTGGCTGCACGGTGCTGCGACAGGCGGGACGATCGAACAGCTGGAGCCCTATTTTGAACAGCTGAAGCCGTATCTGGATCAGTTGGGCATACCGTATCAGCTGGGGAGGTGATCGCATGATGAAAGTCAGAGAGATAAAAGCCCTTGCCAGAGAAACACTGATCGGCCGTTATGGCACCCTGATCATTGCGGGGATCCTTTCGGCACTTCTGATCCTTTTATCTGCAGCGATCGCACTTGCGGGACTTGCTGCGGCGGTAAACTGGTCCGGCATCCTGGCAGGACCGGACGGACAGGGGGTCCGGATCACGGCTCCCGGTATCGATGCCACTATTAATTCACCGGTACAGGCCAGTGTGCCCCTGATGGCAGCCGGCGTGATGGTCTTCACTCTGTTTCTTATCCTGACCGTGATCCTTGTGATCTGGCTCGGTATCGGCAAAAGGAAGCTGATGCTCAATATCTGCCGGGGAGATAAGTACGGTATCGGGGATATTTTCTATGGTTTTTCCGCGGAAGCGCATCCGTTCAGGGTCATCCTGACTTCGATCGCACGCTTCCTGATCCATAACCTGGTCGGACTGATCGCTTTAGGAATTCTGGCGGGTATCCAGTATGCTTCGGCTCATTCTGCCGCGGCAACGCCCCAGCAGTTCCGGATCATTCTCTATGTCGCGCTCGCCGTGCTGATACTGATCCAGCTGAATGTGGATCTGGGATTCGCCTTTGCGGAGCTCAGCATCATCGATCGTCCGGAGACACGGATCGGTGCGGCGCTCGGTCATTCCCGTGCTGTTACGAAGGGCAGGAAGATCAAGCTCATCTGGATGATGACGTTCAGTTTCATCTTCTGGATCCTTCTGATGAGCATCTGCCGTTTCACTGCGCTTTGGATCGTGCCGTACATTCGTGCCGCGTTTACGGTACTATACCTTGATGGTGACGGTTCTGCCTGGCAGATCCCGGCTAACCGGCCGTCTTACCAGGCAGCTGCTGTGACTGCTCCGGAGCCTGTACCGGCACCGCAGCCGGAGTCTGCGGCCCAGCCGGAAAACGCACCTCAGCCCGAGTCGGAGCCAACGCTTCAGCCCGAGCCGGTACCAGCGCCACAGCCTGAGCCGGAACCGACACCCCAGCCGGAACCTGTGCCTGTTTCCGAGCCGGAGCCCGCGGCTGCTGCCGAACCTGTTCCGGTTCCTGCAGCTGAGCCTGTTCCGGTAACTGCCCCGGATCCGGTGCCGGCCCCTGTTCCGGCAGCAGAGGAGATACCCGCACCTGCAGCGGCAGCACCGGCGGCTGTACCGGAGCCTGCGCCTGCGGCGCCTCTGGGAGAAGAGTCAGCATTTGACAAGTGGTTCAAGGATGCGTATAAGGAAGTCCTTGAAAAGCCGGCCGGTGCCGGAACGGACCAAACATAAACGGAGGATACCAGATGAAATGCCCATATTGCAGTTCGGATGATACAAAGGTCATCGATTCCAGACCTGCGGACGATAACACTTCGATCCGCCGCCGGAGACAGTGCGAAGCCTGCGGAAAGCGCTTCACTACCTATGAGAAGCTGGAAACGATGCCGCTGATGGTCATCAAAAAGGACAACAGCCGGGAGTCTTATGACCGGTCCAAGATCGAAGCTGGTGTAGTGACATCCTGCCATAAACGGCCGGTCTCGACCGAGCAGATCTCAAGGATGATCGATGAGATCGAAAATGAAGTTTTTGCCATGGGAGAGAAGGAGATCCCTACTTCCGTGATCGGCGAAAAGGTCATGAAGCGGCTGAAGGATATGGACGAAGTGGCATATGTGCGTTTTGCCAGTGTTTACCGTGAATTCAAGGACGTCAATACTTTTATCGATGAGATCGGCAAGCTTCTGAAGACGGAGAAGAAAGCAAGGGCTAAAGCCAATGCTGATAAACTTTAAGTCTCTGCTTCCGACGGCGTATGTGGCAAGCATCTATGACTATGATCTCAGCGCTGCATACGCGCGCGGAAAGCGGCTGATACTCTTTGACATCGACAACACGCTGGTGCCGCACGGGGCACCGGCGGACGATGCGGCAAAAGCCTGGTTCATTTCGGGGAAGGAGCAAGGTTTTTCCTTCTGCGCGATCTCAAACAACCGGGAGCCGCGTGTAAAAAAGTTCTGTGACGCGGTCGGAGTTCCGTACGTATATAAAGCCGGCAAGCCGTCCGCGAAAGGGTATGAGCATGCCCTCTGCAAGTGTGGGGCATCCGCGTCGCAGGCGCTGTTTTTCGGGGATCAGATCTTTACGGATATCTGGGGCGCAAACCGTGCCGGGATCGATTCTGTTCTCGTCCGTCCGGTCGACCTTTCGACTGACGAGATCCAGATACGCTTCAAGCGGATCTTTGAAAAGCAGGCTATAAAGGCCTTCTTTCGGGAGAAAGGGCTTGCAATTTACGACCATTTCCATTAGAATAGTCACGTTATAATGAAATATTATCGATGAAGCATGTATAAAATATTAGCGGAGGATATAACATGATCTCAGCAGGCGATTTCAGAAACGGAATTACAGTAGAAATTGACGGACAGGTCCTTCAGATCGTTGAGTTCCAGCACGTCAAGCCGGGCAAGGGTGCCGCATTTGTCAGAACCAAGCTTAAGAACGTTATCAACGGCGGCGTTGTGGAGCGTTCTTTCCGTCCCACTGAGAAGTTCCCGGCAGCGCACATTGACAGAGTTGATATGCAGTATCTGTATGCTGACGGCGACCAGTATAATTTCATGAACACCGAGACTTATGATCAGATCTCCCTGACACAGGATGTCGTCGGCGATGCCATGAAGTTCGTAAAGGAGAACGATATCTGCAAGATCTGTTCCTATCAGGGCAACGTCTATTCCGTAGAGCCTCCGATGTTTGTAGAGCTGGAGATCACCGATACGGAGCCCGGGTTCAAGGGTGATACCGCGACCGGTGCCAACAAGCCTGCTATCGTCGAGACCGGTGCACAGATCGCTGTTCCGCTGTTTGTCAATATCGGAGACAAAGTGCAGATCGATACACGTACCGGTGAGTATCTCAAGAGAGTGTAATGATGTACAGAATAATTGATCTTCTGAGCAATATTTGCGGAGACGCGTTTGCCAAAGCCGGCTATGATGCCGGCTTTGGTCGTGTTAATGTGAGCAATCGGCCGGACCTTTGCGAATACCAGTGCAACGGAGCCATGGCACTCGCCAAAAAAGAACATAAGAAGCCGATCGACATTGCCGCTGAGGTCGCGTCGCTCCTGCAGTCTGATGATGCATTTACCAAAGTGGAAGCCTGTATGCCCGGTTTCATCAACATGGATGTCAGTGCGTCGTTTCTTGCCGGATATCTTTCCGATATGGCTGAGAGCAGGGACGGAGGGCTGATCCCGGCTGAGCATCCGAAGCGCGTGATCGTGGACTACGGTGGTGCCAATGCCGCCAAGCCGCTGCATGTCGGGCATCTTCGTTCCGCAGTCATCGGCGAGTCACTGAAACGGATCGGCAGAGCATTGGGCAACGACATGATCGGCGATGTACATCTCGGTGACTGGGGCCTTCAGATGGGGCTTATCATAGAGGAACTGAAGGACCGGGGTCAGACAGAGTTTGACTTAAAAGATCTGGAAGAGATCTATCCGGCTGCCTCCGCCAAGTCAAAAGCCACGGACAGTGACGGAAAGCTGACCCCTGAGGCGGAGAGCTTCCGGGCGCGCGCTCTTCATGCGACAAGCCTGCTGCAGAGCGGAGATCCGTACTGTATCGCGGTTTGGAAACGGATCATGGAATTGTCCCTGGCCGATCTAAAGAAAAACTACGATGCGCTGGACGTACACTTTGAGCTTTGGAAGGGTGAGTCCGATGTGCAGAAGTACATTCCCGACATGCTGGAGGATCTCGAAAAGCGCGGTATTGCCCACGAGTCCCAGGGCGCGCTGGTCGTGGACATCCAGGAAGAAGGCGACTCCAAGGAGCTGCCGCCCTGCATCGTACGCAAATCGGACGGCTCTGCCCTTTATGCTACGACAGATCTTGCGACACTGGTGGAGCGGGAAAAGCTCCTTTCTCCGGATGCTTATATCTATGTTGCTGACAAGCGTCAGGACCTCCATTACCTGAGCTTCTTCCGAGTTGCAAAGAAGGCTGGGATCGTAGGACCGGATAAAGATCTGAGCTTCCTGGGCTTTGGCACCATGAACGGGAAGGATGGCAAGCCGTTCAAGACCCGTTCCGGCGGTGTGATGCGCCTGGAGGTGCTGATCAAAGACATCAGCGATGCAGTCTACGAGAAGATCCGTGCGACTCGCGGCGATGATGAGATCTCAGAAGCAGAAGCAGCTGAGATCTCCCGGATCGTCGGCCTTGCGGCGCTCAAATATGGTGATCTCTCGAACCAGGCATCAAAGGATTATGTGTTTGACATCGACCGCTTTACAAGTTTCGAAGGCAACACAGGTCCTTATATCCTCTATACGATCGTTAGGATCGGCAGTATCCTTCACCGTTACGGCGGAGATATAATGGCTGCGGAAGACCGGGTCCGGCAGGCACTGGAAGCATCTCCGGACGCGAAGGCACTGGCTTTGGTACTGACGCGCTATAATGAGGCAGTGCAGTCAGCCTGGGAGCAGCTTGCGCCTCATAAGATCTGCCAGTTTATTTATGAGCTTTCCAACGCATTTAATACCTTCTATCATAATGTGCGCATTCTTGCTGAGGAGGATGAGGGGCTGAAGACAGGATACATCGCGCTGCTTTCACTCACGCGGTGCGTGCTGCTTCAGTGCATTGATATGCTGGGATTCAGTGCGCCTGAAAAAATGTAAATGTATAGGACGATAGATCCTTTCGGATGCCATACATGATCAAAAGGAGAAAACAGTGTACGAACACATTATCGTTGAGGTCGGAGACGGTATCGAACTGATCACACTTGATCGTCCGCAGGTCCGGAATGTGCTCAATATAGATATGGTCAGTGAGCTCAGGGATGCATTTGAGTATGCTGCCGGGGCGGACGACGTAAAAGTCGTGATCATTACCGGGGCTGGCAGCTGCGCATTCTCTGCCGGCCAGGATATCGAAGAGATGAGTGCCGGGACCCCGGCGGAAGGCAGGGCCATGATCGCAAACGGACATGCCCTCATGCGTGAGATCGAACTGCTGCCGAAGCCTGTGATCGCTGCGATCGGCGGTTATTGTTTCGGGGGAGGATCCGAGCTGGCACTGGCATGTGATATACGCATTGCCTCGGACAATTCTGTTTTTGCCTTTCCGGGGCCTTCGCTTGGAGTGATCCCCGGATACGGCGGTGCCGTACGTCTTTCCAGACTGATCGGAGTGAGCCGCGCTGAGTACTACTGTATGACAGAGGAATGGATCGATGCGCAGCAGGCATATGAAATGGGTCTGGTCGGAAAGCTTACAGAGCCTTCGGAACTTCTGGATGAAGCGATCCGTATTGCCGCGGGCATGACCAAAAAGAGCCTGGCATCCCTGGCAGCACTGAAGCGCCTTATTCGTGACGGTATGGATATGACGCTCGAGGATGCCCTCACGTATGAACGAAAGCTTTTTGACGGACTGTACTCATCACAGGAACGGGTCGACCGTATGGCTGTCTTTCTTGAAAAAGAAAATAGAGATCCTGAACCACGTTAACAGGCTCAATACCCGTCCCTTTCGGAAGGGACGGGTATTTTTCTGCTTTTTTTTCGTTCGTTCGTATACTTTTAGATATTCAATTGATATAATAACAATGGCAAATACCGGTACGTATCGGTAACACATAAATTCACCAGAAAGGAAGTACAAAGAAATGAGAGTTGGTTTTGTTGGACTTGGCATTATGGGAAGCCCCATGTGTAAGCACATCCTGAAGGCCGGTTTTGATCTGGATGTATTCGCGCTTGAGGAAGACGTCATTGCGAAATTTGTTGAGCTTGGCGCAAAGAGAGCTACCTATGCAGAGATGGGCGCAGAGTGCGACATCTGCATGGTCATGGTCCCGACCGGTGCCATTTCCAAATCTGTCATGTTCGGACCGGACGGATTTGCTTCCACGGCAAAGCCCGGCACGATCTTCGTAGACCTGAGCTCCGTTACTGCGGCAGAGTCCCAGGAGTGCTATAAGCTGGCTGCAGAGAAGGGCATCAAGTTCCTGGATGCCCCGGTTTCCGGCGGTGAGCCCAAGGCGATCGACGGCACCCTGGCCATCATGGTCGGCGGCGATGAGGATGCTTTCGAGAAGGCAAAGCCCGTATTTGATGCATTCGGCAGCTCCGCGATCCTGGTAGGATCTACCGGCAGCGGTTCCATCACCAAGCTGGTGAACCAGATCATCGTCAACAACAACATCGCGATCGTCGGTGAGGCGTTCACATTCGCGGCAAAGGCCGGTGCGGATCCCGTCAAGGTCTTTGACGCAATCAGAAGCGGCCTTGCAGGCAGCGCCTGCCTGGATGCAAAGCTTCCGATGATGGCGGCCCGCAACTTCAAGCCCGGCGGAACCATCAAGGTCAATCACAAGGACCTGACCAATGTCCTGAAGACCGCGCACGCGATCGACTGCCCGGTTCCGTACACCGCTATGCTGTATGAGATCTTCCAGTCCCTGAAGGTTGCCGGACATCTGATGGATGATCAGGCAAGCCTGGTCACCTACTTTGAGAAGCTGGCTGATGTAGTTGTAGAGAGCAAGTAATCCATCTGAAGCACAGAAGAGCTGCTGCACGAGAGATCCCCAAAGGACCTGCCCGTATGCGGCAGCTCTTTTTTGTTGTGTTCTGATAATCAGCTTTGTGATATTTTTGAGTATCGACCGAAATATAAACGAAGCGTGATGCCAAAATATGGTATACTATATACTGATTTTTAACACTCGGGATTTCATTATTCAGGAAAGAGGACATAACAATGAAAAAATGGAGAAGCAGACTGTGCAAACTGACGGCAGCCTTTCTGGCTGTGCTGTCGATCACGGCTTTTGCCCAGACAAATCCTGAGACAACGGATGTGGGAGATCCTGATCTTCCTTTCTGGACAGAAGATTCCCTGACGACGATGTCTATCAAGAATTATGTTGCGGATGTCACGGACGAATCTTCCGAGAATTTCATTCCGGTAAAGGACAGGATCGCGGTCTTTGATTTTGACGGTACGCTCTATGGTGAGCTTTATCCGACCTATTTTGATACGACGATGTTTGTCCATCGGGTGTTGTATGATGACAGCTTTGATGCTCCAGACGAGCTGAAAGACATTGCGCTGTTGATGGAAGAGGGCATGAAAAACCGCACGATCACAGTAGGGTCGGAAGAAGTCCTGGCGACCTCGGTTCCCAAGGCATATAAGGGAATGACTGTATCGGAATATGAAGACTATATCAGGAATTTCATGACTTTCCCGGCGGATGGATTTGAAGGAATGTGTTACGGAGACGGATTCTATCTTCCGATGATGTCCCTGGTCAAATATCTTGCGGACAATGATTTCGAAGTCTGGGTCTGCAGCGGCACGGACCGCATCTGTGCGCGCACGCTTGTGGATCACGCGCTTGGCTGGTGGGTCCCGCCCTCAAGAGTGATCGGGACCAGCCATACCCTTGTTGCCGCGGAACAGGACGGAGCTGACCCGCTCAATTACGTTTATAAGAGCGATGACGATGTCGTCATGGGCGGAGAACTGATCGTCAAGAATCTGAAGATGAACAAGGTCACCGCAATCGTCCAGGAGATCGGCAAAGTACCGGTTCTGGCATTCGGTAATACGACCGGCGACCTTTCCATGGCGCAGTATACAGTCAACAATAAGGATTATAAAAGTGCTGCCTATCTGCTTCTCTGTGATGACACAGAGCGGGATTACGGCAAGCTGGACAAGGCGCTTTCTCTGCAGGAGATCTGTGTGGAGAGCGGTTTCCATACTGTTTCCATGAAGCATGATTTCACGACCATCTACGGCGAGGATGTCGTTAAGACAGATCATACAGATAATTATACCTGGATGCTGAAAGCCGGGGAAGATGATATAGCGGAGACTGCAGATAACAGTACTGCTGACGCGCAGAAAGCAGTTTTTGAAAGCACCGACGGGTGGAAGATCGGATATGATCCGTCCCTGATCGAAGTGGAGGAGCAGGACGACGGAGCTTCCTTTACCTATATCGGGGAATCTGATGCCGACGGCAGCGTTCTCGTCCGCTTTACGGAGGATAAACAGCCGGAAGAACTGCTTTATGAGCTGACAGAGGCCTGGGGCGACCAGGAAGATATCCGCAGAAGTGAAGGACTCTTCCCGGGAGCTCCCGGTCAGTGGGGCTTCTGGCGCACTTTGGAGGATGAAGAGACCGGTGCGTCAAAAACGGCGATCGCCGGAGAGTACAACGGCGGAGTGCTGAGCTTCGAGGTTGATTTCAAGCCGGGGTCGGACGAAGGGATGGACATGGCTGTCTCAGACTGCCTGGCAGGACTGATCGACTCTGTTACGTATGAGGATTTCACACAGCAGACCATGTACAGCTATGTGCCGGGCACTTACGTCAGGGACGAAACTGATGAGATCGAAGGCGAGACAGTCTCCTATCAGTATCATGTGACGCTGAATGAAGACCATACCGGCGTAATCAGTATGCAGGATGATATCGATGTTCTTTGGGGCGATCACACGCTGATCCGTGCTGAAGATCCGAAAGAGTCCTGGGAGTACGATATCGAGGGCGAGAATCTCATGCTGAAACTGGATGATGAGTGGTTCACCTTTGTCAAGGAAAGCGAAGAATCATTACAGATGGAAGAATCTCCCGCCTGGGTCTCCGACCTGAAGGAAGCAGAGGACGCAAAGCAGCTGTTTGTAGTGGCAGGTGTCGGGGAAACGACAGCATGGATCTCCATGCATCAGAAGGATAAGGACGGGGTATGGAGACAAATCATGACCACCCCCGGCTTTACCGGGAAATACGGAATGGGCAAGACGAAAGAGGGTGATGGTAAAACACCGGTCGGCACATTCGGATTCAATTATGCATTTGGTATCGCGGAAGATCCCGGCTGTGCCCTCGAATATCATCAGGTCGGTGAAGACAGTTACTGGTCCGGAGACCAGCGGGAAGGATACCATTACAATGAAATGGTGAGTATCGGCGACTATCCGGATCTCAATACGGAAGACAGCGAACATATCGTTGATTATATGAACGAATACCAGTATTGCCTCAACATCAGTTATAACGCGGATGGAACACCGGGACTGGGTTCTGCCATATTCCTGCACTGTTTCGGGCCTATAAAGCCGTATACAGGCGGTTGCGTCGCGATCCCAAAGGACAAGATGACGACCGTGATGCAGAATGTTCAGGAGGACTGCGTTGTCGTGATCGACTCTCTGTGTACACTCAGCCCCGCAACATGGAACAAGCTGGGACTGCAGCCACCTGCAGAAGAGTAAAAAAGGATAATAGATGGATCGAAAGTCTCCCGGAATTCCGGGAGACTTTTTTATCGAGCTGCCAAGGCAGCAGGGGGTTAAAGGACAAAACGCGTTGGTGGCTAGTTCCACAATTCAGGGTATGAAGCAGAGTTGTGGAACTCGTTCCAGACGAAGAATAAGATTGCGGAGCCGTCCAAGCGAATTTGCCGGCCGAAATGCATGCTAACTGGTGAATGTGGCAGTCGGCAGAATGGGAAATGCCGGCTACAATACATGCTAACTGGTGAATGCAGCCGTCGGCAGAATGGGAAATGCCGGCTACAATGCATGCTAACTGGTGAATGTGGCCGTCGGCAGAATGGGAAATGCCGGCTACAATACGTGCTAACTGGTGAATGTGGCCGTCGGCAGAATGGGAAATGCCGGCTACAATACATGCTAACTGGTGAATGTGGCCGTCGGCAGAATGGGAAATGCCGGCTACAATACGTGCTAACTGACAAATGCCGTCGTCGACAGAATGGAAAATGCCGACCGCAAAACATGATAGTAGGTGAATGTAGCCGTCAACAGAAGGTCGTCTGTCCTGCCGAAGTATGATCTGAAGAAGATCAACCTTCCCGGGAGAGAAAATTCGATTTTTGAAATAAAAAAGGAGGACTCTGACATGAAAAAACCTCCCAAAACTCTGGGAGGTGGAACAGCGCTACAAGGATTCGAACCTTGAAATGACGGAGTCAGAGTCCGCTGCCTTACCGTTTGGCTATAGCGCTTTATGATGCACATCTGACGTGCGAAAGTTATTATATCATATTCCGTGGATTCGTCAAGTGATAATTTTTTTCCTATGAACAGTTTTCATTAGGATTGATTGCGGTATGACAGGTAAGTGAGAAATTTTTGTGTTGCCGAAGAGACGCTCTTTCGGTTTCTTAAAGCCAGACCGAGCTCACGATATTCCGGCGGATCCAGACTGCGGATCTCCACATGGAAGGACATGCGGCGAAGCACCAGTTTGGACATAATGCTGATGCCGAGTCCATGCTCCACCATGGACAGTACAGCATTGTCATCCCAGGTGGTGTAGCGAACATCCGGCTGTAAGCCCCGACGCTCGAAGACAGCGGCGAATTCCGAACGTTTTCCTTTATCAAGCAGCATAAAGGGATCGGACAGCAGATCTTCTGCCCGGACAAAAGATTTGGAAACCAGTGGATGATTTTCAGGGAGCACTGCGACCAGTTCATCCCGGTCCAGGAGGATCGTTTCAAATTCCGGCCGTGTCGGCAGGCTTAGGAAACCGCAGTCCACTCTGCCTTCTTCGATCCAGTTTTCGATCTCGGTATAGTCACCCGGCAGCAGTTCGTAGTCTATGTCCGGATAATCCTGGCGAAACCGGGCTATGATGTTGGGGATCCAGTGGGTCGCCGTACTGGAGATCGTGCCGATACGGATAAAGCCGGACTGGATCCCTTTCAATGCATCAACTTCATCGCGCATCTGCCGGTAATTCTCACAAAGTTTCCGGGCAAACGGCAGCAGCTTCATACCGTCCGAAGTGATGCGGACACCGGAGCGGTCACGTTCCAGCAATATGATCCCCCACTCCTTTTCCAGATCCGCGATCATACGGCTGATACCGGACTGGGAATAGGAGAGTTCATCTGCCGCCTTCGTAAAACTGCCATACTCAACAGTCTTGATCAATGCTTCATATTTCTGCAGATTGACGTCCATAGTCTCCTTTTAATAGATGATAAAATATCATGTTAAATATGATAAACATTCGTTTTTGTAATTATACTTAAAGTGATAGAGTATGTCTATACAAAACCAGAGGGAAAATACCTATGAACAAGAATTGTATCCGATATATTACAGGGCTCCTGCTGTTTGGAACCAACGGGTTCGTGGCAAGCCACATCGCGCTTTCATCCGGTCAGATCGTTTTGCTCCGCACAGGGATCGGAAGCATAGCGCTTTTGATACTGTTTCTGTTTACCGGACACCATCTGGGACTGCGCACGATGGGTAAATGTGATCTGCTGATGACTGCCGGCGCCGGTGTGGCGCTCGGCATGAGCTGGATACTCCTGTTTGAGGCTTACCGGCTGATCGGTGTCGGTACCGCTTCGCTGGCTTATTATTGCGGACCTATTATCGTAGTGGCACTTTCTCCGGTTGTGTTTCATGAAAAGCTGAGTGCCCGCGCATATATTTGTTTTGCTCTTGTGATTACCGGAATGATGCTGACAAACCTTAGGAAACTTGCAGGTCCCGGTTTTTCCGTAACTTCTTTCAGGGGACTGATGCTGGGCATCGGTGCGGCATTCATGTATGCAGTGATGATGATCTGCAGCCGGAAAGCCGCGGACGTGGAAGGATTCAAAAGGTCGACCCTGCAGATGGTTTTCGCGTTTCTGACTGTACTTGTCTGTATGGGGATCATCAGCCGGCCTGTTGGACCGGGAGCTGCCGGGAGTGCGGCAGCGATCTTTCCGGTCAGCCTTTCCGAATGTTTCTGGATCCTGGTTCTGGGTCTGGTAAATACCGGTGTCGGATGCTACCTTTATTTTTCCTCTGTCAGTGTGCTGCCGGTGCGGACCGTTTCGATCGTCGGATATTTGGAGCCGCTGTCTGCAGTTGTCTTTTCAGCGGTGCTCCTCCATGAAACTTTTGGCATTTCAGAAGCAGCGGGTGCTGTGCTGATCATCAGTGGGGCTATGCTGATGGAAAAACGTTCCGGTACGCATTCACCAAAATGTTTAGCAAAACTGTCAGCAGGCTGAGTACTGTATTGACAAAGCGACTGTTTTCCTGAGTATATATCGGATCTTGTCAACAGGATCTTTTTTTATTGGTTTTTTCTGAAAGTGTATCAAAAAACCCTCTGTAAGGGCCATTTTTATATAGAAAGTGGGACTTATATACCGTATCAGGGGCAAAAACTGTCCATTTTCTTGAAAAAAAAGAAAAAGAGTGATATGATGAATTAACTGATTTATCCACACAGGGAGCGATCGAAGAGCATTATGGATAAGCGTTATATTCTGTTTGACCTGGACGGTACCCTCACAGACTCCTATGAGGGCATAATCAATGCGTTCAGGTATGCCCTGCGGCACATGGAGATCGAGCCGCGGCCTGAGACCTTCCGAAATTGCATAGGGCCTCCGGTCACCTGGTCACTTCAGACCTTTTATGGGATGGACGATACGCAGGCAGATGAAGGTCTGCGTCTGTTCCGCGAATATTATGACTCCAGGGGGCTGTATGAAAACCGGCCGTATAACGGCATCGAAGAGATGCTGCAGGTGTTGAACGCCCACGGCAAAAAGCTGATGGTCGCGACCGCCAAGCCGGAACATATGGCGATCCGTGTGCTTGAGCATTTTGGACTGGCTGATTATTTCTGTTTTATTGCAGGCATCAATCAGGACCGATCCTCACCAGTGGATGATCCGGCATCCAGGGCGACTAAGGAAGAAGTGATCCGGTATGTGCTGCGAACCAACGGGATCCTTGATCCGGAAAATGCTGTCATGGTCGGTGACCGGGGCGGAGATATCCGTGCTGCGCGTCAATTCGGACTGCAGACGCTGGGCGTCACGTATGGTTACGGGACGGAAGACGAGCTCCGTTCAGCCGGAGCGGATCATCTGGCGGAAACGCCGGAAAGAGTGGCGGAGATCATTGTTCTTTCATAATATTATATATCCGGACAGATATTCATTCGGATACTGATAAAACACGGCTGCAGAGCCGTGTTTTATTAATATATGTCGTATGATGGAATCTCCTCATCTTCGGGATCGGGATCCGTAGTTACGATATCCGAGAGTTTGCAGTTCAACACCCGGCAGAGCAGTTCCAGCGTATACATAGAGACAGTCTGATTATTCCGGAGTCGCATATAAGTAGCAGCAGAAATTATATCGTACCTGACCAGGTCAGAAGGGGCAATTCCTCTTTTTTCTAGCAGACGAAATAATTTTTGATATTGCATCGTTCGGAACCTCGACTATTTCGAAAAGGTCATCCGGTTCTTTTTGAAGCACGGTACAGATCCTGTCGATCGTGACAGTTCGGACATAACCATCCGCACGCAAAGTTCTGATCGTGCTTGAACTGACCCCACATTTATTGGTGAGATAGTAAAGAGAAAAATCATTCTCCTGTATGCAATTCCACAGTTTCTCAGCTTTAATCATGAATCTGCGGAATTTCAGCAGTCGACAGCCTGCCCGAATTAGAAGTGATGTCAAGTAAAGCCATTCAACAATTATACAATATATCCGCAAGTATGTACAGTGCGATTTTTAACTTGTGTTTTTGTTGCATATATTAATGCCGGACAGACGATAAAGTAATGATTTTGAAAAAGTCAGTATTGCAGTTCTGTAATAATAGAACTATAATATTTAGAGTATGTCGAATATAAAATTCAAAAACAGTTTTTATTCGATTAGAACAAAAGGAAGTTTATGATATGGATTTGCTCAATGATGATAAAGCGTCCGGATTACTGATTCTTGCGTCTGCTTCTCCAAGACGCCGGGAGCTGATGCAGCGCCTTCAGCGGCCATTCGTGTCAGAAGTGTGGGACGCTCCGGAGTCAGTACCGCCGGAGATCTCTCCCGGTGACACTGCGGAGTATCTGTCGGGGATCAAGGCTGCCGGGATCTTTCAGCGGCACACGGAAGAAGATCTGATCGTGATCGGGTCCGATACCATCGTCCTCCTCGACGGCGTGATCTTTGGGAAACCTAAGGATGCTGAAGACGCAAAACGAATGCTGCGCGCTTTGAGCGGACGGACTCATGAGGTCCGCACCGGTGTTACGATCCTCTGGAGAAAACCGGCCGGTGATGTCCGTGAAGGATGCATACATTTTACCTCCTCCACGGGTGTAAGCTTTTATGAATTGGATGATACTGAAATCGATGCCTATGTAGAGAGCGGTGAACCGATGGACAAAGCGGGCGCTTATGGCATCCAGGAGGAAGGTGCCCTCCTGGTGAAAGGGATCGAAGGCGATTATTACACGGTGATGGGGTTTCCTATCGGTGAGATATACAGGAGGCTGAAAGAATATGAGCTTTAAGAAAATGATCAGGTTGGTGACCGCGGCTGCAGCGATCAGTGCTTTGTTATCTATGCAGGCACTGGCTGATTATGCAGTGTACTCCTCTTCGGGAGATCTTCCCACGGGGGTCGGGTCAGAGGCATCCGGCACGCCCGGTGTGATCTATGCGCCCGGTGTTACACCGCATAAGTCTTCTGCTTCTGATATGCACGGTGTGGTGACATATTCCGGCGGAACTGCATCCGCACAGGACACATCCGCGGCGGAAACTCCTGTTCAGGCAGAATCTGTGCCTGTTCCCGTTGCGGAACCGCAGCCTGCAGATGCTCAGCAGCCGGTGCAGGATACCGCGGCAGAAGAAATATCGCCTGTTGAAGCGGCAGTACCGCCTGTGTCGGCATCGACCGGAGTTGACGGTGATCCAAACCTTGTGATGAGCAACGGGCGCATGATCGATATCACTAAGCCGATGGTCGCCCTGACCTATGACGACGGTCCCCAGACGGCGGCGGGAAACAGGATCATGGATGTTTTTGCCCGGTATGGTCAGAGAGCCA
This sequence comes from Lachnospiraceae bacterium, assembly GCA_017446045.1. Taxonomy (GTDB): domain Bacteria; phylum Bacillota; class Clostridia; order Lachnospirales; family Lachnospiraceae; genus Avilachnospira. The sequence goes on along the minus strand of JAFSRP010000010.1, from coordinate 30,329 downwards.
CGTTTTTTATGGTCGGTGACCGTGTGCCGTCCCGTGCTTCCGAGGTACAAAGGATGGTTGCGGAAGGACACGAGCTTGCAAACCACACCTACAGCCATACGTATCTCAACAAAGCCGATGCAGCGACGATCCGGAAACAGGTTGCAGCCTGCAACGACATCATCGAGCAGGTCGCGGGTGTGAGGCCGACGATCATGAGGCTTCCGGGCGGAAACAAAAACAGTACCGTGCTGCAGAATGTAAACATGCCGATCATTCTCTGGAATATAGATACTCTTGACTGGAAGACCAGGAACGCCCAGTCGACCATCAACGCAGTCGTCGGGCACGTGCATGACGGAGACATCGTCTTGATGCATGAGCTCTATGACGCTACAGCTGCGGCAACGGAAACGATCGTTCCCACCCTTGTGGGGCAGGGCTTCCAGCTGGTCACTGTTTCGGAACTGGCGGCCTGCCGGGGCGTACAGCTCACACCTAACACCGTATACTATAGTTTTAAATAGATCTGAGGGGGTAATTATGATCAGACGCGATTTATATCTGAAAAAACTGGAAATGTATACCGGCAGGGATGTGGTCAAGATCATTACCGGTGTCCGTCGCTGCGGAAAGACCACGCTGATCCGGCAGTTTATCGAGGAACTCAGGGAAGGCGGTATTCCGGATGAAAATATCATCTACCTTAATTTCGAGGGAATGATCTATACCTATTTCACAAAGACGGAAAACCTGAGGGATATGCTCAGTGAGTTTATTCACCAGGCAACAGGCCGCTGCTATATTTTCCTTGATGAAGTGCAGAATATCGCAAACTGGCCCCAGGTAGCTGCGGAACTGATGAATCTTTTCGACTGCGAGCTGTTCGTAAGCGCCTCCAACAGCAGTGTATTCCAGCCGGATTTCGCATCCGCTCTTGGATACAGATATGTTAAGATCGATGTATATCCCCTGAATTTCAGCGAATTCCTGGAGATCACCGCCAACGAAACGGGTCATCACGAAGAGGAAGGTGTAGAATTGCTGAGCCGGGAGGAGTTGTTCCGGGAGTATCTGCAGCGCGGCGGCATGCCGGGAGTGTATGCTCTCAAAGAGGGACAATCAGGCAAAGATTATCTCAGCAACCTTTACAGCGCGATCCTGTTAAAGGACGTGGTGCAGTGCAATAAGCTAAGGGATGTATCCCATATTGACAAGATCATGGAGTTTATCCTGAGCCATATCGGGGAGACGTTTTCTCCCAAAGCTGTCAGGGACCATGTAAAGGAGCAGGGCATCACGATCTCTGTGGACACGGTATACTCTTTCCTGGATGCTCTGACGGGAGCATTCCTCCTGCATAAGGTACCGCGCTTTGATATTAAGGCAGACCGTGAACTGGAGACCCAGGAGAAGTATTATATCTGCGATCTTGCCATGAGAAACGCTGTGATGGGTGATGAAGGAGCCGGTGAAGAGGCGGCACTTGAAAGTGCGCTTTTGATGGAGATGCTGGTCCGTGGATTCTCGGTCTATGTCGGCAAACAGGGACCGAGCCAGATCGATTTCATGGCGGTCAAGGGCGAAGACAGGACCTACCTCAATTGCTGTGCCTCAGTGGAAGAGAAGGAAGCGGTCAAGCGTGAGTTTGGGCCATTGACCAGGATCCGTGATAATTACTTTAAGATGGTCCTTACCATGGACCGTGAAACGAGGATCAATAAAGGCGGCATAATCAATTACCCGCTGCCTGATTTTTTGGCGCAGGGATGATAAGAAAAGAAACAGGCGGCTCACCGGAGCCGCCTGAAATATTTGGTGGGATGTGTGTGATCAGCCTTCCGGCTCGATCAGACCGTAGGTGCCGTTCTTTCTCTTATACACGACACAGGTCTCGTCTGTTTCGGAATCCTTGAAAACAAAGAAGTTGTGACCCAGAAGATCCATTTGGAGGCAGGCCTCTTCGGGGGACATGGGTTTAAAATCAAACTTCTTGATCTTTTCAATACGGATCTCGGCCTCGTCGTCCACAGACTCCTCATCATCATAGAAGAGAGAGGAGAAAGACTCCGCATTCTGCGTCTTATCGATCAGCTTGGTGCGGTGACGGCGGATCTGACGCTCCAGTACCTCTTCGACCAGGTCAATGGAAACATACAGATCGTCGGATTTTTCTTCCGCCCGGATAATGGAACCCTTGATCGGGATAGTGACCTCTATGGTGTAGGTATCCTTCTGTCTGGACAATGTGACATTTGCGACGGTGTCCTCCTTGAAGAACTTCCCGAGTTTGCCCAGTTTTTTGATGATCTGCTCCTCGGTCTTATCGCTGACGTTGATATTGCGTCCGGTGATATTGAACTTCATACATACACTTCCCTTCATTAAAAGCTGATAAATGGGCATCCTTAAACGCCGCATTCATTGCAATTTCAGTATACCACACAAAAGCGATTCCTTCGACCGGTTTTCCATCATTTCCCAAGCTTTTTTACGGCATTCATTTTCTTCGTCAAGTATGGTATACTTATCAGAAGGAGGGTCGGGACAGTATACTCGACATGCACCATGGAACGAAGGGATAAGACCAATTATTATCTGGATCTCGCGGATGTTGTTTCCAAAAGGGGCACCTGTCTTCGTCGCAATTTCGGAGCAGTCATTGTTAAAAATGATGAGGTGATCTCGACCGGTTATGTGGGCGCACCGCGGGGCAGGAAGAACTGCTCTGATCTGGGGATCTGCGTCCGTCAGAAAATGCAGATCCCGCGGGGAGAGCGTTATGAGCTGTGCCGCAGTGTGCATGCGGAAGCCAATGCCATTATCAGCGCTTCCCGGGATAAGATGATCGGAGCTACACTGTATCTGTCCGGCAGGGAAGTGGATACAGGTGCGTATGTCAGCAACGCCTGCTGCTGTTCCATGTGCAAACGCATGGTGATCAACGCCGGTATCGAGCGGGTGATCGTCCGCGATGATGACATATCTTACCGGGTGATCGAGGTCAGGGACTGGATCGCCGATGATGAATCCCTGCAGGGAACATTCGGCTACTGATGCTGTCCGGTGCCCACGGAAACCTATTTATTAATTAAGTATAAAAGAAATATTATTTCGACCGCGACTGCCGCCGCTTAACTTGACTTTGCAGGGAAATGGTGGTAGCTTGTAAAGACGCGGCCTGATATTTGTGTCTATTTGATTTTTATTTGCGGAAGAATGACGCATTCTTATACAAAGGATTTTTACAGGGACCTGCTGGTAAATATGCTGCGGGTCAATCGGTTTGAAGAGGCGGTAAAGGCTCTCTATGGAAGAGGACTGATACACGGGACTCTTCATCTTTGCGTTGGTGAAGAAGCTTCCGTGATCGGAAGCACAGCAGCGCTTAAGGCACAGGATTATATCCTGACTACCCATCGCGGGCACGGGGAGTGCATTGGCAAGGGCGCGGATCTCAAAGCCATGATGGCAGAGATCCTGGGCAGGGCTGCCGGAACCAATCACGGTATCGGCGGTTCCATGCATATTTGTGACCTTGAGCATGGTGTGATCGGTTCCAACGGGATCGTTGGAGCAGGTGTACCGACCGCCTGTGGTGCGGCTCTTACCATTCTTCTGAAGAAGATCCCTGACAGAGTGGCCGTCAGTTATTTTGGAGACGGCGCGGCCAATGCCGGCACCGTGATGGAGTCGATGAACCTTGCGGGCCTTTGGAAGCTTCCGGTCATCTTTATTCTTGAGGACAATCATTACGCGGTGTCCACACCGGTGGAAAGGTCGGCTGCGGATCCGGATCTTACGAAACGCGGGATCCCGTTTGGGCTGAAAACGTATGAAGCAGACGGCAACGACGTACTTGCGGTCTATGAAGCGGTCGCGGACGCCCGGGCATCTGTATTGCAGGGAGACGGTCCGTGCTTTATCGTGCTGCATACGTATCGGATCTCCGGACATTCCCGGTCGGATCAGAATGTATATCGGACAGAAGAGGAGCTGCAGTACTGGAAGGAGAACGGACCTATTGTGAGGTTCCGGGAGCATCTCCTTAAGGAGGGATTCTCCGATAAGGAACTGGATGCTTTGGAAGCGTCAGTCGAACGGGAGATCGAAGATGTCGTGACCTGGGCACTTCGGCAGCCTTTGCCGGATACGGACGGTATGGAAGAACTGGTGTATGCCCGGTAAGGGACTTTTTATGGAGACAGATCTCATGCAGAATGAAATAAAGATCATAAGCTATCGGGATGCTCTCCGGGAAGCCCTTTCCGAAGAAATGTCCAGGGATCCGGATGTGATCCTTATGGGAGAAGATCTCGGTATTTATGGCGGAGGATTTGGTGTTACCGCCGGGCTGCTGGAGAAGTTCGGCCCGTCAAGGGTCCTGGATACACCGATATCAGAGTCAGCCTTTGTAGGGACGGCGATCGGTGCGGCGGCAACGGGCATGCGTCCTGTCGTCGAGCTGATGTTTTCGGATTTTATGTCGGTCTGCTGGGATCAGATCATGAACGAAGCCGCCAAAATGCATTATATGTATGCGGGCAGTCTCCGGGTACCCCTGGTGATCCGCACGGCGGCAGGCGGCGGGACCGGTGCCGCGTCACAGCACAGCCAGTCCCTGGAAGCAATGTACTGTCATGTGCCCGGTCTGAAGGTCGTGGTTCCTTCCACCCCCGGTGATGCCAAAGGGTTGCTGAAGAGCGCGGTCCGTGACAATAATCCGGTGATCTTTCTGGAGCAGAAGCTCCTTTATAATACAAAAGGCCCCGTTCCCGAAGGGGAATACACGATCCCGCTCGGAAAGGCGGAGATCAGACGAAAGGGCAGCGATGTTACACTGATCAGCTATGGGCGGATGGTGCAGATGTGCCTCAATGTTGCCGAATGGCTGGCACTGGACGGTATTTCCGCAGAGGTGCTGGATCTGAGGACACTTTCACCTCTCGATACAGATGCGATCAATGCTTCGGTCTGCAGGACCGGCAGGGCTGTCGTCGTACATGAATCGGTGCAGTTCGGAGGATTCGGCGGTGAGATCGTGAGCAGCATTATGGAGGGTGAGGCATTCGGATATCTCAGGAGTCCGGTCAAGCGTGTAGGCGGACGATTCTGCCCGATCCCCTGCAGTCCCGAGATGGAAAGAAATGTGTTTCCGACGCCGCGGCGCATCGAAGCTGCAGTGTTGGAGTGTTTTAGGAAGTAAGGAATGGCAGTATTCCTTATATCATGATAAGAGAAAAAGGAGCTCTTGTATGGCGAGCCTGAGTGAGAAGATTTTTGGGACGCATAGCGAGCGTGAACTGAAGAGGATCTATCCGATCGTGGACAGGATCGAGGCGTTGGAACCGAAGGTCGCTGCCATGACCGATGAAGAGCTGAGAGGCCAGACGGCCCTGTTTCGTGAGCGTCTGGCGGATGGCGCGACTCTGGACGACATTCTGCCGGAGGCGTTTGCTGTCGTCCGCGAAGCGGCCTGGAGAGTTCTCGGGATGAAGCATTTCCGCGTGCAGCTGATCGGCGGTGTCGTTCTGCATCAGGGACGCATTGCGGAGATGAAGACCGGTGAAGGCAAGACCCTGGTCTCGACCTGTCCGGCCTATCTGAACGCGCTTGCAGGCAAGGGTGTGCATATCGTCACGGTCAATGATTACCTTGCAAAACGTGACGCGGAGTGGATGGGAAAGGTCCACGAGTTTCTGGGCCTCAGCGTCGGCGTTGTTCTCAACAGCATGGATAATGCGGAGCGGAAGCGCCAGTACGCCTGTGATATTACCTATGTCACGAACAACGAGCTTGGTTTCGATTATCTTCGTGACAACATGGCGATCTATAAGGAACAGCTGGTCTTAAGGGGACTGGAGTATGCCATTATCGATGAGGTGGACTCTGTCCTGATCGATGAGGCGCGTACGCCGCTCATCATTTCCGGCCAGTCCGGCAAGAGCACCAAGCTCTATGAGATGTGCGATGTTCTTGCCCGCCGTCTCGAGCGGGGCGAGGCATCCGCCGAGTTTTCCAAGATCAACGCCATTCTCGGCGAAGAGATCGAGGAGACCGGCGACTTTATCTATGACGAAAAGGATAAGAACGCATCGCTGACGGAACAGGGCGTTCATAAGGTAGAGGAGTTCTTCCATATCGACAACCTGGCAGATCCGGAGAACCTGGAGATCCAGCATTGCATCATTCTGGCTCTGCGGGCTCATTACGCAATGCATCGCGACAAGGATTATGTGGTCAAGGATGACGAGGTCCTCATCGTTGATGAATTCACCGGTCGTATCATGCCCGGCCGCCGTTATTCCGACGGCCTGCATCAGGCGATCGAGGCCAAGGAGCATGTCAATGTACGGCGTGAGAGCCGGACACTTGCAACGATCACTTTCCAGAATTTCTTCAACAAGTTCTCAAAGAAATCCGGTATGACCGGTACCGCGCAGACGGAAGAAAAGGAATTCCGCAACATTTACGGAATGGACGTCATCGTGATCCCGACCAATGTCCCTGTGCAGAGGATCGATCATGAAGATGCGGTCTACAAGACAAAGAGGGAGAAGTTCAACGCGGTCTGCGACAGCGTAGAGGAGTCCTACCGCAAGGGGCAGCCTGTCCTGGTCGGCACGATCACCATTGAGACATCAGAGCTGCTTTCCGGCATGCTCAAGCGGCGCGGCATCCCCCATAACGTACTGAATGCCAAATTCCATGAGAAGGAAGCGGAGATCGTCGCGCAGGCAGGACAGCACGGAGCAGTCACTATTGCGACCAACATGGCCGGCCGTGGTACAGACATCAAGCTGGACGAGGAGTCCAGAGCGCTGGGCGGTCTCAAGATCGTCGGCACAGAGCGCCATGAGTCGCGTCGTATCGATAATCAGCTGCGCGGTCGTTCCGGACGTCAGGGAGATCCCGGTGAGTCCAAGTTCTATCTGTCCCTGGAGGATGATCTGCTCCGTCTGTTCGGTGCTGACAACCTGATGAATGTCTTCAACAGGCTTGGCGTCGAGGAAGGCGAGGAGATCCAGCACAAGATGCTGTCCAAGGCGATCGAAAACGCGCAGAAGAAGATCGAAGGCAATAACTTCGGTGTGCGTGAACAGCTTCTCAAGTATGACCAGGTCAACAATGAACAGCGTGACGTCGTTTATGCTGATCGCCGCAAGGTGCTGGACGGTCTCAATATGCGCGATGTTATCATCGGATATGCGCAGGATATCGTCGATAATGCGGTGGATATGACCATTGCGGATGATCTGCAGCCGGCAGACTGGGATGTTTCCGCACTCAACAATATGCTCCTGCCGGTCATCCCGCTCAGGCCTACCAGGCTGACGCAGGAAGAGTTCGAGCATATGACCAAGCCTGCCCTGAAGCAGCTTCTGAAAGAACAGGCGATCAAGCTCTATGAGGAGAAGGAAGCTATGTTCCCGGATCCGGAGCAGTTAAGAGAGGCAGAGCGTGTCGTTTTGCTGAAGGTCATCGACAACAAGTGGATGAGCCATATCGACGACATGACGCAGCTGCGCGAAGGTATCGGCCTGGTTACTTATGGTCAGAAGGATCCTTTGGTGGAGTACAAGACCACGGCTTATGAAATGTTCGAGGACATGGCAGCAGCCATCAAGGAAGAAACGATCCGCGTTCTGTATCATATCCAGGTGCAGCAGAGGATCGAGCGCGAACCCGCTGCCAAGATCACCGGAACCAACCGGGATGACACTGCAGTCAGGGTGCCCAAGAAGAGAGAGATCCGCAAGATCTATCCCAATGATCCCTGCCCCTGCGGTTCAGGCAAGAAGTTCAAGCAGTGTCACGGCCGCATGATGAAGCCGGGCGAGAAGATGGACTTCAATCTGCCGGTGTAACAGTTAACAGCTGACAAGGAGTTTTCATGGCACTCATCGAGTTTGACAATTATAAGACCCAGTTGATGACATACAAGACCCCGTTGGAGGAGATCCGCGCTTCCCTTGATCTCGAGGGCAAGCAGCAGCGGATCATTGAGATGGAGCGGCAGATGGAGGAACCCACGTTCTGGGATGATCCCGAGAAGTCCGCAAAGATCATGAAGGATCTCAATTCACTCAAATCCGCGGTCGGACGCTATAATTCTCTCAAGACGCAGTATGAGGATATCGAGACCCTGATCGAGATGGGCCGCGAGGAGGATGACGAGGAACTGGCAGCGGAGGCCGGTGAAGCGCTGGAGACCTTCGCGCAGGACATCGAGAACATGCGTACGTCTCTGCTCCTTTCGGGTGAGTACGATGCCAATAATGCCACGGTTGCGCTTTCCGCAGGCACCGGTGGTACCGAAGCGATGGATTTCAATGAGATGCTCTACCGCATGTATACACGCTGGTGTGAGAAGCATGGCTTTACCGTCAAGCTTCTGGACTACCAGGAAGGTGACGAAGCCGGCATCAAAGGCGTGACCTTCTCCGTGATCGGTGAGAATGCATACGGCCTGCTGAAATCGGAGGCAGGTGTACACCGCCTGGTCCGTATCTCTCCCTTCAATGCCCAGGGCAAGCGGCAGACTTCCTTCTGTTCGTGCGACGTCATGCCGGAGCTCGACAACAACATTGAGATCGAGATCGATCCTTCCGATCTGAAGATAGACACTTACCGGTCTTCGGGAGCAGGCGGCCAGCATATCAACAAAACGTCCTCTGCGGTGCGTATCACCCATATCCCCACAGGCATCGTATGCGCATGCCAGGAGGAACGTTCCCAGTTCCAGAACAAGGACAAGGCGATGGCGATGCTGAAAGCCAAGCTGTATATGCTGCAGCAGCAGGCACATGCCGAGAAACTGTCCGACATTCGCGGCGATGTCAAGGAGATCGCCTGGGGCAGCCAGATCCGAAACTATGTCCTGCAGCCCTATACCATGGTCAAGGATGTGCGTACCGGTGAAGAGACCGGCAACGCCCAGGCTGTGCTGGACGGTGACATCGATCAGTTCATCAGCGCTTACTTAAAGTGGGTGCAGCTTGGAAAACCGGACAGGAGAGTGGCCGATAACGACTAAACGGCACGGGGATCCGCGAACACTGATTGAGCAATACAGAAACGACGCATGCGTTCTATACGGGCGCATGCGTTTTTATTGACCAGATTTCGGTTCTGCGTGTTTTTTTTGATCTCCCTCTTTACAAATTTGTTAGCATAGGGTAAATTAAATAGTGAGTTAGCTATATCTAACTTATTTTTTTTGATACTTATGTTATCGATAACTAACAGAACGGATGCCAAAAACTATGCGCGGACGGAATAAAACGAACAGCGCCAGAAAAAAGCAGGCGCAGGAGATCAGGGTTTATCTGCGAAGCAATCTGGACCGGAAAGTGACGATCCGGGAGCTGGCAGATCATTTTCATATATCGGAAACACAGGTGAAGACCTGCTTTAAGGAAGTGTATGGTACAACGGTCCACGCATGGTTCCGTTCCGGAAAAATGCACGCTGCCGCGGGAGATCTTTGTACGACGGACCTCTCGGTTCTGGAGATCGCCGGGAAATACGGGTATGACAACGGCAGCAAATTTGCAGGTGCTTTCAGGGATGTCTTTGGCATGCCGCCCGGTGCCTACTGCCTGCATCATAAATAAATCTCCCCGGAACCGGCTGAAGAAGAACAGGATCAAGAGAGAACGGGCTGTGGTCTCCAAAAAAACAGCGCGGCGTGAAAATCTTGTCTGAATGGAGCCGAATCTCTTCATCTGTGCGTATACAATAAAAGTACATTTCAGGAAAGGATACCCGGAAAATGAATTATCATAAAACATTTGCATGGCTGACGATTCTCTGCTTTGTACTGACGATCATTACCGGATATGAACATAAGTGACTGAGGAGGTTTGAATATGCTGCATTTGAGCTGGAGTAAAATGAGACTGCTTGCCTGCGGGGCGGCGCTTTCCACGTTGGGCTATCGGATACTGAGAAGCGCAGACGCTAAGAAACTGTATACTTTTGCGGCTGCTGCCGTGCTCCGGGAGAAAGAGTATATCATGGCCGGTCTGACGGATATCCGTGAGGACTGCGAGGATATCCTGGCAGACGCAAAGGCCGTGAATGAAGAATATGCCGACGAACGCGCCAGGGTGATCGAGGATCACGCGGCGAGGGCGGCCGCCGAGAGGGAAGCGGCAGCCGAAGCAGCGGCTGAAACAGTCGAGGAGGCATAAAAAACATGAACCGACAGGGCCGCCCTAAGGGCGGCTCCTTTCATTAAGGGAGCTGGCAGGCATGAAATGCAGAATTCTGCACGAATCCAGGGGCCGCCTGAGGGTAAGGCTGATGCAATACCGCATGAGCCTCTCACAGGCGGATCATCTTGAATATTATCTGAAAGCAGTAGAAGGTGCCACAGATGTAAAGGTCTATGACCGTACCCGTGATGCCGTGATACACTATAAACCCGATCAGAAGAAAGGAAACCGTGAAACACTGATCAGGGCGCTGGCAGATTTTTCATACGATACAAGTATTGCTGTTGTGCCGGATCATACCAGCAGGGCGCTGAACCGGGAATATGAAGACAAACTGGTTTCCCTGGTCCTCTGGAGGATGGTACGAAGACTCTTCCTTCCGATCGATATCCGCCGGCTTCTGCATATCCGTCGGGCATCCCGCTTTATGTGGAGAGGCGTAAAATCACTTCGCCGGGGACGGCTTGAGGTGTCTGTATTGGATGCGGTTGCGATCACGACCGCCATGGTCAGAGGTGACTTCAACACCTCTTCATCGATCATGTTTCTTTTGAAGGTCGGCGAGATCCTGGAAGAATGGACACATAAGAAATCCGTTGCGGATCTGGCCAGCACCATGTCCCTCGGCGTGGCAACAACGATCCTTACAGGCATACGTCTGATCCTGTCCGGCCGGATCGATTTCATGATGCTGTTCATGTTCCTGCTTGTGATCACCAGGATCTACGCGCCTTTCGACCAGGCGCTGGCGCTGATCGCCGAAATGTTTATGTCACAGATATCCGCGAGCCGTCTGATGGACATCTATGAGACCAAAACTGCGGAAGGCGCGGAATCGTTCACGCCGGACGGACACGATATCGTCTTTGAAAATGTCAGCTTTGCGTATGATGATGAGCAGGTATTGCGGGGTGTGAGCTTCACTGCGAAAGAAGGGGAGGTGACTGCACTGGTCGGACCGTCCGGTTCCGGCAAAAGTACCTGTGCGAGGCTCGCCGCGCGCCTTTGGGATGTTGATGAAGGAAGCATCCGCGTCGGCGGTACGGATATCAAAACGATCGACCCCGAAGTGCTGCTTGGCGATTATTCGATGGTGTTCCAGGATGTTGTGCTTTTTGACGATACCGTTTTGGAAAATATTCGTTTGGGTAAACACGGCGCATCCGATGAAGAAGTCCGGGCTGCCGCAGCAGCGGCCAACTGTGATGAGTTTGTAAACAGACTTCCGCAGGGTTATGCTACGCCGATCGGCGAAAACGGAGCCAGACTTTCCGGCGGTGAACGCCAGCGGATCTCTATTGCCAGAGCGCTGCTGAAAAACGCGCCGATCGTTCTGCTCGACGAAGCGACGGCTTCTCTTGACGTGGAGAATGAGACAAAGGTCCAGAGCGCGCTTTCGCGGCTGCTTGCCGGAAAGACCGTTCTGGTCATCGCGCATCGGATGCGTACGGTTGAGGCAGCGGACAAGATCGTCGTGCTTGCAGACGGCAAAGTAGCGGAGGAGGGCAGACCTGATGAACTTCTCCGGAAAGAAGATGGTATCTTCCGGCGTATGGCTGGGCTGCAGAGGGCCAGTGCGGGCTGGAGCATCTGAATACACAGGAAGGTCCCGGAATAAGCAAGGATTGATAATAAAAAAGCCAGCGTTTGCTGGCTTTTTCTAACGCAGAAGATGGGATTTGAACCCATGCGCCGCTATTAACGACCTACTCACTTTCCAGGCGAGCCCCTTCGACCACTTGGGTACTTCTGCAGTGTCGAATATGTACCGGAGACCGGTGTCTATTCAGTTGACGGATCGGTGCAACGGTCCGTGACGGAAAGGATGGGATTCGAACCCATGTGGAGTTGCCCCCAAACGGTTTTCAAGACCGCCTCGTTATGACCGCTTCGATACCTTTCCAAGCTTATGCGCAGTACCCGAAAGCACCGCGCTTGACTATAATATACAAATTCGGAGCCTTTGTCAAGCACTTTCCGAATTCTTGCGGATGATCTTCCGCCTCAGTACATTACCCTTGTAAATGAACTCAATGTAAGTCCGTTCTGCTCCAGGATCTGGATGATCATGTGTGTGACCTTCGGCCCCATGACCGGATCCGACAGGGAACTGTAGATGACATACATTCCATAAAATGCAGCCAGGCCGAGCAGGATATCGAAAACGCCCACCAGGATGCCTGCCGTTGTGCGGCTGTTATGTATGCCGCTTTTCCTGGCAAGAATGCCGGCAGTCAGTGCCATTACGCCCAGGAAGAAACAGTAATATATACCATTCGGGAAAAAGAACAGGTAAGAAAGCACGCCGAAAAGCGCGCTCCATACACTGTACCGGGCCAGTGCGGCTGCGGGATTTTTGTCTGCAGTCTTATTCATAGCCTATATGGTATCATTATTTTTCCTGACTTGCAAGCAAAGAAGAAAATATATATAATAGTAGGGTTATGAGGATAGAAAGTTATTCTGAAGAGGAAACCTTTGCGATCGGGAGCATGCTTGGACGTGAGGCAGGCCCCGGACAGATCTATTGCCTGAACGGAGATCTCGGCGTGGGCAAGACCGTATTTGCCAGAGGATTTGCGGATGGACTTGGGATACATGAGCCGGTGACCTCTCCTACATTTACCATTATCAAAGAATATACGGAGGGGCGTCTGCCGCTCTATCATTTTGATGTATATCGGATCGGCGACCCGGGCGAGATGGATGCCCTTGGATATGAGGAATATTTTTACGGCGACGGCGTCTGTCTGATCGAGTGGTCGAAACTGATCGAAGAGCTGATTCCCGGGGATGCGGTACAGGTCAATATCAGTCGTGATTTCCATAAGGGGCCGGATTATCGTGAGATAGAGATCCTTGGCACTATACCGGCAGACATCGGCAGGGGGAACAGCGTATGAAGATACTGGCTATTGAGTCTTCCGCCCTGGTTGCTTCAGCAGCGATCGTGGAGGACGATCTTTTAAAAGCGGAGTTTACTGTCAACAACAAACTGACGCATTCGGAGACCTTGCTTCCGATGCTCGAGAGCATGACGAAGATCGCCGGGATCTCTCTGGAGGATATTGATGCCATTGCTGTGTCCGCGGGACCGGGTTCGTTTACAGGGCTCAGGATCGGTGCAGCTACCGCTAAGGGCCTGGCGCTGGCGGCCGGGCTGCCGATCATACGCGTTTCTACGCTGCAGGCGATGGCATATTCCCTGAGTCTGATCAGTGATGATGTGATCTGCCCGGTCATGGATGCACGGCGCGGACAGGTTTACAGTGCTGCTTATCGTTCTGGTGCTGTACTTTTGGAAGAAGAGGCGAGGGATATCCATGCACTGACCGCGGCCCTGAATGAATGTGTGCCGGAGGAGGACAGCTGCTTCCTCTTCCTTGGAGACGGTGTGCCGGTGCATTCGGAAACGCTGGCTGCCGAGATACAGGGGGATGTTGCTTTTGCACCCGCAGGACTGAACCGTCAGCGCGCCGCAGATGTTGCGCTGCTGGGCTCCGTGCTCTATACCAAATGGCTGCAGAAGAACGGTATTAACGCGGCGGATGTCCGCAGTCGGGGAGCAGACAATATCGATTGTTTCGATGAGGCGGTGATGAATTCGGACGATTTTGCGCCGGAGTATCTTCGGAAATCCCAGGCGGAGAGAGAACTGGAGGATGGCACTTTGGAGGATGCCGGCAGGCACAGCCTGAAGAAAATGCAGAGCGGTCTTATCCGGCCGGAAAAGGCGGAGACCCGATGAAGCTGGAGGAGCTTGACAGGGATACGCCCCCCGGATTTCGGGATCTTGTACTGGACCGGATCGCGGAGATCGATGGCACAGTATTCGGAGGCAGCTGCTGGGGCAGAAAAGCATTCGCGGACAATGTCTCCAATGAATATGACTATCTGGTCGCTGCGACAGAGGAATCGGAGGACGAGCCAGGAACACAGTTCCCGGAAGGCGGACATGCCGCGGAAGAAAGCAACGGTGTCCTGACCGTATGCGGTTATGGTCTGATCCGCTGTTTTGACGATGCCGAGATCATTATGATCGCAACAGATCCTGCCCGAAGACGGGAAGGAATCGGGAAGCTGCTGCTCGAAGATCTCATAAAGGAGGCTCAGCGGAGAAAAGCCGGCTGCATTTTCTTGGAAGTCCGCGAGACCAACTTTCCGGCGCGTGCGATGTATCGCGGTGCGGGTTTTACGGAAGAAGGCGTAAGGAGAGGATACTACCATGATCCGCCTGAAAACGCTGTTATAATGAGGTACCTATGTTAGATGTCTGTTTACTCGGAACCGGCGGGATGACGCCCATGCCGTACCGCTGGCTGACCGCCCTTATGCTGAGGAGCGAGGGATCCAATATACTGATCGACTGTGGTGAGGGTACGCAGATCGCGCTCAAGGAGATCGGCTGGTCTCCCAAGTCCATCGACATCATGTGTTTTACACATTATCATGCGGACCATATATCCGGCCTGCCCGGCATGCTTCTCAACATGGCCAACGCCGATCGGACAGAGCCCGTGATCATGATCGGACCGAAGGGACTTTTCAATATAGTCCGCTCCCTGCGCTGTATTGCGCCCGAGCTTCCGTTTGAACTGCGGTTTATCGAGCTTGACCAGAATACAGAGCAGTATAAGCTGGGACCGTATGAGATCCAGTGTTTCCGTGTAAAGCATAATATTCCCTGCTATGGCTACAGTGTCTTAGTTCCCAGAAAAGGGCGATTTGATCCGGAGGCGGCAAAGGCGCAGAACATTCCGCTGCAGTTCTGGAATCGGCTGCAGAAGGGAGAGATCGTTCCCGATAAAGAGACCGGCAGGACATATCGTCCCGAAATGGTAATGGGGCCGGACCGGCGCGGCATCAAGGTCACTTACACTACCGATACGAGGCCGTGTGACAATATTATCAGAGCGGCTTCAGATGCGGATCTTTTTATCTGTGAGGGTATGTACGGGGATCCCGACTGCCAGGATAAGGCAAGGGCATATAAGCACACGACCATGCAGGAATCTGCGCATATGGCGGCAGAGGCGGAGATCCCTCCGCGGGAGATGTGGTACACACACTACAGTCCTTCCATGACCAACCCCAGACAGTATATCGAGGAGATGCAGAAGATCTTTCCGAATGTCCGGTGTGGGAAGGACGGCATGATCGCGGAATTGAATTTTGATGAAGACTGATGCTCCGGCACCTCACGGTGCCCGTCAGAGGAAAAAGGCAATAATGACAGAGACCGAAAACAACATAACGATCCTGGGAATTGAAAGCTCCTGTGACGAAACCGCTGCGGCTGTGGTCCGGAACGGCAGGGAGGTCTTGTCCAATGTTATCTCTTCCCAGATAGATATTCATACCGTCTACGGCGGCGTGGTCCCCGAGATCGCGTCCAGGCTGCACTGCGAAAATATCAACGGAGTGATCCGGCTGGCTTTAAAGGAAGCCGGTCTCGGTTTTGACGGGATCGATGTGATCGCGGTCACAAAAGGTCCCGGTCTGGTGGGCGCCCTTCTGGTCGGTGTTTCTGAGGCTAAAGCATTGGCTTGGGCACTGCATAAACCCCTGGTCGGCGTGCATCATATCGAAGGACATATCGCTGCCAATTATATTACTCATGCTGATCTTGAACCGCCTTACGTCTGCCTTGTCGTCAGCGGCGGGCATACCCATCTTGCGGTCATACGAGGCTACCGGGAATTTGAACTGGTCGGAAGGACCATGGACGACGCTGCAGGAGAGACTTTTGACAAGGTGGCACGTGCTGTCGGACTCGGATATCCCGGCGGTCCTAAGGTGGACCGGGCATCCCGCGAAGGAGATCCTCATGCGATCGAATTTCCACGGGGAGAGGTGCGTGACCACCCGTATGACTTTACTTTTTCAGGCCTGAAATCGGCAGTTCTCAACTATATCAATATGGCGCAGATGAAAGGGGAGGAGATCAATACCGCGGATCTCTGTGCCTCCTTTCAGAAAGCGGTCGTGGAGTCACTGGTCAGCCGGACGATCCGCTGCGCCGAAAGTTTTGGGATCCGGAAGGTCGCGATCGCAGGCGGTGTAAGTGCCAACAGCACGCTGCGTGAATCGATGAGGGAAGCCTGTGAAGCAAAGGGTATGGAATGTCTTTATCCGGAGCCTGTATACTGCACGGACAATGCCGCCATGATAGCCTCAGCAGCCTATTTTGAATATCTGGACGGTGTCAGGGATGATGCATTCCTGAACGCTGAGCCGAATCTGAAACTGGGAAACTGATTCATTATTTTTTTTAAAGAAGGTTGGTATGGCAGTTAACACACCTAAATATACAGCGCTGGTCATGGCAGCAGGCAGCGGGACACGTATGCATTCATCTGTTAAAAAACAGTTCGCGGATCTCTGCGGTATGCCGGTCGTTGCACATTGTCTCAGGGCTTTTGAAAACAACGCGCACATTTCCTCTGTCGTACTGGTCGTTCCCAAAGGGGATACAGAGGATGCCTTGCAGATCTGCCTGCAAAATGGGTTCCGTAAGGTCCGTAATATTACGGAAGGAAGCGATCAGCGCTTTAAATCAGTTTATAATGGCCTGAAGAGTGTGCCTGAAGATACGGACTATGTTCTGATCCATGACGGTGTGCGCCCATTGCTGACGGATGATCTCATCGAACGCTGCTGCAGGTATGTCCTGCTGACTCGTGCCTGTGTAGCGGCAGTCCCCGTAACTGATACGATCAAACGGGCGAATGCGCATGGTTTTATCGCCGAGACCCTGGACCGGTCGACCCTTTGGAGCATCCAGACCCCGCAGGCCTTTTCCTACCCGCTGATCCACGAAGCCTATGAATCGCTGTATAAAACGATTCGGGAGTATGGCACTGATGAAAGCAAGATAACGGATGATGCGGTGATCGTGGAAAATATGACAGACTGTCACGTCCGGCTGATCGCAGGGGACAAAAGAAACATCAAGATCACGACGCCGGAAGACATGATCCTGGCAGAAGCATATCTGAAGATGGGTAATGCTTGACAGGCAGGTACAAGCATTATATATTTGTTTTATTGACCATGAAGGCATATTCTTTCCAGAAGGAAAGAGTGTGTCTTTTATTGTTTAAAAATGAAGTGCAGCAATGGAACTCAGAGATTTTTTTAAAGAGAACAGCAAAGCCGCCATCGCTTTTTCGGGCGGTGTGGATTCGTCCTATCTTCTGTATGCCGCGAAACAGTATGCACAGGATGTCACGGCATACTATGTGAAGTCCGCATTTCAGCCGGAATTTGAACTGGAAGATGCCAGGAGACTGGCAGAGGAGATCGGCATCCGTATGCGGGTGATCCGGGTGGATATATTGTCTGCAGAAGCTGTAACGATAAACCCTCCGGACAGGTGCTATTACTGTAAACAGCGGATCTTCGGAACCATCCTGCGGGCAGCTGCGGAAGACGGTTATACCCTGATCCTCGATGGAACCAATGCCTCGGATGATGCGGGAGACCGTCCCGGCATGCGGGCACTTAAAGAGCTGTCGGTGCGTTCTCCCTTAAGGGAATGCGGCCTGACCAAGGCCAGGATCCGGGAACTCTCCAGAGAAGCTGGTTTGTTTATCTGGGACAAACCTTCCTATGCCTGCCTGGCAACCAGAGTCCCCGCAGGGACGCGTATTACAGCAGAGATCCTTCATAAAACAGAGGCAGCGGAGACTTATCTGGCAGAGCTGGGACTGAAGGATTTCCGGGTACGCTATCTGGACGGCCATGCACGGCTGCAGGTTCCGGGATCCTGCATGCAGACAGTGATGGAGCATCGGGAAGAGATCCTTACTGAGCTCGGAAAATACTATTCTTCGGTAATGCTCGATCTTGAAAGCCGGAGCGGGCCGGACTGAGGAAACAGAAATACAGCGCAGTCAAATAATGAAGCAGGAGAGTGGATATCATCTATGAATACTGAAATCAGACGCATACTGGAATCTGTCCGTGACGGGGAACTGTCCGTTGATGAGGCAGCTCTGAAGATAAAGCAGGAACCGTTTACGAATCTCGGATACGCCATGGTCGACCATCATCGAAAGATCCGCCAGGGAGCGGCCGAGGTGATCTATGGTGCCGGAAAAACAGCGGAACAGATCGGTGGGATCGTTCAGGCCATGAAGGAGAAGGGTACGGATGCTGTTCTGATCACCCGGCTGTCTGCGGAAAAGGCAGCGATCGTTGGAAAGGAACATGCTCTGGACTATCATGCCGATGCCCGGATCGGGATCATCGGGTCACTTCCGAAGCCGGATGGTCTCGGAAAGATCGTGATCGCTACCGGCGGGACGAGCGATATCCCGGTCGCGGAGGAGGCTGCCCTGACTGCCGAGATCATGGGCAATGAAGTGGTCCGGCTCTATGATGTCGGCGTAGCGGGCATTCATCGCCTTCTTTCTCATACTGACGTCATCATGAGTGCCAGTGTGATCGTCGCGATCGCGGGGATGGAGGGTGCTCTGGCAAGTGTCCTCGGCGGCTTGGCGGACTGTCCTGTGATCGCAGTGCCTACCAGTGTGGGATACGGTGCTTCTTTCGGCGGGATCGCAGCCCTTCTTTCCATGCTGAATTCCTGCGCCAGCGGCGTTTCGGTCGTCAACATCGATAACGGGTTCGGTGCGGGATATCTTGCCAGCATGATCAATCATGAGGCGAAAAGGCATTCATAAAACCCCGGTTGGTTCGGACGTGATATAAAACCTTATATGTACTCAGGAGAAATTCAAATGGAAATGAAAAAGAAGATACTCTATATTGACTGCGGCATGGGCGCCGCGGGCGATATGCTGACCGCAGCACTGCTGGAGCTGTTTCCGGACAGGGAGAAAGTTGTCGCCGAGCTGAATGCCCTGGGGCTTCCCGGTATCGAGTATCGTCCGGAGGTCTCTGTTAAATGCGGGATCACCGGAACCCATATGAAGGTCCTTGTCAATGGCAGGGAAGAGGGACCGGAAATGTTCGGACATGACCATGACCATGGACATTCCCATGACCACGGTGATGAGCATGCAGATGAACATGCTGTTGCCTTTGATCTGAAGTCTGCGTTTGCAAAGATCCCTTCGAAAGTCCGAAAGGATGTCAAAGCTGTCTACCGTCTGATCGCGGAGGCAGAGAGCCATGTACACGGAATGCCCATCGGGCAGGTCCATTTCCACGAGGTCGGCTCTATGGATGCGATCGCAGATGTAACTGCAGTCTGCATGCTGATTCGTAAGCTCGCTCCCGATGAGGTGGTCGTGTCACCGGTCAATACCGGAACCGGAAAAGTGAAGTGTGCCCATGGCATCCTTCCCGTCCCCGCACCGGCAACCGCATATATACTGCAAGGCATCCCGACTTATGACAACGGTATCCTGTCCGAACTCTGCACGCCCACAGGCGCGGCGCTTCTGAAGCACTTTGCCACACGGTTCGCGAACCGGCCGGTCATGACGATAAACGCAGTCGGCTATGGCATGGGGAAGAAGGATTTTGACACCGCAAATTGTGTACGCACGATTTTGGGGGAAGCAGCAGATACTTTATGCGGCAATGAGTCTGGGAACGCCACTGACGAGATCATTGAACTGATCTGCAATATTGATGACATGACAGCGGAAGAGATCGGGTATACCTACGACCGCTTGTTTGAAGCAGGCGCTGTGGATGTTTTCGGGATCCCGGCATTCATGAAAAAGAACCGGCCGGGAACCATCCTTCATGTACTGTGTCCGCCTGACAAAAAGGAAACCGTCATAAGGGCAATGTTTGTCCATACGACGACCATCGGGATCCGCGAATCCAGAATGCCGCGCTATATCCTGGATCGCAGCGTAGAAACACGGCACACGGACTATGGGGATATCCGTGTGAAAAAAGTGAGCGGGTATGGCACAGTGCGTGAAAAGTACGAGTATGATGATCTGGCTGCAGCGGCCGCGGCAGAAGGAATCAGTATCGCAAAATTGAAAGAAAAGCTGCATTCTGAGAAATAAAGATTCATTACCTCATTAAAAAACAGGCAGGAAGACCTGCCTGTTTTTTATGCGCCGGAATGCGTGGATCTCCGGCAGAATTTCTCACTGCTGAACAGCCGCTGCGTCACCGGTTCTTTATGTACTGCCGCTGCACTGCCGCGACCAGATATACGGTAAAGCCGGTAAAGATCCAGAATGCTGTGAGATAAGATCCGCCGCAGCGGTCAGCGATCATGCCCGGCATCAGAGTGAAGACGAGAGAACCCAGTGTATACATCTTCTGGAAGCGCTGGATCGTCAGATCATACTGCTCCGGTTCGCTTAAGTCTCCTGCCCATGCGGGAGGACCGGTGATGGCGATGCTTATGCCGGTGCAGAAAAATGCCATACCGCAATACATGACGGGGATGGAATGACTGATACAAAGCAATATCAGGCCGGCGATCGACATGAAACCGTAAATGAAGTTACAGTAAAAGGTAGAAAACCGGTCCGCAATGACTCCAAAGAGGAATTTACCTGCACAGGCGCAGGCGGATCCGATGGAAAATGCGACCGCGATGGACTCGGGTGTGAAGCTTTGTCCGTTAAGGAATACGGAAAGGTGGTTATATCCCGGATTGGCGACGGCACCCAGCAGCAGAAGGGCGGGGATCAGCCAGAGCCAGTCAGTACGGGTAATGACACGCTGTTTGGGAACTGTCGTTGTTCCCTGTGCGGTTCCGGCTGCTTTAACAGCATCGGAACCATAAGGCTCCAGTCCCAGCTCGGAGGGATCGCTCCGAAAGATCAGGAAGGCTACGCCTGCGGAAAGCGCGATGGCGGCAGCATGAACCAGGAAGGACGGGCGCAGGCCGTGCGTCTGTATACCCCAGGTAATGAGGGACGGGATCCCGATCATAGCAAAGGTGCTGCCCATAGCGGATATCGACATGGCGGTATTGCGTTTTTGCCGGAACCAACGGTTCAGCATCATGGATACAGGGAGCGTGGCGCCGAGGCCGAATCCGACACCGACGAGAGCTGAGCCGGCTAAGACCGTCGCATATCCGGGTGCCGTTCCGAAAAGGATATAGCCAA
The DNA here is from genome assembly GCA_017446045.1 of Lachnospiraceae bacterium. Classification (GTDB taxonomy): domain Bacteria; phylum Bacillota; class Clostridia; order Lachnospirales; family Lachnospiraceae; genus Avilachnospira. The sequence goes on along the minus strand of JAFSRP010000010.1, from coordinate 9,073 downwards.
GCACTGTAGAAATGCCGGCGATCAATATACCGTTGCGAAGCGAGAACGCCCTGTAATACCATCCCGATACAGCCGTTGCAAGAAAACCGAAGAGACTTCTGGTCAGAAGGATCGAGGAAGACTGGGTATTGGAGATACCGTACTCCTTCAGGACATAGGGCATATAAATGGAAAAGGCGTTGCAGCCCAGACCGTTTGCGTAGAAAAATGTCAGTGTGGTCGCTGCGCAGATCAGAAATGCGTAATGTGGTTTCTTCATAATATAAGTAAACCTCGATGCTGTGTCCGGAAATGAATGACCGGCAGGAGGGCCCGGCCGGTGTTAATGCGTATCTTAACATACATGACAGGCTGTGACAAGTGTCCTGAAAAGGTGTATGTTAAAAACCATGGCTGTATGGTATAATGGTGTTATTCTTAAGCCATAAAAATAACAACAGGTGAGAATGATGGCAGACAAGGTACTGATCGTAGACGATGACAAGTCTGTAATAGACATATTATATAAGGTGATCCGAAGCAACGGCATAGAAGCGGACCTTGCACACAGCGGCGAAGAGGCTCTTGTAATGGCAGGTTCTTCCTCATATGACCTTATTCTGCTTGACATCAATATGCATGGCATCGATGGCTTTGAAGTCATCCGGACTCTCCGGGAACGCGGATATACCACCCCGATCATCGTGGTGAGCGGCCGCAAGGAAGATTATGATATGATCTTCGGACTGGATATCGGTGCGGATGATTATATTACCAAGCCATTCAATCCGGTAACGCTGGGAGCCAAGGTCAAGGCAATGCTCCGCCGGAGCAAGGGCAGTCTCCAGGGCAGGGAGAACACGATCGAAGCCGGTCCGTTTGTGTATAATACCAGTACGCTTCGTCTTTACAAAAACGGACAGGAGCTGAACCTGACGTCCAAAGAGAACGCTATGATGAAGCTCTTTCTGGACAATGTCAACAGCATATTCTCCAAAGATATGATCTATGAGATGATCTGGGGAGACAGCATCATCGATGAAAATGCGATCATGGTCTATATCAACCGCCTTAGGCAGAAGATCGAGGATGATCCGTCCCATCCTGCATTTATCCAGAATGTGAGGGGACTTGGTTACCGCTTTGTGATCGAATGAGCTCCGCTTTTCACAATTTAAAATCACGCGCGCACGGCCCTGTGCTGGCTCTGGCGGTCCTGCTGATCCTTTCGGGACTGACAGCCGGTATGGTGTTCGGGCGGGAGAGCAGGAGGGTTATCATCCAGGGACAGGAAGATAACCTTTTTGATGTTGCCAGATCCACTGACCGCAATGTGGCTAATCTGATCAAACGATGCATGGATGAGGTCTTTTACCTTTCCAACCGTGTTGATTTTGCGACTGCGGAAAAGAGATATGTCGAGGAAGGCGCGTCTTCCGATCTCTGGTTTTGGCTTCGTGATAACTCTATGGACCTGAGCCATCTTAATGCCGCAATTATTGCCATAAAGGAAGGGCATACAGTACTTTCTTCCCGTTCTGGATACCTTATGGATTACCTTTTTTACAGCGAACTTGGCAGTGATGTCCTGAAGCTTTGTCAGGCACCGGACGGGGAGTATTACCTGGCATTTCTGTTCCGCAGTCCGGCGAAAGTACTGCAGTACGCTGCCCTTTTGGATCTGCAGCAGTTCTACAGACAGATCGCCGGTACAGAGATCGCGGAAGGAGATGCCACTTTTCTATATAATGAAGAATTTGACCTTCTGATCAGCAATTTTGGAGACGGTGTTCATGTCGACCGCCCGGGGGATCAGCACGCTGCGGGAAGAAATGAAAATGCGATCCTTATCATGAAATCGATCCTTGAAAACCGGCAGGAACGCAGCGGTACATATGAATATACGGACTCCAATAATGTCAGACATGAAGAATACGTTGCGGTCTACCCGGTACAGGGCAATGAAAACGGTGTCTTTACAGTGGCCGTGGCAACGCCTTATGACCGCCTGATCCAGCCCCTTACACGTATCAACTACTTCCTGGTCCTTTCCGGTCTGATAACGCTTGCAGGTTTCGGCCTGGTCATGTATGAAGTATTCCGGCTGCAGCAGGAACGTCAGATCAGCAACCGTAAACTTGAAGAACTCCGTCAGCAAAATGAATCCATGGAGCAGCTGATCGAGCGAACAAAGGAACTGGAGCACATGCAGCGTCTGGAACTGATCGGCACCATGACATCAGGCATCGCCCATGAGTTCAATAACCTGCTGACACCGATCATGGGCTACAGCATCATGACACTCGAGAAGATCCCGGAGGAGGACACCGAGCTGTCGGAAAATGTCATCGAGATCTATAATGCGTCTCTGAAAGCCAAAGACGTGATCCGTAAGCTTTCGGAGATATCCCGGAAAAATCCGTCTGCTGCAATGCTGCTCCTGTCACCCGATGAAGTATTGCGAAAAGCGATGGAAATGTCCATGCCGGCAAAACCCAAACCGGTGGAGATCGAGATAGATACCGAATGCGGCGGTTGGTGCTTTATGGGTAATGAAACTCAGATCACGCAGCTCCTGCTCAATCTGATCATCAACGCATATCATGCCATGGAGGAAAATGGCGGAACTCTTCGGCTCTCTTCAAAAGCGATCAGTGTGTCGGAGGAAATAGTCTTCAGGATCGCGGATTCCGGTACCGGGATTCCGGAGGATGTGCTCCCTCATATTTTTGATCCTTTCTTTACGACCAAAGAAGTGGGTAAGGGAACCGGTCTTGGACTGGCGATCGTTAAAAATGTAGTGGAACAGCATGGGGGTACGGTCGATGTGCGTTCCGTTCCCGGCAAAGGAAGTACTTTCATTGTCAGGCTGCCTGGTATACGGCCGGGACAAAAAGATACTCGGTAAGGTGAATGGTCATCTTTTGAGAACAAGGAATGACGTTTGTGGAAAATGCATGAACAGTCATTCTTTTTTTTAGCAAATAGCACGAAACGTTTCTTAACAAAATGTAAGGAAAACGTAATCTTTCGTTATGACTGATATGGTTTAATTTAAATGCATGGCATAATCAAGAGGAGGTAAACATGTTACGCTACATTGTCAAACGACTGTTGTTCATGATAATTACGCTGTCATGTACGATCATATTTGTTTTTACGCTGCTGGAATTCACCCCGGGCGATCCTGCAAAGGTCATCCTGGGCCAGACTGCTACGGAAGACGCGTTGGAGGCGATCCGTATTCAGTTTGGCCTCAATGATCCCTATATCGTAAGACTGGGCAGATATTTCGCACAGCTGCTGCGTGGTGATCTGGGCACATCCTACATCACAAGACAGCCGATCGCCGGTGCGATCGCGGCGCGTCTTCCGCTGACGCTGACGATCGCGTTTTACGGTATTCTGGTCGGTTCCCTGATCGGTATCCTGGCAGGTACGATCTCCGCAGTGAAGCAGTTCTCTCTTGCGGACCGTGTACTCACATTTATTTCTCTGTTCGGAAACTCGGCACCCTCCTTCTGGATCGCGATGCTGTTTGTTCTTATTTTTGCAGTCAAGCTGCAGGTACTTCCCGCGACGGGTTCCTACGGATTCAAGTACTGGATCCTGCCTGTAGCCACCATAGGTCTTCAGGCAAGTTCGGGCGTTACCCGTATGACGCGTTCTTCGGTCCTGGAAGTCATACGTCAGGATTATATCCGTACTGCAAGATCCAAAGGCCAGGTCGAATGGAAGGTCATCATCAGCCATGCACTCCGTAATGCGTTCATTCCGATCCTGACACAGCTTTCCACGCAGTTCTGCGGATACCTCGGCGGTACCGTTCTGGTAGAGTCTGTATTCGCGATTCCCGGCATCGGCAACTATGTTCTGGATGCTGTTAAGAAGATGGATACTCCGGTCGTCCTGTCCGGCATCGTCATTATTTGCGCAATGTGCTCTATCATCATTTTGGTCGTTGATATCCTTTACGCGTTTATCGACCCGCGTATTAAGGCGACCTATGGTTTCGGCGTCAAGAAAAAGAAGACTGCCAAGGCTGCGGGAGGTGGAAAATAATGGCTAAGAAAGACGGATATCAGAAAGAAAAGCTTGGCCGGAGCCAGTTTCAGCTGGCCTGGATCAGATTGAAGGAAAACAAATTCGCTCTGGTCAGCCTGTATATCATCATCGCGATCATCCTGATCGCCATCTTTGCACCGCTGCTTGCACCCTATGATTACGCGGCACAGAACTATGACGAGATCCTTCTCTTTCCCAGCCTGAAACACCCCTTCGGCACGGACCAGTTCGGGCGTGATATTTTCAGCCGTGTCATCTATGGTACGAGATACTCGCTGGTCATCGGTCTCTGCACCATGATCTTCTCCTGTATCCTGGGTGTTTTTCTCGGAACACTTGCGGCTTATTATCCGAAGCTGGACAACCCGATCATGCGTTTCCTTGACATTTTCGGATCCATCCCGGACATGGCGTTGCTGATGTGTCTGGTCGTTATCATGGGTTCCAATATGAGAAACATGATCATCGCTCTGGCATTGTACTACACTCCCGGTTATGCGAGACTGGCGAGAGCAAAAGTGCTGACGCTGCGTAATGAAGAGTATGTGGAAGCTTCCATTGCCCTTGGTGCCAGTGACGCACGCATTCTGCTGACACACATTCTGCCCAATGCCGTTGCTCCGCTGATCGTTCGTTTCACCATGTCGACCGGCGGTTCCATTCTGGAAGCAGCAGGCCTTTCCTTCATCGGTCTGGGCATCCAGCCTCCGAAGCCTGAGTGGGGCCTTATGATCTCACAAGGCCGTGGCTTCCTGAGCACCAACTGGTACTATCCGATCCTTCCGGGTCTTTGCATCGTGCTCCTGAGCTACTGCCTGAACTATCTTGGCGACGGTCTGAGAGACGCTCTTGATCCGCGTCTGAATTAATAAGAAGGCGAGGTAAGCATAATGGGAGAGAATACATTATTATCAGTTGAGGATCTGGTTGTTAAATATTTCCTCAGAACATCTACCTGCGAAGCGGTCAACGGTATCAGCTTCACGATCGATAAAGGCGAGCGTGTGGGCCTGGTAGGAGAGACCGGTGCAGGCAAGACGACCACTGCGCTTTCTATCCTGGATCTTGTTCCCAATCCTCCCGGACGGATCGTCAGCGGAAAGATCATTCTGAACGGGGAAGATGTCCTTGCGAAAAGCGAAGCAGAAGTCCGTAAGATCCGCGGCAATGATGTCGCAATGATCTTCCAGGATCCCATGACGTCCCTGAACCCCGTCATGACGGTCGGCGATCAGATCACGGAAGTTGTCCGTCTTCATAATGACGTGGGCAGATTCGAGGCCATGGACAAGGCAAGGGATATGCTGGAGCTGGTCGGTATTCCGGGTGAGCGGTACGGAGAGTATCCGCATCAGTTCTCCGGCGGCATGAAGCAGAGAGTCCTGATCGCTATGGCTCTTGCCTGCAATCCGAAGCTTCTGATCGCTGATGAGCCTACTTCCGCGCTGGACGTTACCATCCAGGCACAGGTACTGGACCTGATCAACGGGCTGAGAGAGAAGCTGGGAATGTCCCTGCTGCTGATCACCCATGATCTTGGCGTCGTCGCCGAGACCTGTGACCGCGTTATGATTATGTATGCCGGTTCTATCGTGGAATCCGGCACGATCCGTGCGGTATACAAGAACATCAAGCATCCGTATACCAAGGGCCTGTTCGGGTCGATCCCGAGACTGGATATCGAGACCGAGAGACTGGATCCGATCAAGGGCATGATGCCTGATCCTTCCAACCTTCCGGAAGGCTGTGCGTTCTGTGAACGCTGCCCGAATGCGATCGAAGAGTGCAAGACGAAGAGACCGCAGCTCGAAGATATTGGAGACGGCCATATGGTAGCCTGCTTCAATCCGTTAAAGGAGGGGGCATAATGGAAAACAACAACTACATGTTAAGTGTCAGAAACTTAAAGAAGTATTTCAATACCCCCGGCGGAAAGCTTCACGCAGTGGATGATGTGACTTTCGATATTCCGAAGGGTACGACCCTTGGTGTCGTCGGTGAGTCCGGCTGCGGCAAGTCTACACTTGGACGTACGATCCTGCATCTGCATCCGAAGACATCCGGTCAGATCATTTTTGACGGAAGAGACATCTCTGATGTCTCCAAAGCGGAGCTCCATGAGCTTCGTAAAGAAATGCAGATCATCTTCCAGGACCCGTTCTCTTCGATCGATCCCCGTATGTCGGTCAAACAACTGATCGCAGAGCCTCTGAAGATCTATAAGCTCTGCAAGTCTAAGGAGGAGATCGAGCAGAAGGTCAAGGAGACCATGGAGACCGTCGGACTGGCATCCCGTCTCGCTGACTCCTATGCGCATGAGCTGGATGGCGGACGCCGGCAGCGTATCGGCATCGGCCGCGCGATCATCCTGAATCCTTCCTTTATTGTATGTGACGAGCCGGTCTCCGCGCTGGATGTTTCCATTCAGGCACAGGTCCTGAATCTGATGATGGATCTGCAGGAACAGAGAAATCTGACCTATATCTTCATTACCCACAACTTAAGCGTCGTTAAGCACATTTCCAACGACATCATGGTCATGTACCTCGGCACGGCCGTGGAGAAGGCAGATTCCAAAGAACTGTTCAAGCACCAGTATCATCCGTACACCAAAGCGCTGATCTCCGCGATCCCGCGTGTCGATATCGACAACAAGAGCGAGCGGATCCTGATCAGGGGTGAGATCACCAGCCCGATCGAGCCGCCGAATGCATGCCGGTTCGCGCCGCGCTGCGAGTATGCGACAGAGAGATGCCACAATGAGTTCCCGCAGCTCGAAGAAGTGGAGCCCGGACATTTTGTCGCTTGTCACAGGGTACGGGAGTTAAACAATCTTTGATCAACATAGTTGCAGCAGAACACCGAATGTGAACGGCTTTTGAACGATTTATGTACAAAACATGAATAACTAAGATTTCCGTAATACATTCCCGGCAGTAATCTGTTACAATATAGTCACGAAAACCATTTTTCACAGGAGGTAATCTATGAAGAAAACATTGGCAGTAGTCCTGACGATGGCTATGATCGCTGGCCTGGCAGCCTGCGGCGGCTCACAGCCGGCAGCGACCACGGCAGCACCGGCAGCAGCTCCGGCTGAGACCCAGGCGGCAGCGGCTCCGGCAGCAGAGGCTCCGGCAGCAGAAGCACCGGCAGCAGAGGGCGACAGCACTCTGAGAGTTATCCAGAACTTCGATCCCGGTACATTTGAGCCCGGCAACAACGATGAGCAGGGTTACAACCGTATCACCGCTCAGATCTATGAGACTCTGTTCCGTTTCAACGAGAACGGCGAACTCGAGCCCTGGCTGGCTGAAAGCTATGAGTGGGCTGATGACAAGACCCTCACCATCAAGCTTCGTGAAGGCGTCAAGTTCTCCACCGGTGACGAGATGACTGCAGATGATGTTGTCTGGACAGTTACCAGAGCTTTGGAGAACACTCTTCCGAATGCAAAGTACAACCTGGTCGATCATGTAGAGAAGGTTGATGACTATACAGTCAACTACTTCCTGAAGAACCCGACCGGCACCATGCCGAACCATCTTGCATATCCGCAGTGCTGCATCGCTTCCAAGAAGGCGTTTGAAGAGAACGGCGAAGACTGGCTGAATCCGGCTTGCTGTATCGGTACCGGCCCCTGGAAGCTTGAGAGCTATACTCAGGGCGACATCATTAAGTGCAGTGCAAACGAGAACTATTGGGTTGAAGGACTTCCCAAGTGCAAAGCCCTTGAGATGCGTATCGTTTCTTCCGCAGAGTCCAGAGCCACTGAGGCTAAGACAAAGCAGTATGATATCATTCTTAACCCCAACACCCGTGAGTTTGACCAGCTGGATGCCATTGACGGAGTTCATGTAGTTTATGGTCAGACAGCAAAGACTGTTTATATGCTTCTGAACACCCAGAAGGCTCCGATGGACAACGTTAAGGTCCGTGAGGCATTCGCAAGAGCGATCAATGTAGAAGCAACCGTTAAGCTTGCATATGGCAGCTTCGGTAGTCCCGCAGTTGCGTTCATCGTTCCGGGTATCGCAGGCTCCAATGAAGAGACTTACCAGAAGTACTTCGGCGCAGGCCATGATATTGAAGCAGCAAAGGCTCTGCTTGCAGAGGCTGGCTTCCCGAACGGCGTAGACGTAGAGATCACTGTTGAGTCCAACGATTCCCAGAGATGCGACATGGCAGAGGCTATTCAGGCTCAGGTCGCAGAGGCTGGCATCAACGTCACTGTCAACAAGATGGAAGATGCTCCGATGCGTGAGTACATCGGCGCCGGCAACCATCATATGTGCCTCTATGGCTTCACTGCAAACACCATGGAAGCAGACGGTTTCCTGAACCAGCTGCAGCCGGGTGCAAGCGCTCTGAAGCGTATCGGCTATGATCGCCAGGAGTTCTTCGACACCTATCTTAAGGGTGCTGGTACCGCTGATCCCGCAGAGCGTGAGAAGATCTGGGAAGAGTGCCTTGAGATGCTGATGGAAGACTACACCATGATCCCGCTGAATCATCAGAGACTGGGCGCAGTAGTACTTGACAACGTAGACGGCTTCTGGTGGGCAAGAGACTATGAAGAGGCTTACTACGCATACTGCTCCAAGTAAGAATCAGCTTTGAAGGTAATCGCTTCATAAGAGGAGAGGATCCGAAAGGATCCTCTCTTATTTTGCAGGAAAACGTTGGTCATAAGATGAAAAAACGTTATTAAAATAAATTATATGATATTCCTTTTTTAAAAGATAATAAAAAAAGAAAAAACCACTTGCAATCCGTCTCTAACTGCGGTATTATAACACTCGCGCCGCTTGAAAGGGTTTTAAAAAGCCGGATCGGAAGCGCAAAAAATTCTTTGAAAAAAGAAAAAAAGCAGTTGACAGCAGCGTCTAGCTGTGATAGACTACTAAAGCTGCTCGAAAGAGCGGGGCACCATAAAAAGAGAATACAGAACTAAGAATTAATGCACAGACCCCGAAGAAACCTATTGAGAGAAATAGAAATCTTCGGAAAGCAAACAGTAAGAACGGGA
>JAFSRP010000009.1 GCA_017446045.1 Lachnospiraceae bacterium | reverse complement strand
TGCTCGGCGACGCCTATGAATATCTGATCGGTCAGTTTGCTTCCGAGACCGGAAAGAAAGCGGGAGAGTTCTACACGCCCCATGGCCCGGCGCAGATTCTCTGCCGTGTGGCGATCCTGGGGCAGGAGGAAAAGAAGGGGCTGCAGGTATACGATCCCTGTATGGGCTCCGCCTCTCTGATGCTCAGCTGCCGGTATTATTCGAAGGAGCCGGATTTCATAAAGTACTACGGTCAGGAGCTGATGCAGTCCACGTATAATCTGGCGCGGATGAATATGTTCCTTCACGACGTCCTGCCGGAGAACCAGCATCTGAGGAACGCGGATACGCTGGATGCCGACTGGCCCACGGATGAGGAGACGGAATTCGATGTGGTGACCATGAATCCGCCCTATTCCGCAAAATGGTCGGCGGCGGACGGATTTAAGCAGGACGAGCGGTTTATGGACTACGGCGGGAAACTTGCCCCGAAATCCAAGGCGGATTACGCATTCCTGCTACACGGCTTTTATCACCTGAAACAGAGCGGCACCATGGCGATCGTTCTGCCGCATGGCGTGCTGTTCCGGGGCGCTTCTGAAGGGGATATCAGGAAGATCCTTCTGGAGAATGGCTCGATCTATGCCGTGATCGGACTGCCCGCCAACCTGTTTTATAATACCGGGATCCCCACCTGCATCATCGTGCTGAAGAAACACAGAGAAGGCCGGGATGTCCTCTTCATCGATGCGTCAAAGCTCTTTGAAAAACAGAAGAAGCAGAACGTGATGAATGAGGAGCATATCGACCGCGTTCTGGAACTGTATAAGAACAGGGCGGATGTGGACAAGACCGCCCATGTCGCTTCATTTGAGGAGATCAAAGCGAATGACTTTAATCTGAATATCCCACGCTATGTGGACAGCACCGAGAAGGAGCCGGAGATTGAGCTGGGGCAGCTTACGTCCCGCATGGAAGAGACGAACAGAGCGATCAAAGAAGGGAATGAATCACTTCTTAACCTGCTCGGGGAACTGACCTTTAAGAGCGATGATACGAGAAAAGAAATGGAGCGTTTCATCAGCGCACTGAAGGGGGTGTGAGGATGGAGCCGAATATCAGGGTAAAAGGATTTGATGGAGACTGGGAGGAGCGGACGCTGGGGGAAATATACACCGAACGGAATGAGCGCGGGAATGATTCCTTACAGATACTTACCGTTTCTATCCATGACGGCGTATCCGATGGTGAATTGGACGAGGAAGGACTCGGAAAGGTGGTGCGCCGCAGCGAGGATAAATCCACCTATAAGCATGTATATGAAGGCGACCTGGTCTTTAACATGATGCGTGCCTGGCAGGGCGCGATTGGTACTGTGAAAAATGAAGGAATGGTCAGCCCTGCCTACATAACCGCTGTGCCGAATAAAGAAGTTTATCCTCCCCAAATATTTTTGGTAGTTTTGGTCAGAATCGGCATCTACTGCCATAATTCTGGAACTTTTCAACATGCTTTTTCAAGAACAATCGAAGTGTGTGAAGGTCTTTACACAT
>JAFSRP010000008.1 GCA_017446045.1 Lachnospiraceae bacterium | reverse complement strand
TTTTCTTCACTGTGCTGGATCTCGCCATCATCCGCAGGCGCTTCTGTCTCCGGCGCGCTGATCACCGCTTCCTGAGAAGGCTGTGCCGCAGTGCTTTCGGGAACGCTTCCCCCGGCGGCGGGCGGTGCCGGTATCGTTGCTGCGGGAAGTCCGGCCGCACCCGGTATCAGATCGGTCTGCCGGGCGATCCTTGCCACGATAGATGCATCAGACTGCTGTACGAGATAGAGTCCCTCCGGCAGATAGTTCTGTATCGCCACAGAGATCGTAACGTTGGAATTGACTCCGGTAATATCCAACAGACCTTCCGGCAGATAGATCGTATTATAGTGATCCAACACCTCGTCCTCACCGTATACCTGAACGAATCTCGGCTCAGTCTCCACGCCCGTAAGTGTATAGCCATGCTCCGGCTGGCCGGTGGTCGGAACATTGATGCTCAGGCTTTTTGTCCTGTACACCGGCAGCACATACTGCACATTGCTTTTAAAAGTGACATTGGAACTCAGTGTCGTAACGTTATCGTTGGCATCATAGCATTGTGCCTTTGCCGTGCCCTCCTGTGTCTCACTGACACCGGATGCATCCACGGTGACCCCCACGCGGCTGATCTTTCCGATCTCAGACACCGGCCCGTATACGGTCACGGTCTCGGGAGTCAGCTGTACTTCTCTGCAGACAAAACCGTCTGCCGGTGTACCCTCTATCACCGCGGAAATCGGGAAACTCTTTTCCTGCATGTTTTCGGTACTGACATGGATCACCATAGGTGTCTGGCGAACCCCGGAGATCAGCTGTGCCGCGGCAGGATCCACTTCAACGTAGACCGGCACGGCACCGGTCACGGAATAGTCCCTCATATCCACATACGCATTAAAGGAAGACGGCTGGATCTGGCTGCGGTAACTTGTCCTGACGTTGTAGCTGATGCGGACGGTTCGGGAGTCAAGCGTAAAGGATTTGCCGGCATTGACCAGTTCATCCCCGTAATTCACCTCGATCTCCATCGTGACACTGTCCGTCACTTCCGGATTGGAAACATTGACGACCACGAACCAAAGCAGGAAGGCGATCGCGACAGAGATCACCTTCAGCGGGATATTCACTCGAAAAATGTTGATAATATGTTTAAGCATTGGCAGCCTCATTTCTCCGGTTTTTACCAAAGAACGAAACTTCGGCTTTGTTGATCCGGTTGATGAGTACCTTTTCCAGCGCACCGGCATCGGTCAGCCTGGTAAGTCTGCCGCGGTAAGCGATACTGACCCGTCCGGTCTCCTCTGACACGACAATGGTAAGGCTGTCCGTAACTTCGGATATGCCGAGAGCGGCACGGTGTCTGGTTCCCAGATCCTTGCTGATGGACATGTTGTCCGAAAGCGGCAGGTAACAGGTAGCAGCAACGACCGTATCCCCGCGCATGATCACAGCACCGTCGTGAAGTGGTGTGTTTTTCTCAAAAATATTGATCAGAAGACCCGAACTGACCTGGCCGTTGATGGTGATGCCCGTCTTGACGAACTCGTCCAGAGACTCTGTCTGCTCGATCACAATGAGGGCGCCGGTCTTGACTCTCGCCATCTCATAGACTGCCTTGGAGATCTGCGAAGCAGCTTCCTTGGACATGGTGCGGTCCGTATCCTGCCGGCCGATCGCGGAAGTGAGACTGCTGAAGACGGACTGGCTTCCCAGCGATTCGAGGGCTTTGCGCAGCTCCGGCTGGAAAATGATCACGAGAGCCGTCACCGCGATGTAGGAGATGCGCTCCAGGATCCAGAGGATCGTATCCAGGTGAAATACCGCAGAAAAAAAGGTAAATGCCAGAATCACCAGAATTCCCTTCAGAAGGGTCCAGGCCCGGGTGTTCTTGATCCACAAAAGGATCTCATAGACAATTATGGAGATAATAATGACCTCCACAAAATTCGTGAAGGAAAACGGAGGGAGAAGCGACGTCCAGCTTTTGAAATTGTTTATGATGTTTGACAAAGTTTATCTATTCCCTTCTCTCGTCCTCGTCATAGGGGTTCACCTTCGGAACCGCCTTGACAAAATAGTAATAGTCATCATCTTCAAAACGCAGATGTTCCGTGCCCTGATAATCGACACAGTAAAAGATATACTCATACAGAAATGCCAGCAGGAAAGAAACGACCAGGCCCGCCAGATCGCCGCCGATAGAGCCGCTGTCGAAACTCGCTCCCCCGATAAAGATCACCACTGCCAGCACGATCGTACCTGCTGTTACTGCGATCGTCCATGCATGGTCCATGCTGCTGTGGCTGAGCAGTGAGACTGTTACGATACACAGCACAAAAGCGAGCATGATGATGTACATATATTCGTTTTTGAGGATGGTCTCACTGATCCCAAGGAACCCTTCCACCATATCCGCTGACCGGGCTGCCTGCTGCATAGTGCCTGCATGATCCGCAAAATATTTCACTATAAACCACACCAGTACGCCAAGCACTGCCGGCACCGAGGAAGCCAGTCCCGCGGACATCCCCAGAATGAGGGGCACCAGGTATGGGATCTTAAAGAAAAAAGCAAGCGGGACCAGGGATATAATAATGCCTGTCCCGGGATGGAATCCGTAATACAGTACGAAGATCATCATCAGCACGACCAGCGTGAACAGGGTCATGGCATAAGACACTTCATACATATTGCCGAGCAGAAAAAGTCCGCTGATAAATGTGATGAACCCAAAGGGGAAAAAGGCGCAGAGCAGCGCACAGGCGCCGATGACGACAGGACGGTCCAGCATGGAGCTGAACCCGACCCGGCTCTGCAGCAGATACAGCATTAAAAAGGCAAGTGCGAATTTCAGCACCGGCCGCAAAAAAATATCATAGCCTGCGTATATTTTTCTCAGGGAATCCCGAATGATCAGTATGGTGCGCAACGATATATCTCCCGTCCGGTCCCGCAGTGTCTGCCGGGATCAATTGCTGTCATAATAATGGTATTTACGTGCCAGCCGCTTCAGCTTCGTGGCGTAAAGCAGCATGCCTTTTCGCGCTGCCTTGTATCTGGATGCACATACGAACCAGGTGATCACCAGATAGACACCCAGCCCGGCCGCGTAAAGATACCCCAGCCGTTTCAGTGTTTGCCCGATACCATCCAGGTTGATATTATAAAACAGTGTATCTGCCCGGAACAGTATATAAAGCCCGAAAAGCGCCAGAAACACAAACGTATATCGAACCAGCGACAGCAGCATATGCCATATGATGTAGTCTGACCGGTAGTAATTATTGATTTTAAAAACATCCTGCTCATTCTTCTTCTCGTAGATCGCGAGATCGGTCATGAGTCGGATCTTTTCCCTGTTGATCACTTCTGATACCTTTACAATCCGGGATCACAGCGCCTGGCGCGGTCAAGCCCCTTTTCTTTCACAATAAAGTTTATCATAGAAAAAAACAAGAAACAAGGCGCAAACCTTGTTTCTTTCTTTACGATATGATGAATATGACCTTATCAGATCTGCTTTTTCGCTTTCCGCGCCTTGCCGAGCTGGATCGCATAATCGATCGCGTTCGTCAGGCTCAACGCATTCGCGTGTCCGCTGCCGGCATGACCGAATCCGGTGCCATGGTCCACGGAAGCGCGGATGATCGGCAGTCCCAGAGTCACATTGATGCCCGCGACCGCATCCCAGGCCTTCTTCTCATGATTATAGACAAAGCCTTTGACCTTAAGCGGGATATGTCCCTGATCATGGTACATGACGATCACGATATCATACCAGCCGCCAAGGGCCTTCGAGAAAACCGTATCCGGAGGTGTCGGTGCCTTCTCCGGAATGTTGATGCCCTCTGCCATTGCCTGATCGATCGCCGGCTGGATCTCCTTGATCTCTTCCGTTCCGAACATGCCGTTCTCGCCGCAGTGCGGGTTGAGTCCGGCGACGCCGATCTTCGGATTCTCGATGCCAAGGTCCTTCATGCCTTCATTGGCAAGGCGGATAACTTCCAGAACTCTGTCTTTCTTGACCCTGTCGCAGGCTTCACGCAGGGAAACATGCGTGGATACATGCGCCACACGCAGATTCTCGTGTGCCAGCATCATGGTGTATTTCTTCGTATTGGTGTAATGGGAATAGATCTCCGTATGCCCCGAGAAATGATGGCCTGCCATATTGATGGCTTCCTTGCTCAGCGCATTGGTGACCGTTGCGTCCACCTGATCGGCCATCGCCAGTTCAATGACCTTTTTGACATACTGGAAAGCCGCTTCACCGCCCAGCGCGCTCGCACCGATCTTAAAAGGCTTCGGCTCATCCTGGTCCAGGGACTTCGGGATCATATGATCCGGTACGATACCGAGGTCGATGACATCGATCGTTCCGTATTCAAACTTTGCCTCGTCGACAGACGAGATCTTGCGCAGCTTGATATCCAGGCCGTCGACTTTCTTCGCGACGTCCGCGGCATATTTCATGCTGGTCATGTCGCCGACGATCAGCGGACGGCAGCGCTCATAAAGCGCAGGATCGGAAAGCGCTTTAACAGAGATCTCGGGTCCGTTTCCAAACGGATCGCCCATGGTGATTCCAAGGATCGGCAGGTTGCTCATATAGTACTCCTTTCATGTGAGTATAAATCTCTTCGCTGTAAAAATGATCAGTTCCTTCTGCTGCCGGGAGATCAGGTAATGCCTCCGACGATCTTCACCAGCAGTTCTTCGCTTCCGAAACCGCCGGACTTCGTAATGATCTCGTGTTCTTTTCCCTCGTACTCCAGCTTAAAGACCACGGTGCCCGGATCGATCTCGCAGATCGGATAAAGCTCAAAGCAGCCGATGGCATTGGTGAATTCCAGCAAAGTATCGCCGCCGATGATCATCAGCCTTCCTTCGAAGCCCGCTTCAAGCATGCTCTTCATCAGCTGTCCGATGCGTCTGGAGATCAGTGCGCGGGTCTTCTCAAGTTCCTTTTCCGTAACATTTCTCTGCACGCCGTTATTGGCATAAAGAGTATCTACCAGTGTGCCGCCGGCATATCTGCCGATCATCTCGATGCCTTCCGCCGTCACCTTCAGCGCGTTGATGTCTCCGAGGAATTGCGAATCCGACAAGTGGACGCGGCTGAAGCCGTAGCGCTCCGCGAAATTCATCTGTGCGACAGAGATCGGGTTGACACTTCCGCAGACCACGGTAAGATTTCCGTCCATAGACCGCGGTGCGATCCGTGTCTCATCTCCTACTCTGGAAGCCAGAGCTTCTGCCAGGCCGGAACATCCGGCGACCAGCCGCGGCATGCCCCGCTTGCAGAGCGTCTTGAGCTCGGCATCCAGCGTGTCGCTGCTTTCACAGTCATAAACATAGATCGTCTTGTCTTCGCTCGTCGGGGCTGTCGAGATCGCTTCCTCCACACTTACAGATTCGATGTGTGCGTCAGACTGCTTATGCATCAGGTCAGGAACATAGCTCTCTGTCACCGGATCAAAGGGATCGCGTCCGAATACACTGTTTTTAACGGCGATGCCGCTGATATAATGAATACCTCCCAGTGTGATACGGCGCATCGAAGGTAATGCCGGAATAAAATAGAGCTGGTTGGCTTCCGATCCTTCCAGGACAGCTGTCAGCTCCGCGCCGACATTGCCCCGCAGCACGGAGTCCGTCTTTTTAAAGATCGTACCTACCTTGCCGTCTGCTTTCTCCACAACAGCACGCACCATCTCATAGGCGTCCTCCGGCGTCTCATGACGGGTCGGCACACAGAGAACCAGAACTTCGGCAGGGTCATTGACGAAGTCATCGTTCCACTTTGTCATGACCTTTGTTTTTGCTCCTTTTGCAGCGAATTTGACGCCGGTATCGAGCGCACCGGTGAAATCATCCGCAATGATCAGAATCTTAATCATCTTTCGGCTCCTGGATAATAAAAAAAGTAATAACTGTCACAAGACCCAGGAACGATTCCTTAAGAATAGTTCCCGGATCCTGCAGTACTTATAGTATTATTTTATCATTTTGTAACGTGACGGAATATTATGGAAATGATATAAAAATCAAAGCCAAAAGATGTGCATTCTGACCAATTATTCAATGGCGTATATACTTTGCCTGGTCTGCTGTCGAGCTCAGGCGTGACATGATCTTTTCAAACATTACGCCTTCCGCGACAGGTACGCCCGCCTGCTCGCTTATCTCGATCGCTACTGCGATGAAATCACAGGCTTTGCGCACCGCATGCTCCAGGCTCATGCCGAGCAGTAACGATGAAGCGACGATAGAAGAAAAAATGTCTCCCGTTCCGGGGCGGTTGTGTCCTGTCTTCCTGACGGAGATAAACTTGACCTCATGCTCGTCCGCGAGAGTATTGAGGATCCTTTCTCCGCGGTCTACGCCCGTGATCACGATATCTCTGGGCCCCAGCTCCTTCAGGGCCGTAACGATATTGATCAGATAGGATTTCAGTCTCCGCATGGTACGGTCGCGGGTCGCGTCCATCACGAGATCATAATCGAAGCCGGTCAGCAGGCAGGCTTCGGTAATATTGGGTTTGATCACGGTAGCCTGCCGGATCAGATGATCTTTGATATAGTTTGCATAGTCTTCCGTAAAACCGCGGTACAGCCGGCCATGATCCGCCATCGCGGGATCCACGAATACCAGCGTATCCTCGGATTTGAATTTCTCAATAAAGGACGCCGTTGCCCGGACCTGGGCATCGTAGTTCATATATCCGGTAAGAATGCCGTCGAAATGGATCTTCAGCTGTTCCCAGGCTTCCATATACGGCGTCATATGATCCGTAAAATCAAACTTATACTCACTGGGAAAACCTGTATGATTGGAAAGGATCGATGTGGGGACGGGGCACGCCTGCACGCCGAGAGCCGATATAACGGGAATAGCCACTGCTAAAGAACAGTGGCCATAACCGGAAAGATCATTGATGATCGCTATTTTCTTTGGAATCTCATGCCTGTTCATAACTTAGTCCGCTTTTCCGCAGGATCGGTACAAGGACCCTGAATAAGATCTCGGCAACGATGACAGCTATGACTGCATTGATCATGGAGGTCAGTCCCTTCTGGACCAGCATGGCAGCGACGGCTTCCATGGGATTGCCCATTACGATCCGATAGGTGATAAATTCCTTCAGAAGGTATCCGATGATATAGGCAAGCTCACCGATCGCGCCGCAGATGGCAATATTGGCAGTGCGGCCGAGATGGGAAAATGTCTCGTGATGATAAAACAGTCCGGAGAAATAGCCCATGAGGAACTTGGTCGCGAAAGTCACGCACCAGCCTACCGGGTTGCCGCCCCAGAATACGAGATCAAAGAAGAAGGATCCGAGGCCTGCCGCAAGTCCGCCCGGCAGCGCTCCCATCAGCAATCCCGAAAGGATACACATACCGTTGCCAAGATGGAACCTGGTAACACCGAGAATGGATGGGATCCGGATCTCGATCTTCGAACTGACGAATACCAGTGCAGCCATCAAACCGATTATGGAGATCTGCTTAACTGTAAGTCTGTTTTTCATGACGCCACGCTCCTTTTGCTTCCGGGGGAATGAAATTCAGTTTTTTGCCCCCTCCTGTGCAAATAGCGTAACGCATCTTACTTCGGAAATCAATATGTTCCAAAGCAATGTAAGAAAGCTTTTATATTTTTTATGGGGTCCCCCTTAAAAACCGCTGACCCCGCAACAATTATATTGGCCCCTGCCTCCAGAACCTCCCGGACATTGTCGAGGGTCACGCCGCCGTCCACCTCTATATCCATTTCAGGGCATCCCGCTTCGGCAGCCATGACCCGCAGCCGGCGGATCTTATCCGTTACATACGGAATATATTTCTGTCCTCCGAAGCCGGGGTTGACACTCATCAGAAGGATCATGTCGAGCGCGGGAAGGATATCGCGCACCGTTTCCAGCGAAGTAGCCGGATTCAATACCACGCCCGCCTTTGCTCCGGTCTCCCGGATCGCCTGAACGGTACGGTCCAGATGGGTGCATGCCTCCTGGTGAACGGTAATGATGTCGGCTCCCGCCTTGCGGAACTCCTCCACATAGCGGATCGGCTCGTCGATCATCAGATGTACGTCAAAGGGATGGTCCGTATACGGACGGATCGCTTTGATCACCGGCGGCCCGAATGTGATATTCGGCACAAAACTCCCGTCCATGACATCGATATGGATATACTGCGCACCGGCTTCCGCACATTTACGCACTTCCGGACCCAGGTTGGCAAAATCCGCCGACAGGATCGACGGTGCAAGGACATATTTCATCTGTGATACCTCCATATGTCTTCTCGAGGAGAGCAATTATTTCAGCTTCATATCACCCGGCCTGACCCATCCTATCTTCCGGAGGCCGAGATTGATCAGGGGACAGAGCACTGCCGGCAGTATGATCGAGACCAGCAGCAGTCCGGCCCAGTCAAAACCGGTGATAGCCGCTTTGGCTCCGGATGCGACATCATTCACCCAACCGGTATAAACACCGATCTGCCCTACAAATCCGCAGGTACCCATACCGGAAGATACCGGCGCGCCATTCATCTGAAGCCTGAAAATGCAGGTGGCAATGGGTCCGGTTATGGCAGAAGTAAGTATGGGCGCGATCCAGATCCGCGGATTGCGTACGATATTGCCCATCTGGAGCATCGATGTGCCGATCCCCTGAGACACCAGTCCGCCCCATCCGTTTTCGGCAAAAGACATAACAGCAAATCCTACCATCTGGGCGGAGCAGCCCGCGACTGCAGCACCGCCTGCCAGACCGACCAGTCCGAGCGCAGCGCAGATCGCCGCAGAGGAGATCGGGAGAGTCAGCGCTATGCCCACGAGCACGGAAACAAGGATGCCCATCAGGAATGGCTGGAGTTCGGTTGCCCACATGATCAGCGCGCCCATTCTCATGGCAGCTTTGCCGATCGCCGGTGCCCACCATGCAGACAGTGCGATGCCGACTCCTATTGTCACCAGCGGTGTCACCAAAATGTCGATCTTTGTCTCTTTTGAGACAGCCTTTCCCACTTCAGCAGCAATAATAGCGATAAACAAGACCGCTAATGGTCCTCCGGCCCCACCCAGGGCATTGGAGGCAAAACCGACTGTGATCATGGAAAAAAGGACCAGAGGGGGACAGTGCAGCGCATAACCGATCGCTACTGCCATCGCAGGGCCGCTCATGGCAGACGCCAGTCCGCCGACTGTGTAATCGATCCCGCTCACTGTAGCCACCGGCTGCGTCAGGAACGGAACATGGAACTGTGTCCCGATCGTATTGATGATCGTTCCGATCAGCAGAGAGCAGAACAGGCCCTGTGCCATAGCTCCCAGCGCATCGATCAGATAGCGCCGGACCGAGATCTCGATGTCTTTTCTTTTCAGAAACGCTTTGAAGTTTTCCATGGGATGATACTCTCCTTCCCTTTCACTGAAAGCGATCCGAAACACCTGCTCCCGCAATTCGTGCCTCCGATCATTGTTAATTTTTTATCATTCCCGTTTTAATAAAAAACCGCCATGTTCTGACGGTTTTTTATATTGCGTATATACTATTGCAAATCACTTCTTCTGTCAAGCAGAAAATCGTCGGTATCCCGCCGGGAACAGCCGATCACTGCTCTGCGTAAGTATCGAAATATCCCTGGATAAAGACGACCGGTGTTCCCTTATCTCCGGAACCCGACGTCAGGTCACTTAAAGAACCAAGGAGATCTGTCAGCTGACGCGGTGTCGTACCCTCGGAAGCCATCTTGCCGACCAGGCTGCCTTCCTTTTTGCGGATGGCATCCTTCATTGCTTCGGCAAGCTCCTCGCCCTTCAGCTCACTGAAATCATTGTCAGCAAGGTACTTCAGCTTGAGCTCGTTCGGCGTGCCGCTGAGACGCTCTGTATATGCCGGGCTGACGACCGGATCAGCAAGCTCCCAGATCTTACCAACCGGATCCTTGAATGCTCCGTCGCCGTAGATCATACAGTTCATTTTAACGCCGGTGGCCTTCGCAAGGCTATCCTGCAGGGCATCAACAAATGCCTGGCAGTCTCTCGGGAACAGCTTGACGGTATTCTCGGTCGCTTTGTTGGAGCCGTAAAGGCCGTACTTCTCATTAAAACCGCTGCCATTGACGGAAGCATTCATGATATCCGCCATAGTAAGGACCTTTTCGGCGCCCGCATTCAGGAGCCGGCGTCTGGAACGCTCCCTGGTATGGATATCACAGCAGATCACCTCCTTCGTATACGGCAGGATCGCACGGCAGTCATTGGCAAAGATGAACTCTACCTCACAGCCCTCCGCGTGGAACAGCTCACGGTAATACTCAACATAATCGACACCGGTGAACTGATGCTTCACATAACCGAATAACTCTCTGTATCTTTTTTCATCAAGCACGTCCGAATAAGGGTTGACGCCCTTTTCATCAAGCAGGTCCTCATCAAACAGGTGGTTGCCCACTTCATCCGAGGGATAGCTCAGGAGGATATACGCCTTTTTGAAAGCTTTCGCAAATCCTTTCAGACAGATCGCTATACGGTTGCGGCTCAGGATCGGAAATACGATGCCGATCTTATCTCCGCCAAACTTCGCACGGCAGTCTGCCGCTATATCCTCTATGCCGACATAGTTGCCCTGGACACGAGCCACGACAGACTCTGTGACAGCAACTACATCTTTTTCATGGAAAGTCAGGCCCTGTTCCTCTCCCATTGCTTTTACGGAATCCGTGACCACTTTGATCAGATCATCTCCCTGTTTGACGATCGGCAATCTGACGCCTCTTGAAACCGTTCCAACTGTCCTCATAATTATTACCTCTTCCTGTAATCAATTATTCATAGAAACAACTGAATGATTATAACAGGTTTTTCTTATAAAATAAATAAATTTACACAATTTCGCTCTTAATAATTTGCCTCCGTGATCTCGAACCATCCGATCGAGGCTTTGCAGACCGGACAGATATCGGGAGCCTTCGTGCCAACGACCACATGTCCGCATGCACGGCACTCCCAGACTTTGACTTCGCTCTTTTCAAACACCTCATTCATCTCGATATTATGGAGCAGCGCGCGATAACGTTCCTCATGGCGTTTCTCGATTTCTCCTACCAGGCGGAATTTCGCGGCCAGTTCCGGAAAACCTTCCTCTTCCGCTGTTTTGGCGAACCCCGCGTACATATCCGTCCACTCGTAGTTCTCGCCGTCCGCCGCATCGGAAAGATTTTCAGGTGTGGTCCCGATGCCCGCCAGTTCCTTGAACCAGATCTTGGCGTGAACACGCTCGTTTTCCGCGCTCTTCAGGAAAAGGGCGGCGATCTGCTCATAACCCTCGGACTGCGCGACTCCCGCAAAAAAAGTATATTTGTTTCTTGCCTGTGATTCACCGGCGAATGCTTCCATCAGGTTTTTCTCCGTCTGAGTTCCAGAGTATTTGTTTTTTCTTCCTGCCATAATTCTACCTCCTCATATGGCTTTCGTTCATTTCCTGACAGGTATATTTTATCATAGATCCCATGCATATTAAATAAAAACAGATGTATTAACAGGTTGTTTTATGTTATGATCGGAAGACAGTAAGATACCGGAAAGTCAAAACCATCCATGCTCGTCGGACCAGGGGATAAACCCCCGCGGAGAAATATAAAAAAATGAAAAATCACCGGATAAAAGCAGGCCGTAACAGTCTGCCCGAATATCAGGACCGTAATCGACCGTTTTCCGTCCGCCTGACCGCTGCCGTGTCAGTGACGCTCCTCTCCGCCTCTTTGCTGCTGTCAGCATGTCAAAGCGCAGGTCCCGTCGAATCGTCTGAAGCATCGTCCTTTACCGAATCTGTTTCGGAAACTGATACGGAAGCTGAAACCGCGTCTCCTGAAGAAGTCCGGACAGATGCTGAAACTTCTGCCGACCCGGAGCTCCCGGAGCCCGTAATGCCTGATATCCCTCCTGAAGAGGGTCTTGTTCGCAGTCCTCTGACCTACGAATGGATCCCCGGGGAGCTGGCAGAAAAACGTCCGATCGCCGTGATGTATCCGATCGACAAAAAAGCCCAGCCGCAGTATGGGCTGGATCGTGTGGAAGTATTTTATGAGATCATGGAAGAAGGTGACATGAGCCGCCAGATGGGGATCCTTCTTGACTGGGAAGACCTTGAACGTATCGGCAACGTCCGAAGCACAAGGGAATACTTTGTGTATGAAGCACTCGAATGGGACAGCATCCTTATCCATTTCGGCGGCCCGGAAGTATTTGTCAAGGACATCCTGACCCGTCCCGACGTGGATAACATCAACGGTGTTGACGGTGTGATGGGTTCATCCTACGGTGCATTCTACCGCGTTCCTGCCAACTCCAACTCCATGCACAGGGCGTATACCGATGGCGCCCATATCCTGTCAGCGATTGAAAAAGCAGGCTTTGCGCGTGAACACCGGCCGGAATACTACGATCCTGATCGTTGGAAATTCGCGCGGGAGCCGGGGCTCATTGACCTTTCCGAAGCACCCGGTTCGGTCCCGGCTGTCCGGCTGGATATGAAGGGGTGCTATCCCGTCACGGGTTCGGTCCTTGAATATAATGAAGAAGACGGTCTGTACTACCGCAGTATTTACGGCGAACCGCAGTGTGACGCCGTCACCGGTGAACAGCTGTCTTTTACCAATATTCTGATCAAGAGTGAAACTTCCGGACAGCGAGGAGCCGGATATCTTTATTATCATTCCCTGGACGGCGGACACGACGCCTGGTACCTTACCGGCGGCAGGATGATCCACGGAACCTGGGCTAAGGCAACGGAATACCAGACTACACGCTTCTATGATGACAACGGCGCGGAGATCGTCCTGAATCCCGGCCGCACCATGGTGTTTATCGCCCGCACGGGACAGGATCATTTCCTGGTAGATGGAAACAGAACGGATCTGTAAGATCCGCAAGTCAGTAAAGGGGGCTGTTCCCGATGGAACAGCCCCCTCATTATTTGTCTTATCTTACAGTTCTTCGACCTTGGAGTAGATCTGCTCCTCGTCGATGACAGCGCCCTTCGCTGCCGAAGATGCCACCTTGGAGTACAGGCGCAGATATCCGTTCGGGATGTCCTTCTTCGGACGCTTCCAGCTCTTCCTTCTTTCCTTCAGTTCCTCATCGCTCACATCGGTCAGCTCAAGGATACCGCGCATGACATCCAGATGGATCGTATCTCCATCCCTGATCAGCGCGATCGGGCCGCCATCTGCTGCCTCCGGTGAGATATGTCCTACGAAGCAGCCGTTGTTGGTGCCGGAGAAGCGCCCGTCCGTGATCAGCGCAGTACACTTGTTGAGCCCCTGTCCGTAGAGATACTTCATGGCCTTGTACATCTCACGCATGCCGGGACCGCCCTTCGGTCCCTCGTAACGTACGACCACGACATGTCCGGGCTTCACGTCGCCCTTCAGGATAGCCTCTTCGGCGTCCTCTTCACAGTCGAAGCAGATGGCCTTGCCGGTAAAATCATACAAACAGGGATCATATGCGCCGGGCTTGGTGATGCCGGTATCCGGGCAGATGTTGCCGCGAAGGACCGCGATACCGCCCATCATCGCGAACGGTTCCTCCCTTGTCTTGATAAGGTCCGGATTCTCCGGGTAGATGAACTTCGCCTGCGCCAGATTCTCGCCGAGCGTCTGGCAGTCAACGGTCATAACATCGGTGTACAGAAGGTCTCCCAGATTCTTCATGACTCTCTGCATGCCGCCTGCCTTATAGAAATCCTCCAGTGAGAAATCAGATGCCGGATATATACGCGCAAGCTGCGGAGTGATCTTGTTGAGTCTGTCAAACTCACCGATGACATCCCAATCCTTCATGCCTGCCTCCATTGCGATCGCGGGCAGATGCAGACATGCATTGGTGGAACCGCAGACAGCCATTGTCGCGATGATCGCGTTGCGGATCGATTTCTTAGTGATGATATCTCTCGGACGGATATCCTTCTTGGTAAGCTCAACGATCTTCTGACCGGTCTTGAACGCATACCGCAGTCTGTCGGCATAAACAGCCGGAACAACGGCACTGCCGGAAAGTGACATGCCGAGTGCCTCGATCGCGCATCCCATAGTGTTCGCGGTGCCAAAGAAGGAACAGGAACCACAGCCCGGACAGCAGGCATTCACAAGTGTATCCAGTTCGTCCTGGGTGATCTTTCCGGCGGAAAGCATGCCCATAGCCTCATCCGGTGCCGTACCGTCTGACTTACGTCCATCGAACTCAATACCGCTCAGCATCGGGCCGCCGTTGATAAGGATCGCGGGAACGTTGAGCCGCGCAGCTGCCATGATCATGCCGGGCACGATCTTGTCACAGGAAGCCAGAAGAACGACCGCATCCAGCTGGTGAGCCTGCACCATGAGCTCAACGGAATCACAAATGATCTCGCGGGAAGGAAGGATATAGCTCATGCCTACATGGCCCTGGGCAATACCGTCGCAGCAGGCCATGACGCCGAACTCACAGGGCGTACCGCCTGCCTCGTAGATGCCGCGCTTAACATACTCCGCGACCTGATTTAAATTGTAGTGTCCCGGAACCAGCTGGTTCCAGGAGTTTGCGATACCGATCCTGGGCTTATCAGGACCAAGCTCCGTATCGGAATATCCCATCGCCTTGAAATAGCCTTTGTATGAAAGCTGCATCAGATCCGCACTTCTGAAATGTGCCATAAAGTCCTCCTTCGGTCTGAATAAAGTAACTGTTTACCTAAGCATCACTTGTGGTCCGGCATGATGCTTTCCCACACTAAAAATCGCTCTCTTGGTTCGGTATTGTCGGACACCGTGCTATATTGTTTGATATTTAACAAGCATGTTTAGAATATCATATATCCCCATCCTTTTCCAGTTTAAAACATATTAAATACAAAACAAAAAACAGCACCCCGTCAAACGGGATGCTGCCTGTGGTTCTTTCTGTGCAGACCGGGCTTCCGGATCACTTACGGA
The DNA here is from genome assembly GCA_017446045.1 of Lachnospiraceae bacterium. Classification (GTDB taxonomy): domain Bacteria; phylum Bacillota; class Clostridia; order Lachnospirales; family Lachnospiraceae; genus Avilachnospira. Next base: position 86,885 of record JAFSRP010000008.1, on the reverse strand, counting down.
TACCCAGCTTCTTGATGAGCTCTCTGTAGCCCTCAAGGTCCTTCTTCTGCAGGTACTGCAGAAGGCCTCTGCGGCGGCCGACCATCATCAGAAGACCTCTTCTGGAGTGATGATCCTTCGGGTTCTGCTTCAGGTGCTCGGTGAGCTCATTGATACGTGCGGTCAGGATCGCGATCTGAACCTCGGGTGAACCCGTGTCGCCTTCCTTACGCGCATAGCTTTTGATGATATCTGTCTTCTTGTCCTTTGCGATCATGTTTCTTCTCCTTTAAATACTGGACCGAAAACCATGTCCGGTCAAACATACCCGTCAGCCTGAGTCTCCGCCAAGGAATGCGCGAAACCAAGACTGCGGCGTTAAGCTTTGCTATACTAACATAAACATCCGGAAAATGCAAGCATTTCCAATAAAGAGTCATTTCTGTTTCTTACTAAAATCATATATGACTGAAAAATGATTCCACTGCCGGGATATCCTTTGTTTCCAGACTGGCTTTCAAAGCTTCCAGGCTGTCAAACTTCTCTTCCGGACGTATATAGAAGCAGAGACCGACGCGAAGCATTCTCCCGTAGCATTCATATGAGTCCCCAAAAGTATGCGTTTCCAGCAGGACTCTGCCGCTGCTGTCCACCGTGGGTCTTGTCCCAAGGTTTGCGATCCCCTGCAGTACGGGACTGTTTTCAAACGATCCTTTTTCATCGGCGATCTGCGCCAGTACCGCATAGACACCCATTGGCGGCAGGATCAGTTCCTCCGGGACCTGAACGTTCATCGTGGGGAAGCTCATCCTCTCTGTCCCGGCATGCCTGCCATGTATGACCGGTCCCGTGATCGTAAAAGGATTGCCCAAAAGCCTGGTCACATGGAGCATATCGCCCTTTCGCAGCTCTTCCCTCAGCAGCGTGGAACTGATATCCTGCGCCGCTGCGGAAGAAGGAACGGGACCGGTTTCCTTTTCCGCCGTCTTCTGCCTGCTTTCGATCAGAGCACCTACCGCTCCTGCGTTCTCACTTGAAAAGTCGATCTTTACCTTCTCGATCAGGCGGACCCGGTAGCCGAACTCTTCCGAATGTTCGTGCAAAAATGCCGCATTGCCGCGTTTTCCCTTTCCGAAGCTTACGTCATCGCCTGCAACGATCGCTTTCATATGGTAGCGTCCGATCAGGACCTTCTGCAGAAAGTCCTCTGCAGACATGTTCTTCATTTCTTCGGTAAACGGCAGCTCGATGCAGTAATCGACGCCCATGCTGTAGAGCTTTTGTTTGCGTTCCGCGTCTGTCAGCACTCCGGTACTGCCAAACTTGAGGATCAGTACACAGGTGCGAAGACGGTCCTCCTGTGCCACTTTTTTCAGCTCTTTCAACAAAGCCTGATGTCCCATATGGGTTCCGTCGAACTTCCCGATGGAAACCGCAGTTGGCGCGATAATACGGAGCGCTCCGTCAACTGCGTCGTTCGCTTCCAGGCTTTCCACATCCGCGATCTTCAAGGCGTTTCCGGCGAGGAAATCACCGACTCTCGTACGCGTCAGGCTTTCCATACACGCACCGCATCCGAGCATTTCTCCGATATCACGGCATAGCGTCCGGATGTAAGTGCCCTTCGTACAGGTCACGAGGAACCGTACATGCGGCGGCCGGATCTCCAGGATCCCGATCTCAAGGATCTCCACGGTCCTGGTCTTCCTCTCCACTTCGATCCCGGCACGCGCATACTGATACAGCTTCTTTCCTCCCACCTTGCGGGCAGAATACATCGGGGTCTTCTGCTCATAAGGTCCGACGAATGATGATACGGCACGGCGTATTTCTTCCTCCGAAGGAAATCCGTCTTCAGAACAGGTATGGACGACCTTTCCCGTGATATCTTCCGTGTCCGTCTCCACCCCCAGCAGCATGCCAGCTTCATAGGTCTTTGTCCCGTCTCCCACCCGGTCAACATCCTTGGTGGCACGTCCGAGCGCCACCGGCAGGACTCCTTCCGCCATGGGATCCAGCGTGCCGGCATGTCCGACCTTTTTCATCCCGAGGATGCGGCGAAGCTTCGCGCATACGTCCATGGAGGTCCAGCCGGCTTCTTTATATATATTTATAAACCCATTATATCGATTATCGTTCATAGAACACCGTGTTCACCGAGCTGTTCCATCACCGCAGCCTCGATCTCGGCTTTGTTTCTTTCGAGATCAAGCCCCATAAAGCAGCCTGCGGCTCGTTTGTGTCCTCCGCCGCCGTATGCTGCCGCGATCCTGCTCACATCCACGAGGTCTGAATTGGAACGCAGTGATAGTTTTGTCCGTCCGTCCTTGGTCTCGTACATATAAGCAGCAAGCAATGCGCCCGTCGTTGTGCGCATATGGTCGATCATACCGTCCATATCCATCGATTCGGCGCCCAGATCTTTTTTGGTCGGCATATCAAGCGCCGCCATGATCAGTCTCCCGTCAAGGTAAGACTCCATATGACTCAGGAGCCAGCCCAGGACCCGCTTTTGTGCAAAGGTCATGGAAAAGAATGACTCCTCTATGATGCGGTTGAAGTCGATACCGTATTCCATGCATCTCGCGGCTGCGCGAAGGGTGTCCGGAGAGGTGGAATTGTGTCGGAATACACCGGTATCGTGGATCAGTCCTGTATAAATACATTCTGCCACACTGCGGTCAACATACTTTTCGTCCATAAGCCCGAACAGGACTTCACATGAGGATGAAGAGCCGGGAACCACGAGTCTGTGATCTCCGAAACCGGGGTTGGTGACATGATGATCGATCATAATGCACCTGTCCGCCCGGTCCATAAAATGGCGAAACCTGCCCATGCGGTCAGGATCGGCACAGTCGCAGACCAGTGCGAGCTCGTAGCGGCGGTCATCCCTCGGATCGCAGCATACGACATCGCTTCCCTGCATATACCGGAACTTCTCCCCAACCTCCTCGAGATAAGGCTGAAGCCTCCCTGCAGTTACCGCTGTACATCCCGGAAGCTTACGGATATAATTGTACGCTCCAAGGACGGATCCCACACAGTCGCCGTCCGGACTGATATGACCGAGAATACAGATGCTCTCTGCTTTTAAAAGCTCCCGGTGAAATATCTCTTTTGTAAGATTATTTTCCATACAGATAATTCCGGGGATCAAAAGAGGGCCTGCTTTTGTATGCAGGCCCCTGCCCCTTACATTTCAAGATCCGGTTCTTCATCCGCAGCGCTGTCATCCGAAGACATTCCGCCCGCTTTCGCCAGAGCTTCGATCTTCATGGACATTTCCATGGCATATTCCATGCTGCGGTCCGGAACAAACTGCAGTTCGGGTGTCTTCCGGAGATTGACTCTGCGGGCCAGTTCCCGGCGGATATATCCGCCTGCGTTCTTCAGCCCTTCAATGCTCTCCTTCAGTGTATCATCGGACCCCAGGGAAGAGACGAAACACTTGCAATACTGCAGGTCCGGCGTCACTTCTACCCTGGTGACCGTGATCAGCGGGTCGATGCGCGGATCCTTTACATCATCACGGATGATGGAAGTGAGCTCGCGCAGGACTTCGCCGTTGATCCTGTTGTTTTTAATACTGCCTTTTTTCATAATCGTTTAATTTGCGTTCGATGACGTCCGCGGTACCTGCACCATCTTGTAGATCTCCAGATTGTCATCGACCTGTACTTCACTGAACCCGTCAAGAACGATACCGCACTCGAATCCGAGGCGTACTTCCTTAACTTCATCTTTGAAGCGCTTCAGGGATGCGATGTCGCCGTCAAATACCTGCTTATCACCGCGGAATACTCTTGCACGCGATCCCTTTTCAATGACACCGTCCGTTACATAGCATCCTGCGATCGTACCAACACCGCTTGCTTTGAACAGCTGGCGGACGATCGCGCGCCCGGTCATCTTCTCCTCGTAGACCGGAGCAAGCATACCTGTCAGGGCTGCTTCCAGATCTTCGATAGCCTGATAGATCACACGGTACAGACGCACATCGACCTTTTCACGTTCCGCCGTAGACTTTGCGGTCGGATCCGGTTTGACGTTAAAGCCGATAATGATCGCATTTGCAGCGGATGCCAGGTTGACATCGGACTCGTTGATATTACCGACAGCCGCATGGATGACCTTGACTGCGACTTCTTCATTGGAAAGCTTGCCGAGACTCTGCTTGACCGCCTCCACGGATCCCTGCACATCTGCCTTGACAATGATCGGCAGTTCTTTGACATTTCCTGCCTTGATCTGATCGAACAGCTGATCCAGATTCATCTTCTGCATCGTCTCTTCGAGCTTGTGCTTCTTCTGCTCGGCAATGAAGGTCTCCGCAATGCTTCTGGCTTCCTTCTCGTCATCGCAGACCATGAATACTTCGCCCGCATTGGGGACGTCGTTCAGACCAAGGATCTCTGCCGGAACGGACGGGCCTGCCTTACGCAGTCTGCCGCCTTTATCGTCCATCATCGCGCGGACCTTGCCGTAACATGCGCCGGCAGCGACATTGTCGCCGACCTTCAGGGTGCCCTTCTGGACCAGGACAGTTGCCACGGGACCTCTTCCCTTATCCAGCTGGGCCTCGATCACGAGGCCTCGCGCGTTGCGGTTCGGATTGGCTTTGAGTTCCAGCACATCCGCAACCAGCAGGATCATATCCAGCAGATCACTGATACCCTGTCCGGTCTTGGCAGACACGGGGACCATCGGCGTAGAACCGCCCCATTCCTCCGCGATCAGACCGTACTCTGTCAGCTCCTGCTTGACCATATCGATATTGGCTGCCGGCTTATCGACCTTGTTGATCGCAACGACCACCTCGACACCGGCCGACTTTGCGTGGTTGATCGCCTCAATGGTCTGCGGCTTGACACCGTCGTCCGCAGCGACGACCAATACGGCAATATCGGTGGACTGGGCGCCTCTGAGACGCATTGCCGTAAATGCCTCATGGCCGGGAGTATCCAGGAAGGTAATATCGCGATCTCCCGCGCGAACGACAGAAGCACCGATGTGCTGCGTGATACCGCCGGCTTCGCGTGCAGTCACATTGGTATTACGGATCGCATCCAGCAGGGAAGTCTTGCCATGGTCGACATGACCCATGACACAGACGACCGGGTTGCGGGTGATCATCTTCTCTTCGTCTTCTTCATCCTCACGCAGGATCTCGGCGATCACATCGACGACTTCCTCCTTTTCACAGAGGATGTCATATTCCATAGCGATCTCTTCTGCTTCTTCATAGCTCAGATCGGTGTTTGGCGTCACCATTTTGCCCTGAAGGAAGAGCTTCTTGACGATCACACTCGGCAGCATGTGAAGCTTATCTGCCAGATCTTTGATGGTGAGCTTCTCCGGAATGACGATGACCTTGATCTCCTCCTCCGGCTTCTCCTTCTTGGGTTCCGGACGGATAAATGCACCCTTGCCGGTACGTGCCGTCTTGCTGGCTGTCAGTTCGTCCACATACTTATCTTTTCTGTCTTTTTTATCCTTGCCGGCGTATGTATTTCTTCCTCCGCGGCCGCCTGCGTTCTTGCCCTGTGTCGCGTTAAATGCCGGAGCGGGAGCGCCTGCTCTGCCGCCGGGCGCAGCCGCTCTGCCGCCCGGTGCCGCGGAACCGCGGGCGATAAATGTCCTGCCGCCCTCGCCGGGACGGCGTGAGCCGCCTGCCTGTCCCTGTCCTTCTCTGCGGGTACCCGGCGCGCCTGCATTTCTGCCGGCAGGCCTTCCCGGACCCTCTCCGGGAGTCCTGGGTCTGCGCTGTGAAGGAGCAGCACCTTCCGGCCCGCGCTGTGACGCAACATTTTTACGGGCCTGACGGGATGCCTCCGCAATGACTGCGGCTGCATCATAATTGGCATATGATTTGACGATGCGAACCTTTGGTTTTCCATCGCCGGCATCAGATCTCGTCTGGGCAGTGCCCGTTCTTGCGGCACCTGACGCCGCCTTTGGGGCAGGCTTTGTCTCCGCCTTTTGAGCAGGCTTCGTCTCCGCCTTCGCAGCAGCCTTTTCTTCGCTTTCTTCGGGAGCGCCTGTTCCCTGCGGCTCTTCTTTTACGTTGACAACAGGTTCAGCCGCAGGCTCTTCCGGTATGGATGCCTGTTCCGTAACCGGAGCGACGGCTTCCGCCTGGGCCTCTGTCTGTACTCTTGCCGCTTCTGCCGCCTCTGCTGCTGCCTTCTGCTTTTCTTCCGCAGCGCGCAGCTCAGCCGCTGCCGCAAGTTCAGCTGCCTTATCAGCAGCTGCTTCTCCGACAGTTTCAGCGGGTCTTGTCTCTGCCTTCTGTACCGCTTTCTTCACAGCCGACGCACCCGCTGTCTTAGGCGCACCATAAACAGCCGGCTTTACCGGTTTCGTACCTGCCGGAAGCGGACGCGGACGTTTGGATCCCGCAGCTGCAGCAGCAACACTTTCAGCCGGCTTCTGCCTTCTTTCCGTACTTCCGTCGGCAGCGCTCTTCAGGCGCTTCGGAAGCTCTTTGATGCTGGTGGAATTCTGCTTCCTGAATACAACATTCAGTTTCTTACGGGGGGCTGCCTGTCCTCCGGCACTCTCAGCTGCGGCACCTTCCCTGCGTCTGGCAGGTGCAGCGGCCTTTTTCACTTCATTTTCATTGTTTTCATTACTCACAGGCATATCCTCCCTTGTGCTGATCTCAACATACTCTCTGCAAATCCCTGATCTTCCACGGTCAGTGATGCTCTGTCCCCGCGGCCGATCATATGTCCAAGTGCCTCTTTGGTAAAGGGTGTCCGCACGAGCGGCACACCGCGATGGAGGCACATATCCTCAAAATTCTTTATCGTATTCTCCGAAGCGTCCGATGCCAGCATGCATATCGCAGCCTTCCCGGAACGGACTGACTCCTCCGCGGCAAAACCGCCTGAACGGACACGGCCTGCCTTAGCCGCAAGACCGATCAATCTCATCAGTCTCTGACTGTCGGATCCCGGAGTTTTATTATTCTCAGTCAATACCGGTGTCCCCTTTATTCTTCAACAGCTCCGTCTTCAACGAATCCATCCTCGGCGAATTCCCCATCGTCTTCATATACGACATCGCCTTCTTCCTCCGGCACGTACTCATCCTCGTAGTAACCTTCCTCGGTGTATTCACCCTCCTCGGAAAGCTGCATGCCAAGTTCTTCCAGAAGACCGGATTCCTCTGCCTGGGTCTCGGACTTAATGTCGATCTTATAACCGGTCAGCTTTGCAGCGAGACGTGCATTCTGGCCTTCCTTGCCGATCGCCAGGGACAGCTGATAGTCGGGTACGATCACGACCGCTTCGCGGGAATCTTCATCCGCAACGACACAGATCACCTTCGCCGGGCTTAACGCATTTTCAATAAGGAAAGCGGGATTCTCATCCCAGTTGATGATATCGATCTTTTCTCCGCCCAGTTCATCGACGATAGAATTTACCCTGGTGCCGTTCACACCGACACAGGCACCGACAGGATCGACATTTTCATCGTGAGACACGACTGCCATCTTCGTACGGGAACCCGCTTCACGGGCAATGGCCATTACTTCGACCACGCCTTCCTTGATCTCGGATACTTCTTCCGCGAAGAGGCATTTAACAAGATCCGGATGGGTGCGTGAAACAGAGATCCTGGGGCCTCTGGGATTGTTCTTGACCTCAAGAAGATAAACGCGGATCCTCTGATTGGGCTTCAGATTCTCGCCGCGGATCTGCTCATTCTCCGCCAGGATCGCATCTGCCTTGCCAAGATTGATACTGATATTGCGGCCCAGGTTCCTCTGCACCACACCGGTCATAATGCCGTGTTCATGCTCGTAGAAATCACGATACAGGGAGTTTCTCTCCTCCTCCCTGATCTTCTGCACAATAACGCCTTTGGCATTCTGTGTCGCAATGCGTCCGAATTTCTGGGAGTCGATCGGAATATCTACCGTATCTCCCAGCTGCACGTTTTTATTGATCATCAGCGCATCGGGAAGGCTGATCTCCTCCACCGGATCCTCGACCTTCTCCACGACGGTCTTGGTCTGGATGATCCTGTATTCATAAGTATCCCGGTCAATGCTGACAGAGCAATTGTCCGCCTTGCCAAAATGGTTCTTGCAGGCGGTCAGAAGGGAGCTCTCGATGGCTTCCAGAAGAGCTTCCTTCGGAATATTGCGCTCCTTGCCAAGGATCTCCAGTGCTTCTTTTAATTCGGTGTTCATGTTTATCTCCTCTATATGTATCTTTTAGGGTTTTTCTTTATGATTCCCTGGGCAGAAAGCCTCTCGAACAGACCTCCAGCATATACGCTTCCCGGATAAAGTCTTCCTTGTCGAGCCATTTGCTCAGGTAACGGGATACCTTGGCACAGTCGTTGATACTGACACCGGGTACGGGAGTCTCCTCTCCGTCCCCCTCCTCAGAGTCCTCCGGAAGTTCTTCTGCTTCGGCACCGGTCTCGCCGCGGCCTGCCTCCAGGGCAGCATCCCCATCCTCGTACCCTTCCGCATCTTCGGCTTCCTCAGCCATGGCTGCCGTCCTTTTTTCGATCTCTTCTTCCGTGAGATCGATATAAAGACGCAGGAACCAGTTATGATCTTCCTCCGTGAACTCGGAGAGGATCAGGCTGTAGCCGTTTTTCTTCAGATAGGGTCCTATAAACGCATTCACACGGTCCACATACTTCTGACTCATGTCAAATCTCCCTTATCACGCATTGAGGAGTGGGCCTTTGACCCACTCCTCAACTACATTATTATTCAATTACCATGCGATATCATAACATCTATGCTCCAAAAAAGCAAGTGTTTTTATTTTCAGGCCTTTTCTCCTGCTTCAGGAGCGGTCTTTAAATCAGCCTTTCCGCCTTTTGAACCCGGCTTGCGCCAGCTGATAAAATCACAGTCCTTATTCTCACAGGCATAGAACAAACGTCCTTTTTTTGTACGTCTCTTCACGATGTCAGATCCACAGTTCGGACATTTCACGCCGATCTTCTCGAGCAGCGGCTTGGTATTGCGGCATTCCGGGAATCCCGGGCAGGCCAGAAATCTGCCATGCGGTCCGTATTTGATGACCATGTTGCGTCCGCATTTGTCACAGATCTCATCGGTCACCTCGTCGGCAACCTTGATGCGTCCGAGATTCTCCCTCGCAGCAGCTACGGATTTTTCCAGATCGGGGTAGAAAGAAGCGATGATATCTTTCCAGTCAGCTCTGCCTTCTTCAACAGCATCCAGCTGCTCTTCCATTTTGGCGGTAAAACCGACGTCCACGATGCCGGGGAAAGAGCCTACCAGGAGCTCGTTCACCGCAAATCCCAGTTCCGTTGCGTACAGATTTTTCTTTTCCTTCGTCACATAGTTGCGGCCGAGCAGTGTTCCGATCGTAGGCGCATAAGTCGAAGGTCTTCCGATTCCTTCCTCTTCCAGCGCACGCACCAGCGTCGCTTCGGTATAGTGTGCGGGCGGCTCGGTAAAATGCTGTACATCTTCCACTTTTTCGAAGCGTACGGTCATCCCTTCTTTCAGGAACCCAAGATCCTGCTTTTCCTCCTCATCTTCCTGGTCCTGACGGTATACCTTGAGAAAACCGTCAAACTTCAGATGAGACCCGGAGGCAGTAAAGGTATGTGTATCCTTTTCCAGACGAACCGCAGTCTGTGCATAGACCGCAGGGGTCATGCGACTTGCAGTGAACCGCTTCCAGATCAGCTGGTAGAGACGAAATTCATCCCGCGCAAGAGATTCCTTCAGAACCGCAGGTGTATCTTCGATATGTGTCGGGCGGATCGCTTCATGTGCATCCTGCACATTGCTTCCGGACTTGCCGGATCCGGACCTGAACGAAACATAATCCTTACCGTACTCTGCCCCAATATATTTTTTAGCTGCGGCAACAGCTTCATCGCTGACACGGATGGAGTCGGTCCTGAGATAAGTGATACGGCCGTCCTCATACAGTTTCTGCGCGATGCGCATGGTCTGCTGCGTCGAAAGATTCAGCAGGCGGGATGCCTCCTGCTGCATGGTGGATGTGGTGAAGGGCCAGGGAGCATTTTTGACACGGTCACTGTTTTTTACTTCCGTGACTGCGATATCCTGTCCGCGCACATCGTCCACGATCTTCTGCGCCTCGGCAGCGGTATGCAGTGTCTTTTTCCGTCCGTTTTCACCATAGTAGGAAGCCTTGACCGTCTTTGCACCGTTTTTGATCGTCGCATCGACTGTGTGGTATTCCTGCGGCACAAAAGCGTTGATCTCCGCATCCCGCTCGCATACCATCCTGAGGGCGACAGACTGAACACGGCCGGCAGAAAGACCTCGTTTGATCTTTTCCCAAAGCAGAGGACTGATGGAATAACCGACTACACGGTCCATGACACGGCGGCCCTGCTGGGCATTTACGAGATTCATGTCAATGCCCCGGGGATTCTTCAGCGCCCTGGTAACCGCATCCTTCGTGATCTCGTTAAAGGTGATGCGGCAGACCTTTTTATCAGAACTGTCCAGTCCCAGTGCCGCTTTCAGATGCCAGCTTATAGCCTCTCCTTCACGGTCAGGGTCCGTTGCCAGAAAGATCTTATCTGCTTTGGCAGCTTCCTTTTTCAGGGAGGCGATCAGATCGCCCTTTCCGCGGATCGTAATATACTTCGGTTCGAATCCGTGCTCTACATCGATGCCCATGCTGGATTTCGGAAGATCACGGATATGTCCCATGGAAGCATCTACGGTGTAGTTGGATCCAAGAAACTTCTTGATTGTTTTCATTTTCGCCGGTGACTCGACGATCACAAGGTTTTTTGCCATATTTATTACTCCGTCACGCGTGCAGTACGAACGCCCGGAGATCCTAAGGAAAAACTTCGGACAGGTGTTCGTCTGCCACTCGATGTTTTATGAATTCTATTACTATAGTTTCGATGGAATGTCAAACCAATATTCTCTTAATTTTTCATATTTTCGATTTTTAATGATCTTTCCTCTTACCTCCAGAGCCTGAAAAAAGGCCCGAAACATGGCCGTCCGTATACGTTCATTTAACGACTCAGGCGATAAAGTCCGGTTCGTGATCACAGAAAATAATGCTCGATGATTTTTTGGATATGCCGCATATTTAAAGGATCATTCTTTGTTTCATACGTAATGATCAGCTTTTCTCCCTGGAAAAATCCATTCAGTTCATATGCAGTGATCTTTCGGACATTTCTATCGGCGTAATTGCTGTTATCCATCATTCCCAGATGTTCCCAGTAGTATTCCTTACGCTGGCGGAGATCCAGTACTCTGAAATCTGTGTAAACATTTCCAAAACCGTTCAAAAAGACCGGTACTTCGTAAAGATAAGGAACGTCCAGCTTAGTAAGCAAATTGGCTATGATCATTTCCGATTTTGATCTTACCCGTTCCCCTTTATCGGTTATAAATTCAGGAGCGCCGTCCTCAAATCCTTTTTTATTGAATTCCATATTCAGCCATCGCTGCAGATACATTTCGTCCGTTTCTATCATGGGGATCACTGCTTCTTTTCTTTTTCCGTGAAGTGTTTCATACACTTCCTTTAGATCCTGTGCCGGACTGACTCTGAGGTAATAATCGATCGCCTTCAATTCTTTTTTGATTATTCTAAGTAATTGATTATCATACTCTTTTTGTGCCAACTCTGATACCAGGTTTCGTTCCTTGGCTGATATATAAGTTCCGCTTCTCTCAGACGGAACTCTGCGATGATAATACTGAACTCTCCCATCTTTGTTACTGATTCGCAATGAACCACAGGGTGCAGTTTTAAGCTTCTTCTCTATATCATTCTCCAAAGTAGAATATAACTGCTGTCTTTTCAATAATTCATCTCGTATCGACAACATATAGATCTCCTTTTAATATTCTTTTGTATGTACGGCCGAAAACTTGTAACTCAATATAAGCGGCCGTCTCAAAATCCCGAAATGCCGGCTTCTTTTTTAATTGTGCCGATTTGTGGTCGGCTCTTTTCGATATAATAACGGCCACATTTCCATGTTCTCACTATTAGTAGCCGGCTTTTTCTGTCATAATTCCGACCGCATTTTCAATTGCCTCAATTTATGGCCGGATTACTTTTCAAAAACCACGGCCTCGCTCTATCTTTTCTTTATTTGTGGCCGTCAGATGCTTTTCTGAGCAGGCTCGACTCTTTCCATTACATATTTAAACTCCCATCACATCCTCCGCGCCCAATAAGCGCTGCCGGTGGCAGTGACGAAAGCCTTATGTTCCAGACGATAAAGAAGGGCGAGCACTTCCTGCAATGGCATACCGCTTCGCAGCGCGACATCTTCTATGTGCCGTGGATCCACGGAAAGGTTGTCCCATACGATTTTTTCTTTTGGAGACAGTGATGACAGATCTTTCAGCCCCAGTGTCATCTGTCCGCTCTCGCCTATTCCGAAGTATTCCAATACATCCGACGGAGAAGTCAAAGGAATCGCACCATCTTTTAGAAGGCGGTTGCAGCCATAACCGAGAGGATCGGTAATGCGCCCCGGCAGCGCAAAGATATCTTTTCCCTGATCCAGCGCGTAACCGACAGTGATAGAAGTCCCGCTCTTTTCTTTCGCTTCGATCACAAGGAGTACATCCCCGAAGCCGGCAATGATCCGGTTGCGCATCACAAAATGCTGGCGAAGCGGCGGAGCGCCCGGCATAAACTCGGAGATCACACCTCCATGGCCGTTGATCAGATTCCTGTAGAGAGGATACATCTCTTTTGGATAGCAGTTGTTGACACCCGTTCCAAGAATCGCAAAGCTTCTGCCGCCGGCATTTACCGCGCCACGACCTGCTGCGGAATCGATTCCGTATGCCAATCCGCTGACGACCTGGACGCCGGCTTCCGCAAGCTCTTTTGCAAAGTACTCCGCAACACCGGTCCCATACTCGCTGCATTCTCTGGCACCGACAATAGACACCGAGGGAATATCATCCCTGGGCAGATCCCCAAGTACCCACAGCAGAAGGGGCGGATCCGGAATGTTCCGCAGGCGCTCCGGAAAGCATTCATCCAAATGTGTCACCATCTTTATTCCCATCGCTTCATAGCGCTTCAGTTTATCAATTAGGGGCTGCCTGTTTTGTATGATCGAGGTAAATGCCGATTCTTTTTTACTGTTCCGTAAAATGCCTTCGCGACGCCAGGTCGCGGGAGGGACAAAAAGGGCATTCTCATACGATCCTGCGTAAGTGCGCATGGCAGATACTGTATTTGTCCACAGTTCCTCCGATGAATACAGAAGGTATAATGCTGTTCTTTCGTCCATCAAAACGCCTCCTTCGCTGATGCCCCAGCCGGGAAAAGGGAGTCTTCCATGCTTCTCAGTTCCACAGCTTCCGCAAGATGACTGATCCCGATATTGTCAGACTTGCTCATATCAGCGATCGTTCTCGCAACCTTCAGGATCTTATGATAGGTGCGGCCGGAGAGGCCTCTCATCTGGTAGATCTCACGCATGAAATCCGTTTCTTCCTTTCCCAGTCTGCAATAATGCTCTACTTCACGGATCCCCATCTGTCCGTTGCAGGCTGATCTGCCTAAAGTGCTGAACCGTTCCTCCTGTATAAGGCGGGTCTCTTCCACCCTCTTGCGTATCACCGCAGAAGTTTCCGAAGAGACCGTGCCTGTCAGTTCGCCGTATCCCACCGGTCTCGCCTCTGCGCAGATATCGATCCTTTCGAGCAGCGGTTTGGAGAGGCGTCCCATATACGCCCGGATCTGTGCTTTAGTACAATGGCATCGCGATCTGTCGGGAAAATGGCCGCAGGGACAGTTGTTCATCGCGCCTACAAGAATAAAGTCTGCCGGATATGTATAACTGCCTTTCATGCGTGTTACCGTGATACGTTTATCCTCCAGCGGCTGCCGGAGCATTTCCAGGGTATTGCGCTGAAACAGAGGAAGCTCGTCAAGGAAAAGGATCCCGCCGGAGGCAAGGGAGATCTCACCGGGCATCACCATATTCCCTCCCCCTGCAAATGCCGCCTCCGAGATCCCGTGGTGCGGGCTTCGAAAGGGACGGTGTCCCAGCAGCGGACGATCTTCGGAAAGCAGGCCGCAAATACTGTAGATCTTGGAGATCTCAATATCTTCATCCCGCCCCAGATCCGGCATAATGGTCGGCATCCTCTTTGCAATCATGGATTTGCCGGTCCCCGCAGGTCCGCTCATCAGAAAATTATGGCCTCCGCTGACAGCGACCTCAGCTGCCCGTTTCAAGTATTCCTGGCCGTGGACCTCCGAAAAGTCGACCCGGTATGCTCCTGCAGCCTCCTCCGCACTCCATCCTTCCGATGTACTTCTATCCGGCGTTCGCTTCGGAAATGCAGACACGCCGGATCGCCTTTCCGGCGGATCACACTCTTCTTCCCAGGATGTACATATACTTCTGTGATCACGCGAAGACCAACTGCCGTTCAATATACTCAGCACTTCAGGAATATCCCTGCATCCGATCACTTCAATGCCTTCCGCAAGCGCCGCCTCTGCTTCATTTCCCTTTGGAACGATCACCCTCGTGGCCCCGTTCTCCCTGCAGGTAAATGCCATCGGCAGCGCACCGCGCACCGGTTTCAGGCTGCCATCCAGCCCGGTTTCGCCGAAAAAAGCCGTGTGTTCGAATTCTTTATAATCTGCCAGTCCCATTGCGCACAACACCGCAACAGCGATCGGCAGATCATAAGAGGTCCCGTCTTTACGGAGTGCTGCAGGAGAGAAATTTACTGTGATCTTCCTCGGTTCCATGCGGATCCCGCTGTTTTTTATGGCATTCATGATCCGATACTGGGCCTCTCTGGTTTCTGAAGACAGGGCTCCGGTAAGATAAAACCCAGGCAGGCCCGTCTGCATGTCGGCTTCCACTTCTACCATAAATCCTTCTATTCCGCGGAGTCCCGCGGTTTTTATCTTTGCAAACATCAACAATACCTCCAGAAAAAACTCCCGGGAACAGCGCTCTGTTCCCGTCTTTCAAAATCAGGGTGCACGAAACACACCTCTGTACTCTTTGTACAGCGGTGTCGATCCCTTCCGATCCGGCGCCCTGACCTTGATCAAAAGCGCCTTCTGATAGTGTTTTCTTTTGGATCGCAGCCTGAAAAATCAGCCAAAAGAAAAAACAGATCAAGACGGTCTCTGCCTCGAACCGTCATGTAAAATGCAGGACTATCTGCCTTAGAAATGCTGTCCGGCTTTCAAAAATGATAACCAGTCTGCCGGAAGCGGTGTCGTAAACCGCCTGCCCTGCAGATGTTCAAGAGGTGGATGAAGCTCATCCGGAAGAATAAGTTCGTAGGCATGCAGAAGCTGACGGCGGATGCCGAACTGTTTCCGCAGCTGTAGTGTTTCTACAGGATCCGCATACTTGGGATCTCCGGCAAGCGGATGCCCCAAATGCCTGAAATGTGCTCGGATCTGATGAGATCTGCCGGTGATGAGCTCTACACGAAGAAGCGTATAGCCATCGGGGACTCTGAGATTCCCGCCATCCGAAACATCCGGAAGCACCTGCGGAAGTGACGCGGATAAAACCGGTTCCCAGGCCGTTTCGATACGGGACGCTCCCTCAGCCGCTTCGTCCATAACCACGACCCGGTTGTTCTTCTGATCCTTCAAAAGCCAGCCGGCTGCGTGTCCCGGAACGGTAATACTTCCCCGGACCACGGCCAGATAATACTTTTTCATATCTCGGTCACGAAAAAGGCGGTTCCACTCACGTGCCGCGCCATACGTCTTCGCAAAGCAGACAAGTCCGCTCGTATTGCGGTCCAGCCGGTTGCATACAGATGGCGTAAAAGCATCCGAAAAATGCTCTCCTTTTGCTGCCTGCTGCGCCCTTGTGTACCCGAGCAATATCTCATTGATACTGACGTCGTCTGCAGCTGCCTTTTGGCTCAGGATGCCTGCATGCTTATCAGCGATGATCACCTGATCGTCCTCGTATACGATACCGCAATATGCCGAAAGCCGTGTTGCCTCCTTCAGGCCTGTCTCATGAATGCTGCCGGCTCCTTTCAAAGATGCTAAGGCAGCTTTGCCGGAAGCGCCGGCAGAACGCAGTGTCCCAAAAGTATCGTCGGAAAAAAAGAGGCGGATCTCATCCCCCTCACGAAGGATCTCGCTTCCGTCTGCCTTTTTCCCGTTCAGACTGATATTCTTTTTGCGCAGGGATCTGTAGATAAAGCTCCTGGGCGCGCGGTCAAGATACTTTGCAAGGTATTTGTCCATTCGCTGCCCGGCGTCATCTGCCGAAACACTTACAGAAATCATATGATCAAAAAACCAATCCGGTGGTAACCTTATGACATAGACCCGGTACCGCCCGTCACCGCATCTCCATCCTTCATCTCCGGAAGAAGTTCTCCGAAATCATGGATATATGCGTCAGCAAGCTCCCGTTTTTCAATATCAATGTCTTCGGAATATTTGTCGTACACAGCATACACATACATTCCAGCCGCTTTTCCCGCGCGGATCCCCGCAGGGACATCTTCAAATACCACGCATCGGGAAGGATCGGCACCCAGGCGCTCGGCGGCCAGCAAATAAACATCCGGCCAGGGCTTTCCCTTTTCTACCTCGCTGGATGTTACAACAATGTCGATCTGGTCTTTGACGGATAATGAGTCGAGACACGCCTCCACCATAGGAACGGCGTTGGATGAGGCGATCGCGGTCTTTATACCGCGACTCTTCAGAAAACAAAGGAAATCCCGTGCATAAGGCTTGAACGGGACTTCATTTTTATACTTGTCCAAAGACATGGAGATCCAGTCTCTCCGGATCTGCTCCAGAGAGTCCGGGATCTGATACTTTTGCTTGAACCAGACAGCTGTCTCTTCGATGCTCATACCCTCGATCTCGATCTGCAGCTGCCGGCTGAAAGGATGTCCGAAACGTGCCAGATATTCAATGTCGATATCCGTCCACATCCACATGGAATCTACCAGAGTGCCGTCAAGATCAAAAATGACGGCCTCCGGATCACTGTCCGGCCACTTCGCCTTCATAGGCAGGCTGTGCGGGCTGAAGCTGGCTTCTGCTCTCCGAACACTCATCGTAAACATGCTGCAGCGAGATAAACATCTGGTCAAAACGCTGCTTGCTCTCGCCTGCATTGACAGAAATGATCTCCTGAATGTTGGAAAGCAGTCCGTCTGCATACTGCATCGCGCCGTTACGGATGTTGTTGGCGTCGTCCACAGCAGCTGCCACGATAGCATCTCCCTGCTGTCTTGCTTCCTCAACGACTTCATTGGCGCGCTGATATGCTCTCTGCATAACTTCGTGATCGCTGACAAGCTCGTCGATCTGGGATTGGGCGTCGTTGATCATGTTCTGCGCCTGGGACCTTGCATCCTCAAGGATCGCATCCTGCTGCCCGATGATCTTCTGATACTTCTTGATCTCATCCGGAACACGCATGCGCAGCTCGACCAACAGCTCCTCCATTTCCTCCTTATTGACAATGATCTTGGAATTGGAAAGCGGCTGATACTTACAGCTGTCGATATACTCCTCGATTTCCTGAATGATCTGCTCGATCCTGCTCATTTGTAATTCTCCTTGTACTTCTCCCTGATCAGTTCGTTCACGCGCGGCGGGACAAAATCTCTGAGATCCACACCATAGCGGACGCCGCTTCGGACGTCAGTGGAACTGATGCAGCTGTATATACTGTCTGTGATCAGAAAAACGGTCT
Source organism: Lachnospiraceae bacterium (assembly GCA_017446045.1). Taxonomy (GTDB): domain Bacteria; phylum Bacillota; class Clostridia; order Lachnospirales; family Lachnospiraceae; genus Avilachnospira. The sequence continues at coordinate 69,194 of JAFSRP010000008.1, read as the reverse complement.
CATAAGAAGGGAGCATCTTCTGGTTGACCTGGCTCATCCGGACCTCATAGTCAAAGTCCGTCATGTTGCGGATCCCGCGGATCACACAGTCCGCCTGCTCCTCCCTCACAAAATCCACAAGTAAACCGTCGAAGCATTTCACTTCGACGTTTCCGAATTTTTCTACGACTTCAGCTATCATCTTAACACGTTCATCTGCAGAAAACAATGGAGTTTTTGCATTATTTGGGAGCACCCCTATAATGATTCTTCCGAAGAGTCGTGATGCTTTTTCGATGATATTTAAATGTCCGAGGGTCAGCGGATCAAAGCTGCCGGGGAAAATTGCCGTGGTCTTCATGTCTCTCAGCCTGTCTTTCTGCCGGGAAATGCCGGACGATCTTATCTTCGACAGCATAACATATATCTGTATACTTTTTCCAGTATGCCGAAACAAAAATGATATGAATCTTCTGAAAACTCTACCGTCCGCTGTAACCAGAGACTTTTCGTTTTCATCGATCACCTGCTCCGGGGCGCTGCTCCGACAGGCTCCCAGTGCATGAAAACATGTTTCTGGTTCTTGTACAGTTTCTCTCTGCAGACTGTAAACCCAAGTTCCTCCGCAGGACTCATATCGCAGCGGAGAGACTCCTCAACGATCACAAGACTGTCCTCATTCAAAATGCCTGCGGCGCTAAGCGAAGCGAGTACCGGGAATTCCAGGCCTTTATCATAAGGCGGATCCATGAAAACGATCAGGGGCGTGCCCGGCTCCGCCGCCTTCAATGCCCTCGAGACATACGCCGCAGCAGACATGGCGTCGGCACGTATGATTTCTGCGCGGTCCTCAAAATGACATTTACGGACATTGTCACGGATCACATCCACTGCCGGCTTTGCCGAATCAATAAAAAGCGCGCGATCCGCTCCCCGGCTCAGCGCTTCGATCCCGATGGCGCCCGAACCGGCAAAAAGGTCGGCAAAAACCGCACCCTGCACTTCAAACTGCAGGATGTTGAACAGGGTCTCCTTGATCTTATCGGCTGTGGGACGCGTATCCATCCCGGCGGGTGCCTTCAGTGGAATGCTGCGCGCCGTACCGGCGATCACTCTCATCTGGTATTCCTTTCTGATATCCTTTTATAAGCTGTATTTGCGGTTTTCCGGTCCGCAGGCCTGCATCTTTGCCTGCCTATATCATCTGACCTTTCTCCAGGTACTGTTCCAGCAGTTTCCGAAGGGGCTCATGCGCCGGAGCCGACAGATCCCGGTCAGCCTTCAGCAGGCCTGTGACACTGTCCTTGGCCATTTTAAGCACATCGGCGTCCTGATAGATATCAGCCACCCGGAAGCTGCGCTCGCCGCTCTGCCGGACACCGAAGATATCTCCCGGCCCGCGCAGGCGCAGGTCCTCCTCCGCGATCCTGAAACCGTCATTGGAATGATTCAGGATGTCGAGCCGCTCTGCCGCCTTGTCCGTATCGGAAGTGTTTACCATGATGCAGTAGGACTGCCACTCTCCGCGGCCGACCCTGCCCCGTAGCTGGTGCAGTTCCGCCAGTCCGAAGCGTTCCGCGTTTTCGATCATCATGACGGTCGCGTTCGGTACGTCGACGCCCACTTCCACCACCGTCGTGGATACCAGCAGGTCGATCTCCCTGTTTTTGAACGCTTCCATGACAGATTCCTTCTCATCGCCCTTAATGCGCCCGTGCAGCACACCGATCCGCACATCCGGGGGCATCAGCTTCTTCAGCTTCCCGGCATAATCGGTGACATTTTCCAGTTCTCCCGGCACGGCAGTGTCCTGTGAGCCGGCGCCGTCTTCATCTTCCCCTGCTTCGATGGCCGGACAGATCACATAAGCCTGCCGGCCTTTTTTGATCTCACCAGCGATAAAACGGTAAGCGTTCGGACGGTACCCGGGACCGACCACAGCGTTTTTGATCGGGATCCGGCCTTCCGGCCGGGCGTCGATCACGGAGATATCCATGTCACTGTACAAAATGATCGCCAGCGTCCGCGGGATCGGCGTCGCGCTCATGACCAGCGTATGCGGCACCTCACCCTTGCGGTACAGCGCCTCCCGCTGCCCGACACCGAAACGGTGCTGCTCATCGGTGACGATCAGGCCGAGATCGGCATATTCCAGCTTCTCCTGGAACAGCGTATGTGTGCCTATAATGATATCCGCCTCATGATCACGGATCAGGGCGTGGGCTGCCTTTCGTTCGGCGGCAGACATGCTGCCAGTCACCAGGACGACACGGAGCGGCCGCTTCTGAAGCGCAGGCTGATGCGCTCCCGGATCGCCTGTGTTCTCTCCTTTACCCGCTGCAGGCATCCCGAAGCCGCCAAGGTTTATCAGGGCCGAGTCCTCACCCCCGTCCCAACTCTTCAGCAATCCGGTGATGGTCTCGTAATGCTGTTTTGCCAGTACAGCCGTCGGCGCCATAAAAGCCGACTGGTACCCGTTCAGGGCTGCGTTCAGCATGGCAAGGACGGCGACGATCGTTTTACCGGATCCCACGTCTCCTTCCACGAGGCGGTTCATCACCCGTCCGGAAGCCATGTCCGCCGCGATCTCTCGATATGCCTTTGACTGCGCCTTTGTCAGGGAAAACGGCAGGTCCGCCATAAAACGGATCATCTGCACATTGGGGCGGCACACATGCGTAGAAGCCTGCCTTCCGGCATGCTCGCTCAGATAGGCGCCGGCAAGCATTGCCATGAAAAATTCCTCAAATACGACGCGGCGCCTTGCATTCAGGAGTTCTTCCCGGCTTCTCGGGAAATGCATCCGGATCACGGTCTCCGAAAGGTCCGGCAGATCGTTTGGCTCCCTGACTTCAGCGGGAAGATACTCCGGTCCTCCCCCGACACGTTTCAGGGCTTCCGTCACCGCCTTCACCAGAGTCTGGTTGCTGATGCCCTTTGTCAGGGAATAAAGCGGCATCATCCTCCCGGCGTACTTTTCCCGGTAAGTCACGGGATCGTAGATCCTCGGCTGACTCATGATCAGGCGCCCGTTCTTTTCGTAAACGCGTCCACGGAAGACCAGATGGCGTCCCGCCTTCAGGCTGTTCTTCAGAAAGGGCGCGTTGAACCAGCTCAGCTGCAGCCGGCCGGTCATATCCGCCAGATAGACGTTGACGATGGTCATCCCGTTGAACCGGTTGATCGCCGCATCTTTCTGCAGCACCGACTCTACCGTAAAGGTACCGCCCGGTGTCAGCCGATGAAGAGGGACCGGATCCGAGAAGGTCTCATAATCACGCGGATAGTACCGCACAAGATCCTCTGCACGATAAATGCCGAGGCGGTTAAGCGCCCCGGCAGTCTTTTCACCGATTCCTTTCAGTGCCGTCAGTTCTGTCATTATTCCGCGCTGATGATGTAGTAATAAACGGGCTGTTCACCGCGCTCATACTCCACATCCGTATCCGGCCAGGCCTCACGGATCCGGTCGCAGAGCATACCGGCTGCCTCGTCGTCGATCCCCTCACCGGAATATACAGTAATGATCGAAGTATACTCATCCACCATTTCCTTCAGCATCTCCATGGTGGTGTCATTCAATACCTCTCCGACAGCAAGGATCCCCCGGTCACCGATACCCATGATATCGCCTTCACGGATCTCCCGTCCGTCCACCTGGGTATTGCGGACCGCGTAGGTCACTTCACCGGAACGGACCGTTGACAGGCTCTCGCTCATCGCCTGGACATTTTCTTCAGCAGGAGCGCCGTCACGGTAATTGATCAAAGCAGTGATACCCTGCGGGATCGTCTTGGTGGGGATCACATGGATCCGGCAGTCCGTACAGATCTTTGCCGCCTGCTCGGCCGCCAGGATGATGTTTTTATTGTTCGGAAGAATGAAGACATCCTCCGCGTGGACTGCCTCGATCGCATTGAGCATATCGTCAGTCGAGGGATTCATCGTCTGTCCGCCCTGGATCACATAATCGGCGCCCAACTCCTCGAAGATCTTCTTCAGGCCGCTGCCGGAACAGACCGTAACGAAGCCGACCGGTTTCTTCGGAGCTTTTTTCTTTGCTTCTTCCTCGGAGGTCTTCAGCTTCTCCATGGCAGCGATCTTCGAAGCATTGCGGATGAGCTTCTCTTCATGCTCCTCACGCATGTTGTCCACCTTCATGCGGGAAAGAGAGCCCATCTCCAGTCCCTTCTCAAACGCCTGCCCGGGGTGGTTCGTATGCACATGGATCTTGATCATCTCATCATCTGCCACACAGACGATAGAATCACCGATACTCTCAAGGAACGCCTTGAACTGAAGCACCTTTTCATCCGGGAGCGGCTCCGGCAGATTGACGATAAACTCGGTGCAGTAACCGAATTTGATATCATCCGTGGAGATCTTTCCGCGTCCCATCGCGGCGTCCGCGCGGGCTGCAAGGCTGTCAAGATCAGCGGCGCCGGGATGTGTGCCGGCCGGACTGCCCAGAGAAAGATCGACCTCCCTGCCTTCAAGCACGGCAAGTACGCCTTCCATAAATACGATCAGTCCCTGTCCGCCGGAGTCCACTACGCCCGCCTCTTTGAGGACAGGAAGAAGCTCCGGAGTGTTGGCGAGGACCTCGCGGCCGCAGGAAACAGTGTCCCCCAGCAGGGCAGTCAGATCTTCCGCCTCCGGCGCAAGCTCTTCTACTTTTTCGGACATGCCGCGTGCCACAGTCAGAATGGTGCCTTCTTTCGGCTTCATAACTGCCTTATAGGCTGTCTCCACCGCTCTGGTAAACGCTGCCTGTGCGAGTGCGGCATCGATCGTCTCGTTGTCATCCACCGCCTTGCAGAAGCCGCGGATCAGCTGGGACATAATGACGCCGGAGTTGCCGCGCGCACCGCGCAGCGAGCCGCTGGACATCGCTTTGACCAGGGAACGCATATCCGGATCTTCCAGCTCATCGATCGCACGGGCTGCAGACATGATGGTCATGGACATATTTGTCCCGGTATCTCCGTCAGGAACAGGGAATACATTCAGTTCATTGATGTATTCCTTGTTCGCATCCAGATTTTTTGCGCCGGCAATGAAGCATTTTTTCAGAAGACCGGCATCTATCAATGTAATATGCAATGAAATATCCTCCTTTACGGATCAATCCTTCTTACGCCTTCGATGAAGACCTCGACGTCCTCGACCGTCATGCCGGTCTGCTCTTCCACCTGATATCTGACAGTCTCGATCAGGTTCTCCGCAACAGCATAAATATTTACACTATAAGCAACGATAATGTGGAGCCTGAGGGATACCTTATCCTCGTCATCCACAGATACTTCAATACCTTTCTGCAGGGAATCCCGCTTCAGCAGCCGGGCGAATCCGTCCTTCATGCTGACAGCCGCCATACCGATCACACCGAAACACTCACATGCAGCAGAACCTGCGATCGTACTTATAACATCTTCGGAAATATTGATGCTTCCGAGAGTGCTGTGAATCTTACCTTTCATGATCATCCTCCTGATAATCTCTGCCACCTTGTGGCAACAAATGCAACCGGTCCCCATATATGGCCGGTCACATCAGATAGAGGCATTCTAACATAAAAGTATCGGAAATTCAAATGAACAATGAATGAAGTTTATTAATGGCCCGTTAATGAACGGGCTGTTACGTCAAAAAAGACATAAGGAAGTACTTGCAATTCAAATTGTTTTCTGCTATCATATCACTTGCGCTATTTAGGCGAAGTCTGCCATGAGCAGATCCGATATAGAATATTGCGAGTAAGGAGGTGCTATCATGGCAAAGTGTTCAGTATGTGGAAAGTCTGTGCTGTTCGGCAATGCTGTCAGCCATTCACATAGAAGATCCAACAAGATCTTCAAGCCCAACGTTAAGAGAGTCAACATTCAGACAGAGACCGGCAATAAGAGAGTGTATGTTTGTACTTCCTGCCTGAGATCCGGCAGAGTGCAGAGAGCCGAAGTCGTCAAGTCCGCTCCTGTCGTTGCTCCGGCAGTCGAAGCTGTTGCTGAGGCTGTTGTTGAGACCGCTCCGGTTGCAGAGACCACCGAAGCCTGATCTGGATCATGATCATTCAGAAAGCCGTCACCTGAAGGTGGCGGCTTTTTTCATGTCTTTATTCTTTTCTCCGGATCACAGGGCACTCTGCTCTTCCGGTACTTCGGAAACCGATTTCAGCTTTGCGCTCTCCTCTTCTTCCAGCACACGGTAGGCTACCTTTCCGACCAGCGTCTTGGGCAGCTCATCGCGAAACTCGATCTCATAGGGCAGTGCATATTTTGCGATATGCTTCCGGCAATGGTCCAGGATCTTTTCCTTTGTTTCTTCAGAAGCAGCCGTGCCCCTTTTCAGCATCACGAACGCCTTGACCTTCTGCATCTTATAAGGATCGGGAACACCGATCACACAGCTCATCTGTACAAAGTCCAGAGCGTCGATGATGTTCTCCACTGCCGCAGGATAGACATTGTAACCCGAGGTGACGATCATCCGTTTTGCCCTGCTGCGGAAGTAGATGAATCCTTCCTGATCCATGGTGCCGAGATCCCCTGTATAGACCCAGGTCAGTCCATCCGCGTGTCTGCGCAGCGTTTTGGCTGTCTCCTCGGGATGGCGGATATACTCTTTCATCACCGTCGGACCGGCCAGCAGGATCTCTCCTTCTTCGCCGTAAGGAAGCTCCTCTTCCGTATCGGGCTTAACGATCTTGATGTAAGTATCCGGGAAGGGCACGCCGATACTTCCTTCCTTAAACATATGCGGCGGTGTCAGGCAGCACGCCGTTACCGTTTCGGTCGTTCCGTACCCCTCTCTTACCTGCACAACAGCATTGTGGTCATAAAGGAACCTGTCCAGCTTTTTCTTGAGTTCCGGAGAAAGAGAATCTCCGCCCGAGAAAACGCCCTTCAGGCTGCTAAGGTCTGCGTTGTCCATATTCGGAAGCCTCAGCAGCGCTTCATAAAGAGTCGGGACACCGGCAATAAAATTGCAGCGGTTCCTGGTGATCGCCTTGGCATAAGCTTTCGGCGTAACGCGCGGAAGCAGGATGCAGCGGCCTCCGCTGGCCAGCATGGAATGAATGCAGACACCAAGACCAAACCCATGGAACATGGGCATCGCTGCCAGCATCTTATCTCCCGGATGGAACATGGGATTGGCTGCAACGATCTGTTGTGAAAGCGCATTGAAATTGCGGTTGGTCAGCAGGATGCCCTTTGTCGTGCCGGTGGTTCCGCCGGAGTACAGGATGACCGCGGGGTCATCCCCACTCCGCCTCACACTGTACTCATAGAAACAGTGGCGGCTCATCCGCATAAAGTCTTTCCACATGATCACAGGGGCATCTGCCGGGATCCTGCTGATCTTCCGGCCTTCCGTCAGCATATATCCCGCCCGGATCGGCCTGGTCAGCTCGTCCTTGACACTTGCAATGATCATATTGACAACTTTTGTGTTTTTACGTATATTCTCAAACTTGCCGTAAAACTGATCCAGCGTGATCGCTGTTACGCTTTCCGACTCGTTCAGATAAAACTCGATCTCCTTCTCTGCGGAAAGGGGATGGATCATATTGGCCACTGCACCGACCAGATTGACAGCATAAAACAGATAGATCGCCTGCGGACAGTTCGGAAGCGCGATCGTGACCCGGTCATTCTCCCTGATGCCGATGGTTTTGAGCGCCTTAGCACACTTTTCTATCTCGGAAAGCATATGGCGGTATGTCGTGGCCTTGCCCATAAAGTCAAATGCCACCTGCTCCGGATATCTCTCGCTGATCTTCCGGACCGCATCATACATACTTCCTTCAAAATAATCCAGATGCATGGGTACACCGCCCATGAAATCTTTCCACGGCGTCTGTGCCGTGATCAACTCTCCCATAATGATTTCTCCTGTGGCTTTTATCCCGTGATCAGTATTCGATCTCTTCTCCCAGGGGCCGTTCCAGCAGGGAAGGATCCTGCAGAAGCTTCCGGATGAGGCGCAGCGTCTTTGCGAAATAATAACCGTCACCGATGCGTTCATCCACCGTGATGCCGATATCTACGCTGTCTTTCATAGTGATGTTGCCTTCAGCGTCATAATAGGGGCGCAGCTTTTTCTCCCCAATGATGACAAAGAGGGAATTGGTGCCCCAGTTAGAGAGATGGTGGTAACCGGAATTAAGTTTGATGGAACCCAGGTTGGAGAACATGACCGAGGCACGCTGCGGATCCGTTTCGATCAGCGGGTCCGGCACCAGCCCGCGCCGGTCCAGAAAACGCAGGAGCGCAAAGATCATTTTCAGCACAAAATGCGGAAGCCTGCAGAGAACGTCCATCACGGCAGAAGTCGGATCCTTCTCGCCTTTTTGTTCCGGGCTCTTGTCCTTATTGGACATCACCTGCCGTTTGATCTCATTATGAATGCTCTCAAGGGTATCTTCGGGCTTCGCGTATACGAAGGCAATTCCTTCCTCCGCTTCGTCCGTGAACATCTTTTTAATAATGAAAGACGCCGAGACCGTATTGCGCTCATACATGATCTTATTGGCGATGAAGCGGTTCATCTTCGGCCGCAGAGTGATCGCTTTCAGAACAGCTGTCACGATGATCTGGAACATATTGTATTTATACTCCGGATCTTTATCACGGATGTCTTCCAGATAAGCATTGATCGCAGTCAGGTCGATCCGTTCGGATATATACGCCTCATTATCACACCGGCTCAGGAAAAACAGGGGCATCAGCATATGCATGGCATCGAGATCCCTTACCCTTACAGCGTCTTTGCGGTCTCCCCATCGTCTCATAAGTCATTTCTCCATATCAATTCTTATTTGTCGTCAGGTTCCAGCTGCGTTACGGACGTTTCGGATTCGGCCGGCTTTTTTCTCTCCTGCCGGATCCGGGTGGCATACTTGTCGGAATATTCCTTATAAAGCTGATTGTAGGTCGCGTTCTCACCCTGATGCAGCCGATGGACATATTCATGTTCTTCCTCGGCGACCTCAGGTACGCAAAGCGCAACGGTATGCACGCCGATATTCGCGCACTGATCGGACAATCGTTCGATATTGGTCAGCATATCCAGGAAAATGTAGCCGGTATAGATGCTGCACTCCCCATTGGAAAGACGTATGAAATGGTTGGAGCGCATCGCGCTGATCAGGTCATCGATCACTTCTTCCACAGGCTCGATGTAAGATGCTTCACCCAGGCTCAGCTCACGGAAGGCATTGTGCGTATGCAGGAGGATCTCCTCCGTTGCTTCCCTGAGTACACCGAGTTCTTCCATCGACGAATCTGTAAAGACGGCGCCGCGCTCGAACTTGCTGGAAGCATTCTCACTGATATTGGAAGCGAGATCGCCGACACGCTCGATCTCGGAAACGCACTTGATATAATAGTTCAGCAGGTTCGTCTCCTCATCCGTTCCCATCTTTGTGGAGAGCTGTACAAGATACTCGCTGATATGGTCAGCCATCCGGTCCAGGTCATTTTCCCGGCGGTCGATCTCATCCACCGTCTTTTGGTCAAAATGATCAATGATATCAAAGGAAAGGCCGACATTTTTCGCTGCCTCGGAACCCATAAAGTCCAACGCGTTGCCGACCGCCTGCAGCGCAAGCTCGGGAGAAGCAAACAACGCGGGCGTCAGGCTCTCGAGCACACGGTCCGTCTCTGTGATCTCCCGCGCTTTATCTTTCACAATGATGCGGCTGAACTTTTCAAACACACCGCAGACAGGCAATAAAATGAAGGCTGCGCACAGATTGAAGAGCGTATGGGTATTGGCGATGCCGCCGGAAGTGATCGGTGTGTCCCAGAAACCATCCAGTACGCCGAGGCTGTGAAGTATCATAACTCCCGCCAGGGCAAGGACTGATTTTCCGATCCCATAGAGGATATGCATGACACCTGTCCGCTGCGCGTCCGGACTCGCTCCGATCGAACAGACGATACCGGTCGTCACGCAGTCGCCCAGGTAAACGCCGACAATAATGGCATAGACGGAACTGAAGGTCAGTTTTCCGGTGACCGTGAGAGCCTGCAGAATACCGATCGTGGCAGACGACGACTGGATCGCAAAGGCTGCGGCAGCACCGGCAAGGTATCCAAGCACCGGCCGGTTTGCGAGGCCGATAAACAGATTGGCGAATGCCGCGGATTCAGAAAGCGGACTGACTGCCGCGGTCATGTTCATCAATCCGGTAAACAGTATGCCGAATCCTACCGCCACATCGCCCAGAAGATCGGAATTCCTGAAATGGAACGCCATGATCATAAGTATACCGATAATAGCCGCCAGAGGTGCCAGTGTTGAAGGCTGCAGGAACCGCAGCCAGAAAGCGGCGGCTTCATTGAGGTCCAGAAGCCGGATGATCTGTCCGGTGACCGTCGTCCCGAGATTGGCACCGATAATGATGCCGATCGACTGATGCAGGGTGATGATGCCCGCGCCGACCAGACCGGAAGTCAGGACCACCGTTGCAGTGGAGCTTTGGATCAGTCCCGTAACGACCAGTCCCAGCAGAAATCCGAAAAACTGGTTGTTTGTGACCCGTTCCAGCACCTTTTTCAGCACAGTTGAAGAGCCCTGTTTCAGCCCGTCTCCCATGAGACGCATGCCGTACAGGAACAGTGCCAGGCCGCCAAACAGCGAAATAATATTGAATATTGTCATGATTCCCTCCGGAATACTCAGACATTATAAAGCATACCAAAATACACCGATTACATTGTATTCCTTATGGGTGTCAATGTCAAACAGACTTACCCGAATCTTTCAAAGTGCCGCATCCCGAGCAGCTGCCGCAGCTGCAGCCGGCACATCCTCCTGCTTTTTTCCGCTGAACGAGACAGCGGACTGCCGCGAAAACGGCAGCCAGGATCAACAGAAGGATAATGATATCTATCATATTCATGGCATTCCCCTTTTCTGAAAAGTGTTGCCCTTCCTGCAGTCTACGAAAGCCCAAGCGCAAGACCGATGATCCTGACGATCAGCGCGCCTGCCCAGGCAACGGCACACTGCCATAGGACCACATACAGTGCCCACCTGCTGCCAAGTTCCCTTCGGATCGAGGCAACAGCTGCGACACACGGGGTATACAAAAGGCTGAAGACCAGCAGTGAAGCTGCCGTCAGGGCGCTGATGGAGTTTCGTACGCCTCCCTCTGAGCCAAAGAGCACCTTCAGGGTCGCTACCACGCTCTCCTTTGCCATAAATCCGCTGACCAGAGAAGTCACGATGCGCCAGTCCCCCAGCCCTACCGGCCTGAACAGCGGTACGAGCACGCCGGAGATCGTCGCCAGGATGCTGTCACCGGAATTCTGTACAACATTAAAATGAAAATCAAAGTTCTGAAGGAACCAGACTGCGATCGTAGCGATCAGGATCACTGAAAAGGCACGCTGCAGGAAATCCTTGGATTTTTCCCAAAGCAGCAGCGCTACGCTCCTCGCTCCCGGAAGACGGTAATTCGGTAGTTCCATTACAAAGGGCACCGCCTCCCCACGGAACAAGGTCCGTTTATACAGCAATGCCACAAGGATCGCCGCCAGGATCCCGGTCACATACAGCGCTGTCATGATCAGACCGCCGCGTCCGGGGAAAAAAGCATTGACAAAAAAGGCGTAGATCGGCAGCTTTGCCGTACAGCTCATAAACGGGGTCAGCAGGATCGTCATCCTGCGGTCCCGTTCACTCGGCAGTGTCCTCGTCGACATGACCGCCGGTACGGTGCAGCCAAACCCTATCAGCATCGGGACGATGCTGCGCCCGGACAGGCCGAGCTTTCGGAGGATTTTATCCATAAAGAAGGCGACCCGGGCGATGTAGCCGCTGTCTTCCAGGAGTGACAGGAAGAAAAACATCGTCACGATGATCGGCAGAAAGCTCAGCACACTGCCCACGCCTTCAAAAATTCCTTTGATCACAAGTCCGTGGATCGCAGGATTGACGCCGCCAGCAGTCAGTGCCGCATCCACTGCGTCGGTCAGCGCGCCGATACCGCTCTCAAGCAGTCCCTGCAGCCAGGCGCCGATGACGTTGAACGTCAGGAAAAAGACAAGGCCCATGATACATATAAAGACCGGGATCGCCGTAAAACGCCCCGTCAGTATGCGGTCGAGTCTCTCACTGCGCAGCTGTTCTTTCGATTCCCGCGGATGAGTCACACACGCGCGGCAGACATTCATGATAAAACGGAACCGCATATCCGCGATAGCCGCACTGTGATCAAGACCGCGCTCTTTTTCCATCTGGAGAATGATATGTTCAAGCATTTCCCGCTCATTCTGATCAAGCTGCAGCTGTTCAAGGATCAGCGCATCACCCTCGATCAGTTTGGATGCCGCAAAGCGGACAGGCAGCCCGGCTGCCCCGGCATGATCTTCGATCAGATGACTTACCGCATGCAGGCAGCGATGTACCGCACCGCCATGGTCGTCCTGACTGCAAAAGTCCTGTCTGAGCGGGGTCTCCTGATATTTCGCAATATGCTCGGCATGGGCTACCAGCTCATGGATGCCCTGGTTTTTGGCTGCAGAAATAGGCACGACCGGTGTTCCCAGCATTGCTTCCATCTTATTGACATCCACTGAACCGCCATTGCCTGTCACCTCATCCATCATATTCAGCGCGACAACGACCGGGATCTCCATTTCCAGAAGCTGCATGGTAAGATAAAGATTTCGTTCTATATTGGTAGCATCCACGATATTAATAATGCCCTGCGGACGATCCTGCAGCACAAAATCACGGGAAACAAGCTCCTCGCTCGAGTACGGCGACATGGAATAGATCCCCGGAAGATCGGTGATGGTCATATCGCTGCGGCCAAGGATCTCCCCGTCCTTGCGGTCGACCGTTACGCCTGGGAAATTGCCGACATGCTGGCGGGCACCGGTCAGCTGATTGAACAGAGTCGTTTTGCCGCTGTTCTGGTTGCCGACCAGTGCGAAATGCAGAGGCGTTCCCTCCGGAAGAGGATCTCCGCTCCCCTTCGCATGATATTTTCCTCCTTCCCCCAGTCCCGGATGCTCCCTGATGTCCAGTTTTACCGATGTGGAAAACTCCTCACCCTTTGCCTCCTTATCAATGTCGATCTGTCCGGCGTCATCAAGCCGGAGCGTCAGTTCATAGCCGTGGATCCGAACCTGCATCGGGTCTCCTAAAGGCGCGTATTTTTCAACCGTCACCTCCGTGCCCGGGATGATCCCCATATCCAGAAAATGCTGCCGCAGCGCGCCTTCTCCTCCGACAGCTGAAATGACACCGGTCTCTCCCGGCCGCAGATCACGTAAAGTCATAAAGCCTCCACATATCACGATTTGTTACCTATGGTTAACATAACTGCATAATGATCCAAAAAGATGCAAAACAACTGTAAATCATCACGGGCGGTTCGTCAACCGGAAATCGTCCTTTTGGATCATCCATTATCTCTTTTTCACTCCCCATTCCCTGTGTACGCACCTGCCCCGGTCAATTTTCATCTTTTCAGATGCGCCGGTTTCTAGTACAATGTTTGCCATGGGGCAGATAACCGGCTGCTGCATAAACGCCCTGCCGGCTTTCCCTGCCCTTACTCATCCCCCGTCAACACTGTATCACTGAGGTAATCCATGAGAGCAAGCGGCATACTGCTTCCTGTTTTTTCCCTTCCGTCCCCTTACGGGATCGGTTGTTTTTCCAAAGAAGCTTTCGAATTCATCGACCGTCTGGCGGAAGCCAGGCAGCATTATTGGCAGATCCTCCCCTTGGGTCCTGCCGGGGGCTGGGACTCTCCTTATCAGCCCCTCTCCTGTTTCGCCGGAGACCCGGTCTATATCGATCCGGATGCTCTATATGAGCAGAAACTCCTGAATAAAAACGAACTGCCTCCCCGTCTGGACGGCAGTGATTATCCCGAGTTTATTGACTATACAACGGTGCGCATCGCCAGAAACGCCATGCTGCGGACAGCATTTTCCCGCTTCAGACCGGATGCCGGGTTTACAGCCTTCTGTGACGACAACGCATGGTGGCTTGAAGATTACGCACTTTACATGACACTTCGCGAATATGCCGGCGGGACCGGACACCTGAGCTGGACCAGGCCTTATCGCTTCCGCGACCCGAAAGCGCTGGAGGGATTCAGGGCGGCTCACAAACGTGAATTGGACTTTTTTGTCTGGACCCAGTACGAATTCTACCGTGAATGGAACAATGTAGTCCGATATGCGCATTCGCGCGGAATATCTGTAATCGGTGACATTCCGATCTACATCAGTCCTGACAGTGCAGACTGCTGGGCGAATCCGAAGCTCTTTCAGCTTGACCGCGAGCTTCATCCCAGAGCTGTCGCCGGCTGTCCCCCGGACGCATTTGCCCCCGACGGGCAGAAGTGGGGAAATCCCCTCTACAATTGGACACGGATGGAGACTGACGGCTTCGTCTGGTGGAAGCAGCGGCTTCGCCAATGTTTTAAAATGTATGATCTGATCCGTCTTGACCATACGCGCGGCTTTCAGGCTTACTATTCCATTCCGACAGACGGGCACCCGGCAGACGGGCATTGGCGCCGCGGTCCCGGGATCCGTTTCTTCCGCGAGATAGAAAAAGAATTCGGCAGCGGACGGTTTATCGCCGAAGATCTGGGACATATCACCCCGGGTGTACGCCGCATGGTCAAGGAAGCCCGACTTCCGGGCATGAAAGTGCTACAGTTCGCGTTTGACCATGACCCGCATAATCCGTATCTCCCCGGCAACTTTGACGCCCATTGTGTCATCTATACCGGTACGCACGACAATAATACGACCCGCGGCTGGTACGCGGAATTGAGCCTCGCCGAGCGCAGGCAGATCACACATTTCATCCGTTCGATGCGCCGCGGCAGCTCTTCCGAATATAAAAAAGCACCGATCTACGGTGCTTCACAGGCAGCACGGGGCATGGTCTCTGTTGCCCTTTACAGCCAGGCCGATCTCTGCGTGATCCCAATGCAGGACCATCTCCTGCTGGACGGTACCGCACGCACCAATGTGCCCGGCACGGTCGGCGGAACAAACTGGCAGTGGAGGATGCGGCCCGGCGCATTCTCTGAAGAACTCGCTGCATACATTGCCGCCCATACGATCAAGAGCGAACGCTGCTGAGGGCAGTGCTATTTCCCAAAAAAACTCTGAACCGGCGAATTCATGAAAAAACAGGACTTCCAGGATATAAAAAATCCCATGGATCAGACTTTCTCGTTTGATTCATGGGATTTTCTGACTGTAAACAAATGCGGATATCAGCTGCAGGGGGAATGCTCCAAAAGCAGTGTCTCGCCCGGGATGACTGTCGTGTTGTTCACAAAGACTTTGCCGCTCAGAATGTCTTTCCACTCACCGTGGATGCGCAGGCGAACGCCCTTGTTTCCGCAGTTTGCGACAGTCATGACAGAGCTGTCCTTGCGATTATCGCTGTATCTTTCGAAGGCATAAAGTCCGTCATGCGCAGAT
This sequence comes from Lachnospiraceae bacterium, assembly GCA_017446045.1. Taxonomy (GTDB): domain Bacteria; phylum Bacillota; class Clostridia; order Lachnospirales; family Lachnospiraceae; genus Avilachnospira. The sequence continues at coordinate 53,742 of JAFSRP010000008.1, read as the reverse complement.
ACAGTCCGGTAATGCCCTGTTTTATAGACAGGGTGCTCCCGCCGGATCCGTATGATCCTGCGATACCAGTCCTGCAGTTCCTTCCGCTCATGTCCCCAGGGGTAACAGCGCCTGTTGAAGGGGTCTTTGTACCCTTCCATGCCTGCTTCATCTCCGTAATAGATACAGGGCACGCCCGGCAGTGTCATCTGCAGCAGCACCGCGATCTTAAGACGGCGAATACCGGTCTCCAGTTCCTGCGGAGACATGGAAATATGAGACAGTTCCTCCCTGGTAGCATCCGGATCGGGGATCTGGCCCGCAAGTGCTGTAAGGATACGTACACTGTCATGGGTCCCGAGGATATTCATCAGGGAATGAGTCGCAAAGGACGGATAATGCTCCATGATCTCTTCCATCTGATACGCTACCCGGGGCGCGTCTCCATTACGCACGAACGCAATGATCGCGTCCTTCATCGGATAGTTCATGACAGTATCAAGACGGCTGCCGTCAAAATAGTTCTTGCGCTCCTGGTATGCGATCTTGTTGGAAGCATCTTCCCAGACCTCTCCGATCACAAGCGCGTCCTTCTTCTCCGTCTTGGCTGCCCGCAGCACCTTCCGTACTGCATTGGACGGATACTCGTCTACCACATCAAGACGCCACCCGGAGGCTCCTGCCCGCAGCCAGTGCCGTACAACGCCGTCTTCACCGGCAATAAAATCCATGTACGAGCTGCTGTTCATATTGGTCTGCGGAAGGGTATCGATCCCCCACCACGCATCATAGGTCCCGTCGTCATGGAAACGGTACCAGTTTCTGAATGTTGAATTGGGCGAATTCCAGGCACCGACCCCGCCATAGTTCCCGTAACGGTCAAAATAGCGGGAATCCGCACCGGTATGTGCAAATACGCCGTCCAGAATAATACGTATATTCCGGGCTTCCGCCGCCTTGCAAAGCGCCTTGAAATCTTCCTCTGTTCCGAACATCGGATCGACTTTGAAATAATCGCCCGTATCATATTTATGATTGGAAGGCGCTTCAAAGATCGGGCTCAGGTACAGACAGGTCACACCCAGCTCATCAAGATAAGGGAGCTTCTCCATGATCCCCCTGAGATTCCCGCCAAAGAAATCGTTGTTCAGGATCCTGCCGTTTACCGGCTGCCATTCAGGACATCCGCCCCAATCAGAACGGAGCTTCTTGCCCGGCAGTTCCACGTCCTTTCCTGTATGATAGAACCGGTCAACGAAGATCTGGTAATAAACTCCGCCATTGATCCACTCCGGCTCCTCGTACTGCATGTCATAGACCGTCTGCTGCCACGGTACCAGATCATCCAGTTCCGCTGCCGTGTTATCCGTTTTCTGCCGGCTGATCACATGGAAGCCCAGATCTGTCTGTACTTCGAAATGATACCAATACAGCCCTCTCTCATGCAGGGTCATGAAAGCGGTATAGACCCGGTAATCGCTGGTTGCGGTCACAGGCGGCTTTTCTTCTACCATCAGATAGTGGACTTGCGGACCGCCGCGATCATCACTGACAACGGCACTGGCTTTTACCACCTGAACAGTTGACGGAATCAGGAGTGACAGCGAGATCCTGCTGCCACTCCTGACTGCCCCTACGGGGTTTTTATATCTTTTGTCTCTGGAATCAAAAACTGCCTGAATACTGTTCACAAAAGGGTTTCCTCTACAAATATTATTATTGTTCAGAAGTTTCGGATGACTCCGCTGCTCCGCAGCTTTCGTCATCCGCAATGGCCATTCGCTTAAATGACTTCATTTACACCCATATAGAACGGATGTGTGATATATCCGGAAAGGCTCCGGCAATCCTGGATGATAGCATCCTTATCGATGACCGCGTAGTTCAGGCGTACACCGTCGCCGATCGTAACATCTGTCATGATCACGCTGTTTTCCACTACTGTATCCCGGCCCACACGCACGCCGCGGAATATGATGGAATTGCGTACCTCGCCCTCGATCACCGTTCCGTCTGCGATCAGGGAATTGGTCACCTTGGCATTATCACCGTAACGAGCCGGTGCGCTGTCCTTGACGTTGGTCAGGATCGGACGTCCGTCCACATGGAAAAGGGCGTCGCGCACATCAGCCTTCAGAAGTTTCAGGCTGTGTCTGAGGTACGTGGACAGATCTTCCATGAACAGGACCGGTGCCGGGATCTCATAGCTCATGACCTTTTCTCCCGCATCGATCATCGGGAACAGAATCTCATGCCGGAAGCTGTGCTTGCCCTGGCGCCTGGAGCGCTCGGCGATCTCGATCAGGTCTTCACGCTCCATGATATAGGTATTGATGGACAGCGGACGGATCTCGTCTCCGAGCTCAGCGTTCTTGTGTCCGCTGATCCGGCCGTCTTCCTCGATCGTATACTCCATGACCTCCAGTTCCTGCTGGCGGTGAAGATCTGTTTTCGTGTAAAGCGCCGTGATCCGGGCGCCGCTTGCGATATGATACTCGAATGCCTTCTCAAAGTCAATGTTTGCAACATAATTGCATCCGCTCATCAGCACATATTTGTGCGGAAGGCTTTTGAGATACTGAAGATTGTTCTGGATCGCCTCCAGGCGGTTCTCCGGAATGCCGCCGCCGTTATAGGAAGTATACGGCGGAAGGAAGGCCAGTCTGGAACGTTTGCGGTCCAGATCCCAGGGAGCGCCGGAACGCAGATGATGCATCAGGCTGTCATACTTACCGGTCGTGGTAATACCGATATCATGGATGCCGGCATTGACCATATTGGAGAGCAGGAAATCCACCACACGGTAACGTGCGCCGAAGGGGACCGCTGCCAGGGTGCGCTTTTCTGTCAGTTTATCCAGCGCGCCATCATAGGAATCCGCAAAAATCAATCCGAGTGCGTTCATAATCAGACCCCCTCTCTGTCTTCGGTCACGGACTCGCCCGGTTTTACGACCGCGCCCTTACCGATGTGTACATCCCTGCCGATCACGGCAAGTGTGCCGCCTTCCGCAGGTCCGCCGATCACAGCACCTTCCTCTACGGTAACACCGCCGTCAAGGATCGCGTATTCGATCTTCGCGCCTTTCTTGATCGTGCAGCCGCTGATGATGATGCTGTCCTTGATCTCCGCCCCTTCTTCGACAATGATATTGTTGAAGATGACCGATTTCTCGATCTTGCCATCGATCTCGTTGCCGTCACCGCATATCGAGTGCGTTACGTCTGCATGCTCACCCATATACTGCGGATGGTTGAAGGAATGGCGATAGTAGATCCTCCAATCGGGGTCATTCAGCCACAGTGTCGGCATATCGCCGAGCGCATCCATGTTGGATGCCCAGTAGGAATTCAGCGTACCTACGTCTCTCCAGTAGCCTGTGAATAGATACGTGAACAGGCGGCAATTGTCAGCCAGCATTTTGGGGATGATGTTATGACCAAAGTCATTCTGTGAATCGGGATCCGCCTCATCCTCTTCCAGATAGCGGATCAGCGCATCGGTGCTGAAAATATAGACGCCCATGGATGCCTGCGTGCTCTTCGGATGCTTCGGCTTTTCCTCAAACTCGGTCACTCGTCCGTCCTTATCGGTAAACATGATGCCGAAACGGGACGCATCCTCCAGCGGAACATCGATGACCGCCAGTGTGCAGTCGGCTTTGTTCTTGATATGCTCCTCAAGCATGATGGAGTAATCCATCTTATAAATATGGTCACCGGAAAGGATCAGCACATATTCGGGATTATACTGTTTGATGAAGCGAATGTTCTGATAAATGGCGTTGGCCGTGCCCTTGAACCAGTCGCTGCCCTTTGCTGCCTGATAAGGCGGCAGGACGTGCAGTCCGCCGTAGCGCAGGTCGAGGTCCCAGGGAGAACCGATGCCAAGGTAGTCGTTCAGCTCCAGCGGCTGGTACTGGGTCAGTACGCCGACCGTATCGATCCCGGAGTTGACGCAGTTTGCCAACGGGAAATCAATGATCCTGTACCGCGCGCCAAACGGAACCACAGGCTTGGCGGTATCGTTTGTCAGCGGTGCCAGTCGGCTTCCCTGGCCGCCGGCAAGGAGCATTGCAATGCATTTTTTCCTGTTAATCATGCTCTTACCTCTTTCTTTCCCCTCTTTTCAAGGATGATCGCAGACAGCTTCGGCAGCGGTATCGTAATGTGCTGTTCGTAGCCGTTGCAGGCACCCTTTGTGACTTTATATACTCTCTTGCGCCGGGAACCGGTTCCTCCCGCGCGCTTAAGATCCGTATCAATAGCAACGGCATACTGCTCCGCTGCCGGCACACCGATATCAAACTCCGGGAAGTCCCTGCCGGAAAGGTTGAGCGCCACCAGCACCACATCCTTCTCCGGTCCGCCTGCCGTCCGATAATAGGTGAAAACATTGTCCTTGCTGTTGTCCGCGTCGATCCAGCGGAACCCGTCAAAGGAATCATCCCTTGTCCAAAGAGCGGGGGTCTCCAGATAATAATGGTTCAGCTCACGGACGAACTCGTGCACCTTGGCATGCTTTTCATACTCCAGGAGCACCCAGTCAAGCTCCCGCTTCTCATCCCACTCGATGAACTGCGCGAACTCCGTGCCCATGAAAGTCAGCATCTTTCCGGGATGCGTCGCCATATAGACCAGGAAGCTCTTCAATCCCGCGAACTTCTCTTCATACTCGCCGGGCATCTTGTTGATCAGGGAGCATTTGCCATGCACGACTTCGTCGTGGGATACCGGCATGATGTAGTTCTCACTGTACGCATAGGTCATGGAGAAGGTCAGGCGGTTATGGATCCCCTTGCGGAAATACGGATCGGTGCTGAAATACGAGATCGTATCGTTCATCCAGCCCATATTCCACTTGAAGTTGAATCCCAGGCCTCCGATCTCCGGCGGACGGGTGACATTCGGCCAGGCAGTGGACTCTTCGGCAATGATCATCGTGCCCGGGAAACCTGTCTGCACATCCTGATTCAGGCGCTGCAGGAAAGCGATGGTCTCCTTGTTCTCGGTACCGCCTTCATCGTTGGGCGTCCACTCGCCGTCCGGCCTGTCATAGTTCAGATACAGCATGGCTGCGACCGCATCCACCCTGAGACCGTCCGCATGATACTGCTCGCAGTAGAAAAATGCGTTGGAAACGAGGAAGCTGATGATTTCCGGGCGTCCGAAATCAAACGCGCGGGTACCCCAGCCCTTGTGTTCCATCTTGAGCGGGTCCGTATACTCATAGAGCGGATGTCCGTCGAACTCAACAAGCCCGTAGGCGTCCTTCGGGAAATGTGCCGGCACCCAGTCAAGGATCACGCCGATGCCGTTCTGATGTGCCTTGTTGATGAAATACCGGAAGCTGTCCGGATCCCCGTACCGGGCGAAAATGCTGTAATAACCGGTGATCTGGTAACCCCACGATCCATCATAGGGATGCTCCATGACCGGAAGAAGCTCGACATGTGTGTATCCCATCCTCTTGACATAAGGGATGAGCTTATCCGCCAGTTCTTTGAAGTCGAGGCGGGTCCCGTCTTCATGACGGCGCCAGGAACCGGCATGGACCTCGTAGATGTTCATCGGGGAGGTGTACGGGTTCTTTCTGCGCTTTTCCTTCTCCCAGTCCTGATCCTTCCATGCGAAGGGCTTGCCGAGATCCCAGATCATGGAAGCTCTCTGGCTCCACGTCGTCTCGGGATCCTCAGAATAGAATGCATAAGGATCGGCTTTATATAGGGTCTGCCCGTTATCGGTCCGGATGACATACTTATAAAGCTGTCCCTCTCTGGCTTCCGGAATGCAGACTTCATAGATGCTGTCATCGTCCGGGAGCTCGGACATCGGTGTTTCACTCCAGCCGTTGAACTCTCCGATCAGTGAAACGGCCACTGCCCGGGGCGCCCAAACACGAAAACGATAGCCGTCTTCTTCATCAGGTCCGATCCTGTGCGCGCCGAATAACTCATAGCTGCGGTAGTTCTTTCCATGATGAAAGAGATACTTATGCTCCGCGATATCAGGTTCCTTTTTCTTACGTGGTCTTTTCTCAGCCATACTCACCTCCGGTAAAAAGATATTCTCAAAGTAAATATACCCCAGTTTTTTGTATTTTTCAATGTCCAAGAGCATAAATATGTACAAAAACAACAGGAATAACACCGTCTGTGTTTGTCATTTTTATGAAGTGGATAAGCTGTTTTGCGTGGACGGGAGCTCTCTTTTGTGGTATATTTACTCTGTATTTTTGTGTGATGATGTCCGGACTGTCACTGTTCCGCTCTAAGCAGTCTGCAGACTTTACAATGAATAAGGGGGAATCGTCATGACGACAGAAGAAAAACAGATCAGCGATAAGATTCGTGTTTTGTATATTACTCCGGAATGCACCCCCTTCGCGCATTCCGGCGGGCTTGGAGAAGTGGCCGGTTCTCTGCCGGGCGCTCTCAACAGGCTCCGCCCTTCCGCTAAGGATCCGCACAGCCGCTTTGACTGCCGCGTGATCATGCCGCTCTATTCCCGGGTACCCGAAAAATACCGCAGTGAGATGAAGTTCCTGGGATACACGCAGGTCGCGGTGACCTGGCGCCAGCAGTATATGGGGCTCTACGAGCTGCACCATGACGGTGTGACCTATTACTTCATCGACAACGAGTATTATTTCAGCCGGGAGAACCTGTACGGGTACTTCGATGACGGAGAGCGCTTTGCGTTCTTCTCGAAGGCTGTTTTTGCGGCACTTCCGATGCTCGGATTCGAGCCGCAGATCCTCCATGCCAATGACTGGCAGAGCGCGCTGGTCCCGGTATGGCAGACCGCGTTCTATCACCTGCCCGGCATCAAGACCGTCTTTACGGTCCACAACATCGAATATCAGGGAAGTTATGCTTATTCCTTCAATGACGACGTACTCGGACTTCCTGCAGAAGAGGTCCGCCTCGTCGAGTTCAACGGCGGCATCAACCTGATGAAGGGCGGCATCGAGTGCGCCAACATTTTCAGCACTGTCAGCCCCACCTACGCCGAAGAGCTGAAGGATCCGGCCAACGCTTTCGGTCTGGACTCCATCGTCCGCCGGAACGAAGGCAAAATGAAGGGCATCCTGAACGGTATCAATACCAAAGATTATGACCCGGCTCACGATCCGTACACCGCAGCATCCTACTCCGCGGCAGAGCCCGACGGCAAGAAGGAGTGCAAAAAAGACCTGCAGCAGTATCTCGGACTCCCGGAGCGGGAAGTGCCCCTGATCGCGATGATCTCCCGCCTGGTCTCGGCCAAAGGCGTGGACATCCTCCAGCAGGTACTGGACAGCATCCTGGAAGCCCGCGATGTGCAGTTTGTGCTGCTCGGAACCGGCAATCCTCTTTATGAGAACTGGTTCCGCGGACTGGAGACACGCCACCCGGATCGTGTACGCAGCCTGATCATGTTCAATATTCCCCTCTCCCACCAGATCTATGCCGGCTCTGACATCCTTCTGGTCCCCTCACGGAGCGAGCCCTGCGGCCTGACACAGATGATCGGCTGCCGCTATGCTTCTGTTCCTGTCGTGCGTGCGACCGGCGGACTTAAGGACTCCATCACTGACTGCTCACTGGGCGAGGGCAACGGCTTCACCTTTGACGCATACGGACCGGAGGGATTGCAGGATGCCATTCTGCGTGCCGTCGACCATTATGCCGATCACGACAACTGGAAGAAGCTGATGATCCATGATATGCGGGAAGATTTCAGCTGGAATGTTTCCGCCAGGGAGTATCGCGGAGTCTATGAAAGCCTGGTACAGCCCGAAGAAGCGTAACCATATCAGCATCGCGCCGTAAGTTATACACACAGCACCGGCGTTTATTGAATAAATGAAAGAAGGACAAATCATTGGCAGTTAAGAAGACAACAGACGAAACCAAGACCGCCGCTAAAAAGGCGTCCGCCTCCAAGACAGGCACCAAAAAGGCAGCTGCGGCCAAAACCAAAACCGCCTCTGCTAAGAAAACCGAAGCAAAGTCTGCCGTAAAAAAGGCAGCCCCCAAAACAGCCGCTGCAAAGCCTGCAGAAAAAAAAGCCGCACCTGTGGCTGAAGAACCCGCTACCCTTTTTGATCCGATCGTATTCCGCAGAGAACTGGACACCTATCTGACCCATACCCTGCATACTGATTTTGAACATGCCGAAATCTCCGACCTGTATCAGGCGATCGCCACACTGGTCGACCGCGAGCTCGGCACCATGCGTACCGCCTACAATAAGGAGCGGTTCGAAGTCGAAAAGAAAAACCTGCACCGCAAAAAGATCTGCTATATCTGCATGGAGTTCCTCATGGGCCAGTCCCTGAAGAACAACCTCTACAACCTCGGTCAGACAGAGCTGGTCGCTTCCATCATGAAGGAGCGCGGCGTTGCCATGGAAGACCTGTTTGCGGCTGAGCCCGATGCGGGACTCGGCAACGGCGGCCTCGGCCGTCTTGCAGCCTGCTTCCTGGATGCGCTGACCACTTGCGGCTATGATGCCACCGGCTATTCCCTCTGCTATGAGTACGGCCTTTTCAAACAGAAGATCGTCGACGGCTGGCAGGTCGAAATGCCCGACAACTGGCTGCCAGGCGGCCGTGTATGGCTCAATCAGCGCCATGAGGACGTTTTCAAGGTCAATTTCTACGGTGAATACAACGAATGGTGGGCTGAGGACGGGCTGCATTATGAGGTCCATAATCCGCAAGTCGTGGAAGCGGTTCCCTATGACCTCTATATTTCCGGTGCCAACACCAAGGCTGTCAACAAGCTTCGTCTCTGGAAGGCACAGAACTCCGAAGGATTTGACATGCAGCTCTTCAACAGCGGCGATTTCACACGCGCCGCCCAGGCGACCAACCGCGCCGAACTGATCACCAAGGTCCTGTACCCCGCCGACAACATCGAGGAAGGCAAGGAGCTCAGACTGAAGCAGCAGTATTTCATGGTCTCTGCTTCCTGTCAGAATATCGTCCGCAACCAGCTCAGACTGCATGGTTCTCTGGATGACTTCCATAAGTATACTGTCATCCATATCAACGATACCCATCCCGCACTCTGTATTCCGGAGCTGATGAGGATCTTCATGGACGATTACGGCTGCACCTGGGACTATGCATGGGAGCGTGTCATCAACACCGTATCCTACACCAACCATACCGTTCTTGCGGAAGCCCTTGAAAAGTGGAATGCCAGCCTTGTTCGTTCCATGATGCCGCGTGTTTATTCGATCCTCCAGGAGATCAACCGCCGTTTCCGCGCCGAGATGGAGCAGAAATTCCCGGGTGACTGGGGCAAGATCGATTACATGTCCATCCTCGGCAATGAGCAGGTGCGCATGGCCAATCTTTCCGTCATCGGCTCTCACCGTGTCAATGGCGTTTCCGCGCTGCACAGCCAGCTCCTCAAGGATGATCTCTTCCATGATTTCTTCCTTGCCACGCCCGACAAGTTCACAAATGTTACGAACGGTATCGCGTACCGCCGCTGGCTCTGTCAGTCCAACCCGAAGCTGGCCGAGCTGATCGACAGCTGTATCGGACCGGACTACCGCCGCAACGCGGAACGTCTCGAAGACTTTGACCGCTTCCGCCACGATGCCTCCGTACACCAGCAACTCGCCCAGATCAAGCGCGAGAATAAAGAGCGTATGGCAAAGCGCATCCTGAAAGCGCAGGGTATCAAGGTTGATCCGGATTCCCTGTTCATCGTACAGGCGAAGCGTATGCATGAGTACAAGCGTCAGCTGCTGAACGCGCTTCGTATCATCGTCCGCTACAACAACCTTCTTGACGATCCGGATATGGATATGAAGCCGGAGACCTATCTCTTCGCCGCCAAGGCTGCGCCGAGCTATTTCCTGGCAAAGCATACGATCTCTCTCATCTGCAAGATCAGTGAAGAGATCGAACGCAATCCGAAGATCGCCGAAAAGCTGAAGGTCGTCTTCCTGGAGGACTACAGCGTATCTATGGCTGAGGACCTCATGCCTGCGACCGAGATCTCCGAGCAGATCTCCCTGGCCGGCAAGGAGGCAAGCGGAACCGGCAATATGAAGATGATGATCAACGGCGCCATCACCATCGGCACCATGGACGGAGCCAACGTGGAGATCTACGAAGCTGTCGGCCCGAAGAGCATCTTTATCTTCGGCCAGCGTGAAGAGGAAGTACGTGCCAATCTCAAAGGATATCATGCCGCTCATTACTATGAGAACAACCAGGATCTCAAGCGGGCGGTCGACCGTCTCGGACGCGGCTTTGCGGGCAAGGACTTCAATGTGCTGCGCAATTACCTGCTGCAGCCGTCCTACAGCATTGCTGACCCGTATATGTGTCTTCTGGACTTCGGCGACTACTGCCGTGTCCATGAAGAGATCCAGAAGGCTTATGATGATCCGAAGCGCTGGTACACCATGTCTGTCGACAACATCGCCAAGGCTGCCCGCTTTGCGGCTGACCGCAGTATCCGCGACTATGCGCGCGATATCTGGCATGCACTGCCTGTGCTTAAGTAAGCACCGATTGCCTTGCAAACGGACAAAACAGAATTATAGACAAAACGCGCTTTACGGTGCGCCCGCAAAAAAGGACTGCGATCTGCAGTCCTTTTTGTTCGGATCAGTTTTCTGGTCCTATATCTTTATTTCTTACTCAGATACTCATCGATGGCTGCCGCTGCCGTCTTGCCCGCGCCCATGGCAGAGATGACCGTCGCCGCGCCGGTGACCGCGTCACCGCCCGCGTAGACGCCTTCACGGGAAGTGAGTCCGTCCTCGTTGACGATGATGCCGCCATGGTCATTGACCTCCAGTCCCTTTGTCGTGCTCTTGATCAGCGGGTTCGGGCTGGTTCCGATCGCTATGACGACCGTATCGACCGGGATGTCGAACTCGGATCCCGGGATCGCGACCGGACGTCTCCTGCCCTTCGCATCCGGCTCTCCCAGTTCCATCTTGATGCAGCGGATCGCGGTAACGTTGCCGTTCTTCGGATCCCGCCTGTCATCCGGGTTGTTGTAGCCAAGGATCTCGACCGGATTCATCAGGAGCTTGAACTGGATGCCCTCTTCCACTGCATGCTCGACTTCTTCCGCTCTCGCGGGAAGCTCTTCCATGGACCTGCGGTAAATAATGTAGACATTGTCCGCACCAAGGCGCAGTGCCGTACGCGCGGCGTCCATGGCGACGTTGCCGCCGCCCACGACCGCCACGTTGCCGCCCTTCATGATCGGGGTGGTCGGATCATCCTTGTAGGCTTTCATCAGGTTGGAACGGGTCAGGAACTCGTTCGCGGAGTATACTGTCTTGAGCGACTCGCCCGGGATATGCATGAAGTTCGGAAGGCCTGCGCCGGAGCCGATAAATACGGCTTCGTATCCCATCTCGAAGACCTCATCGATGGTGAGGGTCTTTCCGATGACGACATCTGTACGGACCTCGACGCCCCACTGCTTCAGAGTCTCGACTTCCTTGGCGACGATCGCCTTGGGAAGACGGAACTCAGGGATGCCGTAGACCAGCACACCGCCTGCCGCATGCAGGGCTTCAAACACGGTGACATCATACCCCTTCTTTGCCAGATCACCGGCACAGGTAAGACCGGAAGGACCGGAACCCACGACCGCGACCTTATGTCCCTTGGGCGCCGGTTTGATCGGGTTCTCGCAGGTATGCTCGTTATGCCAGTCGGCAACAAAGCGCTCCAGACGCCCGATGCCTACCGGCTCAAACTTCACGCCCATCGTACACTTCGACTCACACTGCGTCTCCTGGGGACAGACACGTCCGCAGACTGCCGGCAGAGAAGAAGATCCGTAGATCACCTGGTACGCCTTTTCAAACTCTCCGTTCTTGATCTCATGGATAAACTCGGGAATGCTGATATTTACGGGACACGCGGATACGCATGGCCTGTTCCTGCATTCCAGACAGCGCTGTGCCTCTGCCACTGCGATCTCCGCAGTATAGCCGAGCGCGACCTCATTAAAATTATGTGCTCTTACTTCCGGTGCCTGGGAAGGCATTTCATGTTTTTTCGGATCCAGTGCCATTGTTTTTCCTCCTTTTGCCTTCCTTACGCCTTTGCGGCCGCAAGCGCTGCCGCTTCGGCCTCATCTGCAGCCTTAAAGAGGTTGCAGGCCTCCTCATACGCATGACGTTCAAACGGCGCATACGTCTGGCTTCTCAGGATAGCCGCATCAAAATCGACTTCATAACCGTTAAAGTCCGGCCCGTCTACACACGCGAATGCCGTTACATCCTTGCCGTCCTTATGCAGGGTCAGGCGGCAGCCGCCGCACATGCCGGTGCCATCGATCATGATCGGGCACATGGATACGGTACAGGGCTGGCCGAACTCCTTGCACGTAAGGGTCGTAAACTTCATCATGATCAGCGGTCCGAAGACGATGACCGTGTCAAATCTCTCGCCTGCCGCAAGCATCTCCTTCAACGGCACCGTGACATTACCTTCTCTGCCATAGCTGCCGTCATCTGACATGATGATAAGATTATCGGATGCCGCGCGGAACTCATCCTCCAGGATGACCAGGTCTTTGTTGCGGAAGCCGATGATCGTCGTCACCTCGCAGCCGGCCTCATGGAATGCCGTAGCGATCGGCATGGCGATGGCACAGCCGATGCCGCCGCCGACCACGCACACTCTCTTCATGCCTTCCATCTCCGTCGGATTGCCCAACGGGCCGACAAAATCCGCGATATAACCGCCCTCGGGGACATACTTCAGCTTCTTGGTGGTAGCACCCGCCACATGGAAGATCACCCGCACGGTGCCTTCCTCTTTATTGCATCCTGCCACGGTCAGCGGGATACGCTCTCCCTCATCATCCACTCTGAGAATGATAAACTGACCGGGTTTGGCTTTCTTCGCTACCAGCGGCGCCTCGACATCGATGGAGATCACCGTCGGCTTCAGTGCTTTTCTGTGCGCGATCTTAAACATAAACCCTCCTTGAATACTGCCATGACTATTACAATATCAGTATAATATATATGCCTGCAAAAAAACAGAAGGAAATGTACCCATCTATGCAAAGATGGAAGGATTTCAATCAAGCTGCCGCTTCCGATCAGAACTCAAAATCATACCGCTCGCAGGCATTGATCACTTTCGTTCCGCAGGGATGCTCGATGATCCTGTGGAAACCGCCATACTGCCGGTGGATATGCCCATGGATCATATAAGCCGGCTTCCACTTCTCCATCAGTGTATTAAAGCACTCAAAACCCTGATGCGGCAGATCCTCCCTGTCGCCGATGCCCCTGGCGGGCGCATGTGTCAGCAGTATATCAAAGCCCCCGTATATCCTGAGCTGCAGCCACAGTTTCCGGATTCGGGCACGCATCTCCCTCTCCGAATACATGATGCCGCCTTCCCTGTAGCGCATCGAGCCGCCCAGCCCAAGGATCCGCAGACCGTTGCAGCGGTAGATCCGGTCTTCCACGGAAGTACATCCGAGAGGCGGTCTGCGGTCATAGATCTCATCATGGTTGCCCCGCACATACAGGAGCGGACAATTCGCCATAGTGACCAGAAACTGCAGGTAATCCGGATCCAGATCCCCGCAGGAAAGGATCAGGTCCACCCCTTTCAGCGTGCCGGGACGAAAATGATCCCAAAGAGCCTTGCTCTCCTCGTCCGCGATCGTCAGGATCCTCATACACCGCTTACCTCGATCTTGTCCCATACACTCTCCGGAAGCTCATCACGCTGCGGTATGCGGCCGATCACATTGTCATTCAGCCAGTTCATCCGGATGATCTCTTCGTTCGCAAGCCGGGGCGTACCTGCTTCTTTCACGATGCCTTCGGTGCTGTGCAGCTCTCCGTCAAAGGGATTGAGCTTGCCGAGGATCAGACTGTTCCGCATGGCGTTCATCAATTTCCGGGAATAATAGTCCAGCTCATCTGAAAGTCTGATATCGACCACACCGGCAGACATGCCCCACCAGTAGTTGATCGCACGGTCTGCTCTTTCTGTCTTTCGGATGGGCTGTCCCTCCACTGACGGACGCAGTATCAGGTCATAGTACAGTCCCCAGTTCAGGATCGGAGCCGCTAGGTTTCGTATCTCACCGTTTTCTTTCCGCTCATAGATACCATACTCACGGGAATTGGTATCCGGACGGCTGATATCCGGCCCCGAAACGATCCGGATCTCATTATCTTCCAGCGCGGTGTTCCATTCACTGTCACTGGTGGAAGCCCAGCTCAGGTACACGCTTGCTTTCGGATCGATCAGCGCGGCTCCGATCGCAAAAGCGTTGATGTCAGCCAGCGCTCCGAAGATCGGGTACGCTGCCCGATAGCCGATCCTGTGATTATCCGCCAGACTGGCTGCCAGCGCGCCCATCAGGAACTTGGCGCTGTACATGCGCACATAGTAGGTCTGCACCGCCTTATGGGAAAGGTTGACGGAACAGTTCATAAACCGGACTTCCGGGAAATGAATGGCGCTGCGGAGCGTCTCATTCATCTGGTTGGAAGCCGTCGTGAAAATGATCGAACATCCGTCTGCAACCGCTTCGTCTATTGCCCGGCGGATCTCTTCATCCGAGCGGCAGTCATCAAATCTGCGCGTACTTACAGCACCCTGGAACCGTTCTTCCAGTTCTGTCCTTCCTGTCTCGTGTCCGTAACACCAACGGGACTTTTCGGGTGTGGAATCATAAATGAAAGCGGTACGAAGAGGATGTTCAGCCGTATATCCCGGGTTCTTAAGAAGAATGGATAGAAAAGACTGATCCTGTTCTTCCGGATGCTCCACTACATCGATCTCATCCCCGTGATCCGCCAGAACGATCTCATTCCAGGCTTTCTCGAGTCTCCGGTCGATCTGTGCAGGTGTCTTGGAGAGAAGACTGTCCTTTCCGTAGATCGACAGATAGATCAGAAAGGCATCCCCGCAGGTAAGATGCAGGTTCCATCCGCCTCTGGAATAAAACACTCTGGAGAACATGGAATACATATATTTCAGGTCACGGATCGTATCAGCCGTCCAGGCGTGCTCCAGATCCTGTCCCAGAATATCGGCAAGCTTCCGGTAGCTCCCCTCTTTCGAAAAGGCGATCTCGTAGACCGGCGCGACCTCGAAAAAGCGCAGAAATTCTTCATACTGACGATGCTCGGGGTCATCCGCATGCTTCGGAACGATCCGCCAGACTTCTGCCAGGATGGTAGCCGCGCCTACATATTTCGAGACAGACACACGCTTGTTCCCTTCCTGCACATAGAATTCACGCATATACTCGTAGACCAGGATCGGATCGCGGATACCTTCCTCCATCTGGGATGCAAGCAGAGAACTCCATTTTTCGGCAAACTCTGAATTCGGGTCAACCACGGGCATGAAATCCGGCGCAAATGCAGTCTTTCTTCCGCTTGTACGGGTACCTTTTACCTGGCTGAGAGGGATCTCCATCGTACCCACGAAGATCGGATTGCGGCTGTCATCATCTCCAAGGATCTCATCCAGTGCGGGCAGAGCAGGGGACCGTCCCGCCAGGACAGCATTTCTCGAGGAAATATCTCCCATTCTTTTTGCTTTTTTATAATCTTCCGCCATCTAATGTCTCCTTTTCGTGCTGTCTGGTCCGATTCAGTGTCGGCAGAAACATCCCGGCAGATCTGCCGGGATGCTCCGTTGGTTTTCATTCAAAAGATGCAGTGGTTCTCGTACCGTATCAGTGGCAGATCGCCTTCTCTGTCTCCTTGTCAAAGAAGTGCATCAGACGCAGATTGACCGGGATCGCGATCTCTTCATCTTCCGGAAGCGGCTCATGAGACGGCATCTTGACGATGACCTTCTCCTCGCCGATATAAACGTACAGATTGTACTCCGCGCCGAGAAGCTCCTTGAAGTCCACCTTTACATGCAGCGCGTTGTCCTCTGTAAGATTGGCAACAGGCATAAAGTGCTCCGGACGGACGCCCATGATGACCGTCTTTCCGACATAAGGCTTCAGTGCTGCAGCCTTGCTTTCGGGGATCAGCAGGAGGTCGGTCTTGTGGCCTCTGACCTCTGCATAGAGCTTTCCGTCCTTTTCCACGATCAAAGCATCGATGAAGTTCATCTGCGGGCTGCCGATGAAGCCTGCCACAAACAGGTTGTCCGGTGAATCGTACAGTACCTGCGGGGTGTCATACTGCTGGATCAGACCGTCTTTCATGACAACGATGCGGTCGCCCATGGTCATAGCCTCGGTCTGGTCGTGTGTTACATAGACGAAGGTCGTATCCAGTCTGCGGTGCAGACGGGCGATCTCGGAACGCATCGAAGTACGAAGCTTCGCGTCCAGGTTGGACAGCGGCTCGTCAAGCAGGAAAACCGCAGGGTTCCGGACCATGGCGCGGCCCAGTGCCACACGCTGTCTCTGGCCGCCGGAAAGTGCCTTCGGCTTTCTCTCAAGCAGATGCTCGAGGTCCAGGATCTTGGCTGCCTCATGAACTCTGCGGTCGATCTCCGCCGGATCCATCTTGCGAAGGGTCAGGCCGAACGCGATGTTCTTATAGACCGTCATATGCGGATACAGCGCGTAATTCTGGAAGACCATGGCAATATCACGGTCCTTCGGCGGGATATCATTGACTCTCTTATCGCCGATGTACAGATCGCCGCTGGTGATCGTCTCAAGACCGGCGATCATACGGAGCGTTGTTGACTTTCCGCATCCGGAGGGGCCGACCAGGATGATAAACTCTTTATCCTTGATCTCCAGGTTCAGATTTGGAACGACAGGGGTCTTTGCCCCTTCATACTGTTTGGTTACGTCTCTAAATGAAATGGATGCCATATATTCCCTCCATATCTGTCTGCTTTAAAAAATTGATCACTGTCTGTTCTGCTCTATCCTGCGGAAGGCCCGGAGATACGCCAGGGAGCGGAGATAGGCTGTGAGGCCGAAGCCTATGATCGCCCAGAAAAAGACCGCGCCGCCGAAGCGTTCCGGCCGGAGGAAGAAGGTAAGTATCACTGCCGCTGCCGGGATCAGCAATCCCAGGAGCGTCCACGGGAGTGCCGCGACCGCCATCAGCCAGGCATTGACAAGGGTCCTCCTGACGCCCTGTCCGAAGCGTGCCTGCATCGGGAATACGTACTGATAACCTGCAAAAAAGATCATGACCAGCGCGTAAAAGGTGATGCGGTACAACTGTCCGAGACTGCCTTCCATCCCGTTCACGGTGTGGAAATACAGAAACAGGAATGCCTGGCCTCCGAGGCCGCAGATCCAGAGCAGTGTCGCCCGCCTGAAGTGAGTCCTGAAGTTCTGCCAGAATTCCTTCAGTGCGGATCGTCCTTCATCTTCCCTGTCCTCCGCAATCAGCTGCATCGCTGCCGCCAGTCCCGTCATCGCGGCTCCCGCGGTGATCACGGGAAGGCAAAGCACACAAAACAGTATATTGCAGAAAACAATGTCCGATATCTTCCGAAGAAGTTCCATAAAGATCCCGTTGGGATCTGTTAAAAAGCCCATAAAGTGTCTTACCTGTCATACAGAAGCGAAATCCTGCGGATCCTGCCCTTCAGCTCCTCGCTGAACTCATCCGGGAGCATTCGCCATCTCCAGTTGGTTCCGGAGGTAGACGGCCGGTTCATCCGGGCCTCATGTCCGTATCCGAGCCAGTCCTGCATCGGAATGACTGCCATGCGGGAAACGCTCCGGAGTGCTGCCGAGATCAGCGCCGTGACCGGCACTTCTTCCGATGCCGGCAGGCAGAAATAATCAAATACTTTCTGCCGCTCCGCGGGCAGGATCTCTCCGAACCACTCTTTCAGCGTTGCGTTGTCATGCGTCCCGGTGTACGCCACCGAGTTGACCGGATAGTTATGCGGAAGATAATCCGCCGCCTGTCCCGTGTCCCTCGAATCAAAGGCGAACTCCAGTACCTTCATTCCGGCATATCCGGTATCCCGGACAAGTTTGCGGACCGTCTCGGTGACATAACCCAGATCCTCCGCAATGATCTCCTGCGGACCAAGCCCGGCGGTGACCTTCTCAAAGAGCCGGATGCCGGGACCTTTCTTCCAGGTGCCTTCTCCTGCTGTCTTTGCGTCAGCGGGAATGGAGAAGTACTCATCAAATCCGCGGAAATGATCGATCCTGAGGATATCACAGACCGTAAAGCAATGCCTTATCCTGCGGATCCACCAGCCAAAACCGGTCTCTTCATGTCTCTCCCAGTCGTAAAGCGGGTTGCCCCAGATCTGGCCTTCCGGCGCGAACGCGTCGGGCGGGCATCCGGAGACCTCTACCGGCAGGCGGCTCTCCGGATCCAGCTGAAAGAGCTCCGGAGCGGACCAGACGTCCGCGCTGTCCATCGCCACATAGATCGGTATGTCACCGATGATACGAATGCTCCGGCTGTGCGCGTAGTCAAGGAGTCTGCCCCACTGCTCATAGAAAAGAAACTGCAGGAAACGATAGAACGATATTTCCTCACTGTACTTTTCCCGGGCTTCCGAGAGCGCTCTCTCCTCACGCATTCGAAGCGGTGCCTCCCACTCAGTCCAGGTACGGCCGCCATGCGCGTCTTTCAGCGCCATGAATAACGCGTAATCATCGAGCCAGTATGCCTGCTCCCGGATAAAGGAAGCATAGGCGGGCAGCTTTGCGATGTCGCAGCGGCTGAATGCAGTCCGAAGGAGTCTGCCCCGCTCTTCATAGAGCCTGCCGTAATCCACGTACCGCGGATCCGGTGCCATCCCGGCCTTCTCACACTCTTCTCCGGTGAGCCATCCCTTTTTGATCAGTTCTTCCAGACTGATAAAGTAAGGATTGCCCGCGAAAGTGGAAAATGACTGATACGGGGAGTCCCCGTAACTGGTAGGACCGAGCGGCAGGATCTGCCAGAGCTTCTGTCCGGCTTCTGCCAGGGCATCAACGAACGCATAAGCCGACTGGTCGAAACATCCGATCCCATATTGTGACGGCAGAGAACTGACCGCCAGAAGGATCCCTGCTTCTCTCATTACTTGATCGCTCCTTCAACCATGCCGTTGATGATCTGCTTCTGAGCAATGATGAACAGAATGATCATCGGCAGGATCGCCAGCAATGCAGCCGGAAGGATCAGGTCCCATCTCTTTACATAGGAACCTACGAACGCCTGTACAGCTACGGGAAGGGTCTTGACCGGACCGTTCTGTCCCAGCATCAGGGACGGAAGCAGGTAGTCGTTCCAGATCCACATGCCGTTCAGGATCGTTACGGTAGTAATAACGGGCTTCAGAAGCGGGAAGATGATCCGGAAGAATGTTCCTTCGGGTGAGCAGCCGTCAATAGCCGCTGCCTCTTCCAGCTCATAAGGAATACCCTTGATGAAACCGGTCAGAATGAATACCGTCATGGCTCCGCCGAAACCAAGGTACGCGAATACGATACCGGGGATCGACTGCAGCATCTTGATGCCGATAAAGTTGCCGACATCACGGAAGGTAGAGATCAGTGCCAGCATGACGACCTGGAACGGAATGATCATGGACGCGATAAAGGTCATGTAGATCACCGTTGACCATTTGGTCTTGTTGCGGCAGATGACCCATGCTGCCATACCGCCGAACAGTGCGAGCAGTATGAGGGATATGATCGTGACGATGGCGGATGTGCCGAATGCTGCCCAGAAATTGAAGTTGGAGTTGGTGACAACGTTCTGGATATTCTGTGACAGCTGCGCAAAGGACGCGCCCGCCAGAGATACAGGATTGGCCACGATATCGTTGGCCTTCTTCATGGAATTGATGACCACCAGGAAGAAGGGGAACAGAGTGTATGCAGCCACAAGGATCGCAACGACGATCAGTGCCGTTGCAGGGCCTTTCCTCAGTTTCATTACATCTCCACCTCCTTACTGTTGGATATGCGGACCTGAATAATGGAAACGGCAGCCAGGATGATGAAGAACAGGACTGCCTTCGCCTGACCAAGCGCGTAATTATTCTTTGAGATCGCCGTGTTGTAGATGTTCAGCGCGAGCATCTGTGTACCGTTGGAAAGCGTCTTTCCGAGGAACTTCACAGAACCCGTACCATTGGTCAAAGCCATGTTGACATCGAACTGCTTGAACGCGGATGTCAGGGTCAGGAACGTACAGATCGTGATCGTGGATGCGATCATCGGGATCTTGATCTTAAACAGGGTCGTCTTGGCATCCGCTCCGTCAATGGAGGCTGCTTCCAGCACATCCTTCGGGACTGTCGACAGGCCGGTGATATAGATCAGCATGATATAGCCTGCGTACTGCCAGATATAAACGATAATGATCGCGATAAATGCTGTCTTCGAATTAGAAAGCAGGGAATTTCTCATTCCAAAAGCGCTTGCTGTCAGCTTGATCAGCACGTTGCTGAAAATGAACTGCCAGATATAGCCCAGGACGATGCCGCCGATCAGGTTGGGCAGGAAATAGGATGCCCGGTAGAAATCCGTACCGCGGATCTTTGATGAGCAAAGGAGCGCCAGCAGGAAGCCGATCACATTGACCAGGATCATGTTCACGATCACGAACAGGAAGGTGAGCACGATCGACCATATGAATGCGGGATCCTTAAACATGGAGGTGTAATTGGCAAGTCCCACGTAATTGTTTACCTTGACGCCGTTCCAGTCCGTGAAGGAATATCCGATACCAAGAGCCATCGGAATGATCACGGTGACGGTAAAGGTGAACAGCAGCGGGAACAAAAAGATGAAATTGATGATCCCACGGTGATGTTCGATGGTCGGATAAAAGTATAGTCCTGCCAATACGGCAAGAGCTCCGGCAATCAGAAGAGGTCCCCTGTACCCCACTCTGATCCCAACTACGTCGAGCACCAGCGCAAATCCCATCATCGCTGCACCGACCACCAGCAGCCCGAGGGAAAGACTCTTGTTGCCCGATTTGCTTTCCGTCATAGAAACACTCCTTTCCATATAATACTTCTTTTGATTTTGCAAAAGCGGGCGAAGCGAATGCCCCGCCCGCTGTTATGCCGTTATGCTGTTGATCAGCTCGCGTAGTAAGCCTCGATGACTTCCTTCAGAGTCTCAACGAACTCATCGATCGTGTAGTTGCCTGCTGCGAAATCCTGGAAAACAACACCGGTCGCGTTCTGGCCGATGCCGTCCTTCATTGACAGCCAGTGCCATGCGGAGGTCTTGCCTGCCGCGGTGTGGTCCACGATGGTCTGTGCAAACGGATCGGATGCAACAAAGCTGCAGCTCTTGTACGGAGAAACGAATCCGCACTGCTCGACAAGGATCTGCTGGCCGCCTTCGTTGGTCGCGCACCACTCAAGGAACTTCTTTGCCTCGTCAACGTTGCCGTCCTTATAGACTGCCCACCAGTTCGGGGTGTTGGTCAGGATGGTGTCCTGTCCGTCGATGAATGCATACGGAGCCATGCCGCATTCGAAATTGCCTGCCTCTGCATATGCGTCCTTGTGGTCCGCATCGGTCATGGTGGCGCCGATCCAGGAGCCCTGGGTCACGAATGCATACTTGCCGGAAGTGAAGTTCAGGACCTGCTGGTCATAGGTTCCGGAGACCAGAAGGTCGGGATCGG
Source organism: Lachnospiraceae bacterium (assembly GCA_017446045.1). Lineage (GTDB taxonomy): Bacteria > Bacillota > Clostridia > Lachnospirales > Lachnospiraceae > Avilachnospira. The sequence continues at coordinate 32,203 of JAFSRP010000008.1, read as the reverse complement.
AATACTCATTGAACAGCTGTACCATCTTAGCCCACTCTGCGATACGCGCATCGTCCAGCTTGCCGCCGTCCTTCAGCAGGTCGATGTAGGTGGTGTCGTCACGAGCCAGGCCTTCATCGATATAGGTACCGAACAGATGCTGGCCGGTGGACCAGTAAAGCTGGGAAGCCTCTGCGCAGTAGCCAAGCACTGCTGTCAGTCCGAGCTCATCCTTCTTCGCGTCAACTGCCTCGAACGCAGCCTTCATCGCTGCCGGGGAAGTGATGCTTTCGGGATCCACACCGCAGGCATCGAGGATCGACTTGTTGTATGCCAGGCCGATCGCCTCGGTAGTGGTCGGGAAACCGTACATCACGCCGTCAACGGCATAGCCATTGTCGGTATCCTTGGTCCACTCCATGCCTGAAAGGTCGGCAAGATTGCCTTCCCAGGTCGGATAGTCCTTGTCACCCTCGATGACGAAGATGTCAGGCATGTTGCCTGCCTGATAATATCCCTTCAGGGTAGCCTGTGTATCCACACCGCCGCCGAGAGACTCGATGGTAACTTCCACGCCGGTCTCATCCTTATACTTTGCAGCAAGATCCTTCAGTGCGGCGTCGATCTCGACCTTGTTGTTGACGAGACGGATCGCAGCTCCTCCGGAGGAAGCCGCTGCCTCAGTGCTGCCGGATGCCTGTCCGCCCGACGTTGCCGGCTCGGAAGAGCCGCAGCCTGTCAGTGCCAGAGAAGCGGTCATCAGAAGCGCCATTCCCAGTGCTACAAATTTTCTCATAAGATACATACCTCCTCTTATTTAATACTGTACAGACACCCTTTCATCCGTCTGCGCGGGTCATGCAGCAAAACTTTTCATCCAAATGTCTGTACAAAAATACATACAAAACTATTATAAAACATTTGCGGATTATTGCAAGATAATTGTCAGTTTTTACTAAATATTGCTATTGCCCCATAGGGAGGGATAACAACACTTTCCCCGGGAGCCGCGTCGTAGTTCGCGATCAGGACCCAGCCGTTTATAAAGGTTTCCGGCAGGCGCAGACTCCGCTCCTTCTCCGAGAAATTGCATACCACGAGAAGGTGCTCGTCACCGAGGTTCCTGGTATATGCATAGAGGTCCTCATCCTCCGGAAGCAGCAGCCGGTAATCGCCGTAGACGATCAGTTCCATCTGTTTGCGCAGCGCGATCAGCTTCTGATAGTAATAAAAAACGGAATCCTTCCGGGAAAGAGCTTCCGCGGCATTGATCTCACGGTAGTTCGGATTGACCGGCAGCCAGGGAGTGCCGGTCGTAAAACCGGCCTGTTCTGTCGTATCCCACTGCATCGGCGTACGGGCATTGTCACGGCTCTTTGCGCAGACAGCCTCAAAAGCTTCATCCGGTGACAGGATGCCCTTTTCGACAAGCTGGCGGTAGTTCTGGAGAGTCTCGATATCATTGAACTCTTCCAGACTGCCCCAGGGATAATTTGTCATGCCGAGCTCTTCGCCCTGGTAGATATAGGGGGTGCCTTTCATCATATGCAGGCAGGTCGCCAGCATCTTTGCGCTTCTCTCCCGGTACTCAGGGCTGTCGCAGCCCCAGCGGGACACGATCCTCGGCTGGTCATGATTGTCCCAGAACAGCGAATTCCAGGCGATCCCCTCAAGGCCGTTCTGCCAGCGGGTCAGGACTTCCTTGAGCTTCGGAAGCTCCAGCTTCTTCGTTGTCCATTTGCCGGCTACGGGATCCGAATCCACTCCCATATGCTCGAACTGGAAGCACATGGAGAGCTCCCGTCCGTCCAGGTTCGCATACTTTTTGGCTTCCTCCAGTGTGACTCCGGAGCACTCTCCGACTGTCATGATGTCATACCGGCTCAGTACCCTGCGGTTCATTTCCTGCAGGTACTCATGCTCCCTGGGTCCGTTGGCGGCACAGTTGAATGTCGCGTAACCGGAGGATTCCGGCTCACCGTCCGGAAAACTCTGGTCCTTCGAGATCAGGCTGATCACGTCCATACGGAATCCGTCGATCCCCTTCCTGAGCCACCAGTCCATCATGTCGAAGACCGCGTCGCGTACTTTGGGATTGTCCCAGTTCAGATCGGGCTGCTTGACGGAAAAGAGATGCAGGTAATACTGCTCTGTCGCCTCGTCATACTTCCAGGCGCTGCCGCCGAAGCAGGAACCCCAGTTGGAAGGCTCGTGCCCGTCCTTCGGATCCCGCCAGATATAATAATCCCGGTAAGGATTGTCCCTGGAGCTCCGGGATTCCACGAACCAGGCATGCTCGTCGGAAGTATGGTTGACGACCAGATCCATCACGATGCGCAGTCCCAGCTCATGTGCCGTCTCCAGCATCCTGTCAAAGTCCTCCATCGTGCCGAACTCCCGCAGGATCGCGCGGTAGTCGCTGATATCATAACCGTTGTCATCATTGGGCGACTGATAGAGCGGTGAGATCCAGATCACATCCGCGCCGAGTTCCCGGATATAGGGAAGTCGCTTTGTGATGCCCGGAATATCTCCGATGCCGTCCCCGTTGCTGTCCTGGAAACTGCGGGGATAGATCTGGTATACCACACTGCTCTGCCACCATTTCTTTTCCATTTGGTACTCTCCTGTCTGTATATCAGGAACGGCCTGTTCCTGTTTCTTCTCGATACTGTCTCAGTCCATGACACGGAAGATCTCTTCCGCGGACGGCATGACTCTGAGGGCGCCCCGCCTGGTCGTGATGACCGCGGCGGCAGCATTGGCAAAAGAAAGCATTTCACGAAGCAGAGCTTCATCCGGCTCCCCTTCGTTCGTGCCGCCGGCACGTCCCGTAAGGCGGTCCAGCCCGTACTCCAGCACATAGTGGAGGACACTGCCGCAGAAAGTATCTCCGGCACCGGTGGTCTCAATAGTCCCCTCCTGTAAAAACGGAGGAGCGTAGACTTCCATGTCCCCGGCAAACGCCAGACTGCCCTCCTTTCCCAGCGTCAGGAGCAGAAGTCCCGGCCGGTATTCCCTGAGGAGCTGCCGCGCGCCTTCCCTGAGGTCTTCGATCCCTGTGAACCAGCGGACCTCATTGTCCGAGATCTTCAGGATATCACAGTGGCGCATGCCATAATCGATCATTTCCCGCGCTGTCTCCAGACTCTCCCAGAGAGGCTCGCGCAGATTGGGGTCAAAGGACAGTACCGCGCCTTCTTTCCGCGCCAGTTCCACTGCATACCGGGTTGCCGACCTGCACGGTTCATCCGTCATGGAAAGGCTGCCGAAGTGGAAGATCCGTGTGTTCCGTATCAGAGCCTCCGGGATCTCTTCCTTTGTCAGCATCATATCCGCGCCGGGCTTCCGGTAAAATGAAAAATCCCTGTCTCCGCCGGGCAGTGTATGTACAAAAGCCAGGGTCGTGTGGATCTCCCCGTCACGGATCAGGCCCGCCGTATCGATCCCGGTCTCCCTGAGCGCGGTCTCCAGCTGGTCTCCGAACATATCCTGACCCACTTTTCCGATAAAGGCGGTCTTATGCCCCAGCCGCTGCAGCAGTGCCAGTACATTGCACGGAGCGCCGCCGGGATTGGCTTCCAAAAGGGGATTCCCCTGCGGGCTCGTACTGTTTTCCGTAAAATCGATCAGCAGCTCCCCGAGCGCTGTGACGTCATAGTGTTTTTCCATTATTCTCCTCCGCTTTTACTCCATGTCCATGAAGCAGGTCTTCTCCCCCGCCGCTCCGAAACGTGTTCTCACCCTGACGCGTCCTCATCCCGATCCGCAAGGTGTTCTCAGAGCTTTTTCATCCAGCGGAATCCATAGCCTGCGAGCGGTACGGCTGCCGGAGTCATGATCTGCCCTGTGATAAGGTCACGGTAATTACCGTCATTTTCCGGGAGATATGCCACCTTGTCCTGCTCCGAGAAATTGAATACGGCCAGGAGCTTTTCTCCCTCATACCACCGTCCGACGCAGAGCAGTGCGTTGTCGCCGGTATCCGCCGTCCACATTTCCGCGCGGTTCATGAAAACAGGCTCCGTCCGGCGGATCTCCTCCAGACGCCCGAGTCCCTCGAAGATCTTACCCTCCGGCGTACTTTCATCATGTCGTTTCTCCGCCAGGTCCCAGCGCATCGCGCCGCGGTGGAGATATCTCGAATCCGCCTGTTTCAGCGGGTCGTCCCGGTAACTGCGGTCGTTGAGCTGGCCGATCTCATCCCCGCTGTACAGTACAGGGATCCCGGACTGTGTCAGCATATAGGCATGCAGCATGAGGTCCTGACGCACCGCCAGATCAACTGCCGCCGGATCCCCGTCCTCTTCTGCCGCTTCCAGGCCGCACATGGAAGCTGTGGTGCCGCAAAAACGCGCGTCCATCGTCACGGGGTCGTCGTTGTACAGTTCTCCCCTGCTCCGGCTGCCCTTTGTAAGACCCCGGAAATAATCATTGAGGTATTTCTTGTGCGGTATCTCCTCCTGTCCGTAGCCGCGAAGTGTGGAATAATCCAGTCCCCAGCCGATGTCATCGTGACAGCGCAGATAATTGAGGAACACATACTCCTTGGGCAGTGCCGCGACGATGTCCAGCTGGCGCCGGAGCAGCCGGGTGTCACGCGTTGCCGCGGTATGCCAGGTGGTCGCCATGGTCGTGACATTGTAGAGCATATGGCATTCCGGCTTGTCGACGCTTCCGAAATACGGCACCACCTTCGCAGGCTCCATGACCACCTCTCCCAGCAGCAGGATGGAGGGACAAACGATCTCGCCGATCATGCGCATCATGCGTACGATGGTATGGACACGCCGCAGGTTGCGGCAGGGGGTGCCGAGTTCCTTCCAGATATACGGCACAGCGTCCAGACGGAAAATGTCGATGCCCTGGTTGGCCAGATACAGAAGGTTGTAGACCATCTCGTTGAAGACACGCGGATTGCCGTAATTCAGGTCCCACTGATACGGATAGAAGGTCGTCATCACATAATGACGGCAGTCCTCCACCCAGGTGAAATTGCCCGGTGCCGTGGTCGGAAAGACCTGCGGCACAGTACGTTCAAACTGACCGGGGATGGTGTCGTTGTCGAAGAAGAAGTACCTGCTCATGTACTCTCCTTCGCCGGCACGGGCGCGCCTCGCCCATTCATGATCCTCGGAAGTGTGGTTCATTACGAAATCCATGCAGACGCAGATACCGCGCTTATGGCAGGCCGCTGTCAGCCTGTCCAGATCCTTCATGGTCCCGAGATCTTCCCGTACCTTCCGGAAATCCGCCACGGCATATCCCCCGTCGGATCTTCCGGGAACGGTATCCAGGAACGGCATCAGATGAATGTAGTTGACCCTGCATTCTTCCAGGTAATCCAGGCGCTTTCCGACGCCCCTGAGATCACCGCCGAAGTTCTCGATATAAAACATCATGCCCAGCAGGTCGTTGCGCTTATACCATGCCGGATCCGCCTCTCTCGCCGCATCCGTTTTTTTAAGAGCGCTGCTGCGTTCCGTGTAAAAACGGTAAAGATTATCGCACAGCTCCGCGTACATGGAATCGTTCCCATAAAGCTCCATATACAGCCAGCGGAGCTCATCCTGATGCTTCTGAAGACGGAAATAAAAAGTCTCATCCGTCGCTTTATTGTTTTTGATATTGCCGGCCACGGCCGCCCCTCCTGTATTCATATTAATACAACACCATCATACACAGTTCACAGACGGAAAACAAGATGAAAGCCATCACAATTGACCGGAAGTTCACGATGAAATTTGGTCATCTGTGACATTGTCCGGAAAAAGAAAACCCAATAAGATAGAGGCGTACAGAAAGGAGATCATTATGGCACATCTGTCTCTGAAGCATATAGAAAAAGTCTACCCCAACGGTTATCATGCGGTCCGCGATTTCAACCTGGAAGTCGATGACAGGGAGTTCATCATCTTTGTCGGTCCGTCCGGCTGCGGCAAATCCACGACGCTCCGGATGATCGCAGGCCTCGAGACGATCACGGACGGCGAGTTCCTGATCGACGGAAAACTCATGAACGATGTTGAGCCAAAGGACCGGGACATTGCCATGGTCTTCCAGAACTATGCCCTCTATCCTCATATGACCGTGTTCCAGAACATGGCGTTCAGCCTCGAGCTGCGCAAGGTCCCGAAAAAACAGATCGAAGAAAAGGTGCTCGAAGCAGCCAGGATCCTTGATCTCGGGGATTATCTGGACCGCAAACCCAGTGAGCTTTCCGGCGGCCAGCGCCAGAGGGTCGCCATGGGCCGCGCCATCGTCCGCAAGCCCAAGGTCTTCCTGATGGACGAGCCGCTCTCCAACCTTGACGCCAAGCTCCGTGTCCAGATGCGTCTGGAGATCTCCAGGATCCACCAGAAACTGGGAGCGACCATCATTTACGTCACTCATGACCAGACCGAAGCCATGACGCTCGGTACCAGGATCGTCGTCATGAAGGACGGCGTCGTGCAGCAGATCGATACTCCGACCAACCTCTACAACAGACCGGGCAACCTTTTCGTGGCGGGCTTCATCGGTTCCCCGCAGATGAATTTCTTTGACGCGGTCTGCAATGTCAACGGCAGCAATGTCGATCTCCAGATCGGGAGCAGCCATTTCCCGGTCCCTGGGGATAAAGCCGCAAAGCTGATCGAAGGCGGCTACCAAGGCAAGACCGTCGTGCTCGGCATCCGTCCCGAAGATGTCCATGAAGCCAGCGAATCTGATAAGGCCGACGGCAAGACCATCCCCTGCGTCATCAAATTCTATGAGCTCCTGGGCGCCGAGGTCTACCTGTACTTCGATCTCGAAGGAATGCAGATGACTGCGCGCACCGGTGCCGCGACCGAACTCCGCACCGGTTCCGAGGCGCATTTCTCCCTGGATATGAACAAGATCCATGTTTTCGACAAGGAGACCACCTGCACCATTACGAACTAATAAGTTTACATAATTCTTGATCGCCGTATAATGAAAAGCTGCATTAATACCTGTTAAACGTATCGGTCCGTCAGGTGAATAATGCAGCTTTATTTATATTTCAGACCGTTTTCGGTTTTTACGGATATTGCGGACGATAACTGTCAGGAAGATACGGGTCCGCTCCCGCAGAGCACCAGCGCGCAGAGCCTATAGCGCATCGCGTCCTCAAACCGGCGGATATCCAGTCCCGTTTCGTTGCGGATCTGATCCAGACGGTAGATCAGGGTATTCCGATGAACATGAAGCGTACGCGCGGTCTCTGCTATATTAAGGTCATTTGCGAGAAAGGCTTCCGCCGTGCGCAGCAGGTCACCTTCGAATGCGTGGGACTCCCCTGCCTGGAATTTATCCGACAGGATCTCCCGGAGATAATCCACTCCTGTCTCACACGGCAGTGTATAGAACAATCTTCCCTCTCCGAGGGCATCTGCCGCATCGATCAGCCTGTCGGGATAATACCGCCTTCCGATCCGCATCGCTTCCGTACTCTCCCGCAGCGCTTCCGGCAGGCGGTCCATGTGCTGCACCGGCCGGCTCAGAGCCACTCTCGCACGGATCAGCTCTGTGTTGAGCATGCTCAATATATTCTCCGCGATCTTTCTCTGCTCTCCCGCGGCTTTCTTCTTCGCAGGCACGATCACGGCAACGCTCTTTTCACCCAGTTGCAGCACCATTCTCCCGCGGCGGTCCGCCAAGGCCTGCCTCAGGACCTGCAGCACCTCCGCATCGGCGTCGCTGTCCAGCTCGATGTAGCAGAAGATCAGAGGCTCTTCCATATCGATGTGCAGCCGCGCCGCAAGCGCATGGAATGCATCCTCGCTCAGGCCGCCGGTGATCCATCGCAAAATGACCGATTCCCTGCTGCCGTAATATCTCGCGGCATCGCAAAGCAGCCGGAGCGCCCGAAGGTCCTCGTCCGAAGCCGCTTCCTCCGAAAGCTGCAGTTCCAGTCCGCTGAGACGCTTCAGCTCTTCCAGCAGCTGTTCTTTTTTGGTATCATACTCTGCCATATCTGTCTTTTCTGAAGGATCACGCTAAAGGCCCTTATCTTCCTACATTGGGCTGATGCTGTAAACGATCTCCGTGACGGAAAATACCAGGAAGAGGACAAACCAGAAATTGATCAGGCTCTTCCAGGCGCCGGGCTTCGTTTCATCCTCGCTGAGCCAGGAAAAAGCTTCCTTCCCGTGGCGGCGGAACAATACGACAGTGCCGATAACGCTCAGGATCAGCAGGACCGCGATCACGATCACATAGACCTCGTCCGTCATCCGGCCGATCATCCAGACCCAGAGCTCCCCCAGAATACCGTTATTGAATATATGCAGTGCCAGCGCGTACCAAAGGGAATACCGCATGGCAACATAGGCGAACAGCAGGCCGACGGCCATCGTGAACATGGTCTGCTGGAAATCGCCGTGCATCATGCCGAAAACAAATGCCGACGTCACCAGGGCAAACGCCCTGCCGTTCGGTTCCAGGCCGCGCATCAGAAAACCGCGGTACATGATCTCTTCCGCCAGCGGGCCGATCAGCACCGCATAGACAAGCAGCGTCCAGCTGGTCGCGTAATCGGCATTCATTGCCTCGCTGTACTGCAGCGTATATCCAAATCGGTTGAACAGCAGCTCAAAGGCTTCGATCACGAAGGAAAACATGATCTGCAGCAGGAAGACCAGGCCGATACAGCCAAGCAGGCTGATAAACGGCAGCCTCTCTCTGCGCGCCAGGATCTCGCGCGTGACCGCCGGTCCCTTAAACAGCGCGCCCCGCTCCGCCTTTCCCGCAAAGTATAGCCAGCCCATGGTCAGGGCTGCTGCCGTACTGATGAGGATGATCACCCCGTAAAAGAAATCCGACGGTTCCTCCGGGAGAACACCGCCCATCAAGGCTGCCAGCAGGCCATACTCCGCGTAAAGCACATACTGCAGGGCCGTAAACATGAAGAGGTAAAGGACCACACCGTAGAATACGTCCCGCGTACGGCGGCGTACAGTCCGGCGGACAGCTGTTCCCGCTTCACTTTCCTCAATTGTCAGCAGTTCTTCACTCACAGTGCTTTCATGATGGCGTCATAGAGCTCATCGAACTCTTCGAACGCCGGCAGGTCAGGACGGTCCGCCTTGATCTTCTCCGTGGATCGGAACAGGAATCCGGCCTTGCTGGCATCGATCATTTCGATATCATTGTAGCTGTCGCCGGCGGCGATGGTGTCAAAGCCGACCGACTGGAGCGCCCGGACCGTGGACAGCTTGGAGTGCTCGATCCTCATCCTGAATCCGGTGATCTCTCCATCCGGGGCGACCTCGAGCGTATTGCAGTAGATGCTGGGCCAGCCAAGCTGCCTCATCAGCGGCTTTGCGAACTGCTCAAAGGTATCGCTCAGGATCACGACCTGGGTCTCCTCCCGGAGCTTGTCCAGAAATTCCTTTGCGCCGGGAAGCGGTCTGATGGTCGCGATGACGTCCTGGATCTCCTTCAGTCCCAGCCCGTGCTCTTTCAGGATGCCGATCCTCCAGTTCATGAGCTTATTGTAATCCGGCTCGTCACGGGTCGTCCTGCGAAGTTCCGGGATACCGCTCGCTTCCGAAAAAGCGATCCAGATCTCCGGTACCAGTACACCTTCCATATCAAGGCAAACGATATTCATATATTTCCTCCCAAATCATTATCAATGTTAATCCCGGACCGGGAACAGATCAGAACCGCCTTGCCCACTCGGGGCGCAGCTTCACCTGTCCGGCGATGGCTGCATCGATCTCCTTCAGAAGATCTTCCTTATCTTCATTCAGCGTTCCGCCGAGCATCAGATAATTGGATGCATGGTTCATACGGAAAACGCAGCCGGGACAGTCCATCTGCTCCACCAGTGAACGTGTCTCCTGCAGGATCTCCATGGAGTCGAGCAGCTCGAAGCTCCCGTTCTCGACCCACTGCTGCAACGGCGTCCCCTCATGGATCTCCAGCGTCAAAACGCCCAGGAAATCAGGATTCATCGCGCTCAAAGCCTTTGCTGTCCCCTCGGCATGTTCCTTCGTAAGCTTCGTCCCGCCGAGTCCCGCGATGGCCGTGACGGAAAGCTGCATGCCGGCACGCTTGGCTTTGAGACCGCCTTCCACGATCTGTGCCGCGGTGAAGCCCTTTCTCATCAGCTTCAGTACCTCGTCGCTGCCGGATTCAAGGCCAAGGTAGACCATAGTGAGGCCGTGTTCCTTCAGCGTTTTCAACTCCTCTTCCTTCTTGGCAAGAAGGCTGCCCGGAGAAGCATAGGTCGTCACACGCTCACAGTTCGGATAAAGCTTTTGGATCTCATCCAGGATCACAAGCAGGTCGTCCGTTTTGCGGATGAGCGCGTCACCGTCCGCGAGGAAGATCCGTTTCACCATCGCGGCATACTTGGATGAGACCTCCCGGAGGTCGTCCAGCACATCCTTCAGCGGGCGGTTATAAAAACGTTTTTCCTTATACATAGTGCAAAACGCACAGGTATTGTGGCTGCATCCAAGAGTCACCTGGATGATCAGGCTGCGCGCCTCACTCGGCGGGCGGTAAACATCTCCGTAATACTGCATGGCAGGTCTCCCAAATCAATTCGATATCTATACTGCACTGACTGTCATGTACCGTTCTTTTCCATCCGTCCTTTATCAGAATGCCTTCTGCAGGATGACATTTGCCCAGGTCAGGTCGCGGTGCAGGTTGTCTGTGGTCTTCCAGTACTTCACCCGTCTGAGGTCCGGATTCTCCGTGAGGATCTGCTGGAGCCTGCGGTCGTTGAAACCGAGATACCAGCGCCCTTCCCCGTCATACCCGTCCTCGATGCCGGTCTTCATGGAAAAATAGATCACACCGGAAGAACCGAGGAACTCCTTATAACGCCGGAAGAAGGCAAAGAAACCCTCCTCCGTGCAATGCAGCAGCGAAGCGCACGCCCAGATGCCGGTGTAAGTAAATCGGGGTACATAAGACTCGAAATCGCAGCACTGTACCGGCTCTCCCGTCCAGGCGGACGCGACGCGGCACATCTCCGGAGAAGCATCAAAGCCGTCCACCGTAAAGCCGTTTTCCATAAAGATCCGCATATCCCGTCCACCGCCGCATCCCGCATCCAGGATCCGGCCTGCGGGATCGAGATATTTCAAAAACACGGAGCGGACATCGAACATGTAGACATACTTTGTCTTCTCGGCATACTCCTCCGCATGCGCGTCATAGTACGATATTGTAGATTTATCGATCATCGCTGTCCTCACATCAGGTCAATGTAGCGCAGCACACCGCGGCGCTCAAACTTCTTCGGTGTCCAGGACGAGCGGCGCTTTGCGAAGGCAGCATCCACTTCCTCGGGACTGCAGGCTTTGCCGCGGATGCCGGTCACACTGACCGAGCGCTTATATACATTGATCTCGATCAGGTCCCCGTCTTCGATCAGTCCGATCTCGCCGCCTTCCGCCGCCTCGGGAAGGAGGTATCCCACGCAGGGGCCTCTCGAAGCGCCGGAGAAGCGTCCGTCCGTCACGATCGCCGTGGACAGCGCCAGCGCGGGCTTGTTGCAGATAGCATCGGTCGCCTTCAGCATTTCAGGCATACCTTTGGCTTTGATGCCCACATAGCGTACCACGACAACTTCACCGGGCTGTACGACATCCCGGTAGATCGCATCGACGGCGCTTTCTTCATCATCAAAGACCCTGGCCCTGCCGGTAAATACATACATCGATTTATCGACGGCGCAGTGCTTCATCACCGCACCGCCGCGGGCAATGTTGCCCTTCAGGATCGAAATGCCGCTGTCAGCATCGGCAGGTTCATTCACTGATTTGATGATATCGCGCACCGTCATGCGCATATTGGCCATCATTTCGTCGGCCCGGCGGAAATATCCGCTCTCCTCCAGTGCCTGCAGGTTCTCCCGGAGCGTATGCCCGGTCACCGTCATCACATCCAGATACAGATGATCCTTCAGCTCGAGCATGATGCGCGGAATGCCCCCGGCATACCAGAAATACTGGGTCGGCCAGGTGCCTGCGGTAAGGACCTTCGTCAACAGGGGGATATCCCTGGTACAGGTCTCGAAATCATCATGCGTGACCTCGATACCGGCTTCCTTCGCGACCGCCGGCAGGTGCAGCACAGCATTGGTGGATCCGCCGATCGCCGCATGGATCCTGATGGCATTGATAAAGCTCTCCCTGCTCAGGATATCCAGCGGCCGGATGTCTCTGGCCACGAGTTCGGCGATCTTCTCACCCGCTTCCGCCGCGAACTGCAGGAGAATGTTGGTATTGGCGGGAGCCACGGCACTTCCGGGTAGCGCGAGGCCCAGCGCCTCCGCCATACACTGCATGGTGCTTGCCGTCCCCATGTACTGGCACGCGCCCCAGCTCGGACAGGCATTGCACTGCACATAAAACTGCTCCTCTGCCGTCATGCTTCCTTCGGATACACGGAGATTCGTCTCATAACAGGAATCTGCCGAAATGAATCCGGGTCCCGGCGCCATGGATCCGCCGGGGATATGGATCGCGGGGAGATTGAGTCTTGCGATTGCCATAAGATGTCCCGGTGTAGCCTTATCACAGGAGGAGGAAGTGATCAGCCCGTCATAGCCGGATGCCATCGCATGGATCTCTGTCATACCGGCGATCATTTCCCTGGAGATCAGGGAATAATTCATCCCCGGATGACCGGTGGCCACACCGTCGCATATATCCGTGACCGTGTAGACCGACGGCATGCACTGCGACGCATAGACCGCATTTTTGGCGGCTTCCGCGACCATGTTCAGGTGCTTGCTGCCGGGATGGCTGTCACCATAGGTCGTATCGATCAGGATCTGCGGCTTCGGAAGATCCTGCCGGCGGGCACCCTTGCCCATCCAGAGCGGATCCGCCTCCGGTCCGAATTTTCGGACATACTGACTTTTGAGACCGTTTTCTGTAAAGGGATGATCCATAATATCGTTCTCCTCCGTCGCGGACGGTACGCTGCGCCTTCTGCCGTATATACACAGGAACCGCAGCTATAATATACACATTATAAGGCCTAACGAAAAAAAAGGCTATCAGTTCTTCTCCTGACCGGATCTTCTCATTGCATGCAGATTCCGGATAATGAAACAGAGGACCGGTCCGGTCCTCTGCTCCCTGCTATTCCAAACGATTTCTTTACAGTTCCTTCCTGCTGCAGCGTACTGTAAAGCGGGCGTTGCCGCCGTACGTGCAGGTAAACAGTGTAAGATCAAAGTCGCTGATCGTCATACTCTCGACATTGGTCGGCTCGATCTCTTCGATCTCCATGACCTTGTAAACAGTCGTTACACTATGAACATCGGTAAATGCCACTTCCTCCCCGACGCCCAGCGTCTTCAGCATACCGAAATGCCGTTTATAGTTGTGCGCGAGAATAACGAGGTCGTTGTCGCCGACGGTACCCGTGTAACGACAGGGCGAGATCCGCAGGTCCGGGTAGCTCCATTCCGACATGACGGGAAGCTTCAGATCCAGAGCGGGGATCGTAAGCAGCCCGATATATGTATGTCCGTCGATCTCTACCGTATCCATCTCGGTATCCGGAGCGTCATTCATCTGATCATTCGGATCCTGCTGCGCCGCGTCTCCGGCCGGTCTTGTCTCCGGAGCCATCACTTTCAGATCCTCCACCAGTTCCAGTGTGATATGATCGGCTGACTGCTCCGCCCTGCGCTCTTCGAGAATATTATGTATATACAGCCCGCCGGCTCCGAGGATCAGGAAAATGCCGAGTATGATACAGATATTTCCAAACGATCTTTTCTTCATGATACCTCTGCCGGACCTCCATGGGGACTATTATAATACGAGGCTAAGAAAACGCCCTGCTCTGCCGTATCGCCCTCTCGACCTGATCCTTGACATCTTCCCAGGCGATCACCCGGCAATGATCCGAACCCGGATCCCTGCGGATCAGAAAGACATTGCTTCCATCGATCGCTACATCGCAAAAATGCGGCGGGACCGTTTTATCGCTGGTGTAACTCCGTATGGATCTGACGAACATCTCGACTCCTTCCTGATGGCATTGCTGCTGGTGTCCGGGATTTCATCATACGTGGAAATCAGACCTGTGTCAAGGCAAAATTGTAAATATGTAACATATTATTAATTAATATCGTAACATTTATTGTATAAATCTACTATTTTTAGACTCATTGCTATTATAAATAGCATTATTCGAAGTTATATCGCTTAAAGCACGCTCTTTCGGAAATGTCCTCTTGTGAACCCCCCTGCCGGCAGCAGCTCCCCCCGGAGGATCCTGCGAACTTCTTCCGGCGTTTCCGTCGTAAACTCATAACGCCAGGATGCGGCACCGGTCCCGGACAGATCATCCGTAAGATCATACAGCATGACGGGCACTGAATTATAGATCGTGTTGAAGCAAAAACGGCAGCTGTTCTTGACCGGCATTAGCGCGCCTTTGCGGTCCTCCAGCATAAGGGTGGTTTCGTTGCCTTTCCGGCATTCCCGCGCGGTCTTTTGCAGACACTGGGCGCTGATCATCATCGGCACCCTGCCGTAAATGACTAGCTCAAATGACGTCTTAGCCGCCTCTTTTTCACCGGACTCGCTGCAGGCGGTAATGAGCGCTTTCAGCTCTGCAGCGTTCAGTTCCAGCGGACAGGTCATGGAGATGAGTCCTTCTCCCCCATCGGGAAGAAGCTCCCGTATTTCTTCCGCTGCCGCCTTGTTGGTCACATAGATCCCATGATCTAAGCTGTAAGAAACTCCGTCCAAAAGGCCCTGTTCCGCAAACCACAGTGCGCCCTCAAGGTTCCTGAAAAGCCAGCAGTCAAAGCCAGCGCTCCTGATCTCTTCCAGGCGTGCCGCGAAGTACCGTCCTGCCTCTGCCCGCCAGATATGCGGCAGCCTAAGTCCGCAGCGTACTCCCTTTTCATGTGCAGCCTCCACGAACCCGGCAAAGTCAGCCGGTTCCATATAGGCGGCATCCACATAGATAAGGTCTGCCCTGCCGCTCTCCAGCGCGGCACGGAACTGTGCTTCATTTTCAATTGTAATACTGATCTTTCGTTCCATCTTAATATGATCACTGACCCGTATGGTCACTGACTTGGTATTTCTTTATGGCTGCGGGCAGCTTCCAGCAGTTTTTGCCGCAGCGCTTCCACAGCCGTACGGCGCAGATCGTTCAATGCCCGGACAGGTACGAATGCCCCTTCCTCCAGATCGATATCCAACGAGGACAGCGAGAAGTCTGTCCCGCCGAACCGTCCCAGTTTATCCTGTACGCCTTCTTCCGTAAGGGGCTGGCGTCCCGCCGGTTCGGCAAAATGATCCGCGTACACTGTCACCGTTTCTTCCGCTTTGTATCCGCCCCGGAGAGTCAGCATCGGCGCCTCGCCGATGCGGATCACCGCCTTTCCCTTCACCGGGACCGTAAGGTCTGTATCTATATAGCTTCTGCGGATCTCTTCCATCAGCTGCTCATCATGGACCCGCAGCTCCGGCTTTTCTTCGAGCGTGATCATCCCGGCGCCTTTATGTCCGTCCAGATACCCGTCCGTCATGCCGCCCCGGGCAAAGCCCTCTTCCAGGATGCGGCTGTCACGTGCCGTAATGACCGAAGGCCGTCCGCCTGCGCTGCCGCGCTCCGCCCTGTCCTGCTGCCCCTCAAGGACCGCCAGATCAAGGTATTTGCGATAGACACTTGTCACAGCCGCCACATAGACCGGCGATTTCATCCTGCCTTCGATCTTGAAGGAACAGACGCCGGCATCCAGCATTTCCCGCAGCCGGCAGGCGGTATTGAGGTCCTTCATGGACAGGAGATACGGTTCATTCCCCCTGCTGATCTGCCTGCCCGATCCGTCCAGCAGGGCAAAAGGCAGCCGGCAGGTGCCGGCACAGCGTCCCCGGTTGCCGGAACGTCCGCCAATCATCGAACTCATAAGACACTGCCCGCTGAAAGCATAGCAAAGCGCGCCGTGCGCGAATACCTCGATCTCCATCCCGGTCTCTTCATAGATCGCGCGGATCTCCTGAAGGCTCAGTTCCCGCGCCAGCACGACCCGGGAAGCGCCCAGATCGCGAAGCCTTTTCGCATAGAGGGGCCCTGTGACCGCCGCCTGGGTGCTGATGTGCAGGTGTATTTCCGGCCATTGCTCCCTGACCATCCGCATGACGCCCGGGTCCTGTACGATCACCCCATCGACCCCGGCCTCGGCATAAGGACGGAAATAAGCGGGAAGCACCTGCATTTCCCGCTCCTTCATCAATGTATTGAGTGTCATATAGACCTTCACACCGCGCAGATGGCAGTACTCGATCGACTGAAGGAGCATGTCGTTGTCTCCGGAACTCTCCGCATAGGCCCGCGCGGAAAAGAGCGGCCCGCCCATGTAAATGGCATCCGCTCCTGCATTGACCGCAGCCCGCGCAGCATCATACGATCCTGCCGGTGCCAGCAGCTCCGGTATTCTATTCTCAGTTCTCAAAGCAGTCATACTTGCATTGATCAGATCACCTATACGTGAAATTGTCTGCACGGCAGACTCACTCAGCCAGTGCCTTCCACTCCTCTGCCTGTACTCTGGCTTCTTCTGCCTCAGCCCGCGCGTCTTCCGCATCCTTCAGAGCCGACTCGAGCTGTGAACGGAGCTCCGTGAGCAGGGCTTTGCTGTCCTCAGCTTCTGCTTTTGCGGCTTCAGCCTCATTTGATGCAGCGTCCGCCTTGCGCTTCCACTCCTCGGCGCGCTTTTCCAGCACGTCCTGCTGCTTTAACGCATTTTCCAGCTTCAGCTTCATGCTCACGAGGTCATGACGGGCAGTGTAGAGCTCACTCTCCATGGAAGCAGCCTGGTCCCTGGCCTTCTCGGCCTCATCGCGCAGCTTGAAATACTCGTCTGCCAGATTCAGGTTCAGCAGGAGCTCCTTATACTCACTGTCCAGCTTTTTATAACCGGGCGTACCGCGCACCTCGGCGATCTTGGTGTTCAGCAGGCCCGCGACTTTCTGGAGATACTCTCCGTCCGCGCCGCTCAGGGAATAGATCTTGCCCCCGATCAGCACATCCGTGGTCACCGGCTTTTTCGATGCATTTGATGATTCAGAAACTCCTGTCATGATTCTTTCTCCGTAAAACTGCTATTGTAAAATCTTATGTCAACCTGCTTCCGGAAGCGCATCGCCTGAAGATACCGTCCTTTAAAGCTTCAGTGTCTGCTGTCCGAGCGACTCGATCCCGAGATGCGTGTAGGCAGCTTCCGTAGCGACGCGGCCCCGCGGCGTTCTCTGGATCAGCCCGTTCATCAGAAGGTAGGGCTCGATCACATCCTCCAGTGTCCCGCTATCTTCGCTTAAGGACGCGGCGATCGTGTCGATGCCGACCGGGCCTCCCTTGAATTTTTCAATGATCGTAAGCAGGTATTCACGATCATTCTGGTCGAGGCCGAGCCGGTCCACGTTGAGGATGTCCAGCGCGTAATCCGCCACCTCTTCGGTTATATCTCCGTTATATTTGACCTGCGCGAAGTCCCTGACCCGCTTCAGGAGACGGTTGGCAAGACGCGGCGTTCCCCGGCTCCGGCGGGCGATCCGACGGGCGCCTTCATCATCGATCTCAACGCCCAGCACGCCTGCCGAGCGCTTGACGATCGTCATCAGTTCCCCCGTCGAGTAGAATTCCATCTTTTCCACGATACCGAAGCGGTCCCGGAGCGGTGCAGTCAGCAATCCCGCACGGGTGGTCGCGCCCACGAGGGTAAAATGCGGCAGATCCAGACGTACGGAGCGGGCCGAAGCTTCCTTGCCCAGCATGATATCGATGGCAAAATCCTCCATCGCCGGATAGAGCACTTCCTCCACCTGACGGTTCAGCCTGTGGATCTCATCGATAAACAGGACATCTCCTTCCTGGAGGTTGTTCAGGATCGCGGCAAGCTCCCCCGGCTTTTCGATCGCAGGTCCGCTTGTGACTTTCATATTGACGCCCATCTCATTGGCAATGATGCCGGCAAGCGTTGTCTTGCCCAGTCCGGGCGGACCGTAGAAAAGG
Source organism: Lachnospiraceae bacterium (assembly GCA_017446045.1). Classification (GTDB taxonomy): domain Bacteria; phylum Bacillota; class Clostridia; order Lachnospirales; family Lachnospiraceae; genus Avilachnospira. The sequence continues at coordinate 14,206 of JAFSRP010000008.1, read as the reverse complement.
ACGTGGTCCATGGACTCCGCGCGCTCTTTGGCCGCACGGATATAGACTTTCATCATTTCCCTGATGCGTTCCTGCCCGATATACTCATCCAGCCGCTGCGGCCGGAGATTGGTCTCCAGGACCGTGTCTTCCTTTGTAATGCCTGTGTTGATCAGTCTTCCCATATTTCAGCTCTATATATTCTCAATAACAGCAGCAATATACTTCTTTGTCAGCGCGTGGTCGATCTCGGTCTCTTCTGTCCACGTCTGTCCCGTGCCTTCCTTTTCCGCATCCGTCCCTGCCGCGCTTCCGGCGGGCTTAGGCAGCTCGCCATAAGGCACGCCCTTGTACTCCTGGTAGAAAAGCGGTGTGAAGACCGGCGCCGGCTGCGGAACGAACCGTCCGCGCTTTTTCTGGTAACAGGTCCTTGCTGTTGCCTGCCTGCGGGCTGCCCGGTCCACGTAACTGCCTACTGATTTATGGATGGCATAGTCTTCCGCCGGAAGGTAATAATAGTTCTTATAATCCACGAAAAAATACTTCAGTTCACCGTCATAGACGGGCACCGCCAGGTTCAGCTCCAGCGGATCCTCCTCACCGATGCTTAAAGTGTAAGCCGGCGTTTCCGAATAGATCCCCCTGGGCACGGCTGTGCACAGTCTTGCATGGATATCCCAGACATTATCTTCTGTGATCCTGCTGGATGTGACCACGTATTCTCCGGATCGGAGATAATCATAGCCCATCACATCCATGATCAGGGGCATATCCATGATGTCTTCGGCATTATGCAGAAGCAGTGTCTCCAGAAGCCGGTCCCTGAGCCTGCTGTTGAGCGGGGTGCTCTCGCAGCTTTCCGGATCCAGGCTTTTCAGGCGCATGTATTCCTCATACACATAGATGAGCTCGCCTCCGCTGTAGCGGTCCTCCCTGCAGACCCCGCAGAAACGCTCGACCGTCTTCAGCCTGCAGTCGTCCAGACCCAGAAGCCCCTTGACCGGACGCACCTTCTTCAGAAGGTCGATACTGTATGTTCCCGTAAACTCGTAAGGAAGGTGGTACTGCTGGATGCAGCTGCGGATAAAAGGGATGTCGAAACCGTCTCCGTTATAACTCACGAGGAACACACGGCCCAGCCTTTTTTTCTCATTCAGCAATGAGAAAAATGCTGCCAGGACCTCTTCTTCCTCAAACAGGCTCTCTGCAAAAAACTGACGAAGGATCCACTGCCCGCCTTCCCAGCTGACCGTACCGATCAGGTAGATCGACGCCTTACCGGCACGCAGTCCGGTCGTCTCAATGTCAAAGAATACGATCCGCTCCTTCGGGGCAAGCAGTGTAAAATCAAAACGCGGCTCGATATGCAGTTCTTTATTTATCGTGATCATCTCGTCTGATGAAATACACCCGGTAATCCGACTCCTCGGTATCGTTGTAGCTTTCCAGAAGTGCCTTGCCCTCTGATTCGCCTTTTACAAAGATCGCGGTACAAAGCGCGTCGCATACCCCCGAAGAAGGGCCAGTGACTGTCACGCTCAGCAATCCGTTCTGAACGGGCATACCGCTTTCCGGATCCAGGATATGGTGATATACGATCCCGTCCTGCTCGAAATACCGCTCATAGATACCGGCTGTGACCGCAGAACAGTCTTCGATCTCCAGCACTTCTTCATAGCCGCTTTCGGTGCGCGGATCCCGGATCGCGATCTTAAAAGGACTGCCGTCAGGCTTCCTGCCGATACAAAGGACATTGCCTCCCAGATTGATGATCGCGGAACTCACATCCTGCGCCAGCATCACATCACGGAGCCTGTCTGCCACAAATCCCTTGGCAACAGCGCCGACATCGATCAAGACACGCGGATCCTCCGCGACAAAATACCACTTTCCGTCCTCGGAAGAAGGATCATCCGCATCTTCACTTTCCACATGCCAGGCGCCGTGAACGACCTGTGAGAGGGCTTTTTCCAAAGCATCCGCATCAGGGACCTTCTTTTCTTCCTTGAAATCCCAAAGCCAGGTGACCGGGCGGATCGCCGGCTCAAAGGCTCCCTCACTGATGCCGCAGATCTCCTCACTCAGCTGCAGCAGCGCCGCCGTGTCCGCGTCTATCTCCACACGGTCCCCGGTGCGATGATTGATCCGGTAGATATCCGAGCTTTCGTTGTTATAGTCGAACAGAGCATCATATCTGCCAAGAGCGTCCGCCGCGGTATCCAGCGCCGCTTTGCCGCCGCCCTCATAGACGGTCAGCTGGCAGAAGGTATCCAGCAGGTAAAGGTCCCTGCTCATCGGGTATTTGTCCCTGCCTACCGCTGCGGCACCGGCACATCCCGTCAGCATCGGGAACGCTGCCATGGCCAGCATCACGGTCAGCATAAAACGGCAGGCCAGAGAACGGATCCGGCCTGCCCGGAAGCTTTTCATTTCCTTCATGCGCAACTGTACCGCACTCACAGCCGTATCGTCTTCAGGGCTGCCCTGAGGATATCCTCCGTTGTCATGTCTTCATTTAAAACGACGGCGCCAACCGCCCTGCCGGCTTCCATACGGCTGTAGCCAAGCGTGGTCAGCGCGTCGATAGCTTCCGCCATCGGACCTGACGCGGCGGAAACGGCACTTCCCGCGGACCTGCCGCCGAGATCTGCCGCCAGACTTCCCGAATAACCGGCCGAAAGATCGCCGACCTTATCCTTGAGATCAAGGATCACCCGCTCCGCGGTCTTCTTTCCGATACCCTGGGCACTGGAGATCGCCTTGGCATCTCCGGTAATGATGGCCATCCGAAGGTCATCGGGCCTCAGTGCTGACAGTATCGCCAGCGCGCCCTTCGGGCCGATCCCGTTGACGCCGATCAGCTGGACGAACATTTCCCTGTCTTCCTTGTACAGAAAACCGAAGAGGCTCTGACTGTCCTCCTTGACGGAATAATAGGTATAGATCCTGACTTCGGTCCCCACCGCCGGCAGCTCGCCGATCACAGAGGCCGGCACATTGATCCCGTATCCGATCCCGCCGGCTTCCACGATGATCATGCCGTCCGAGATCTCACACAGCGTGCCGTGTATATATTGAATCATCGAACTGTTCTCCTGTTTTGCAGACCGGTATGCCGCGCTGCTTTGTCCGCTTAATAGTAGCCGTCGACCGGCGTCGGACGGGCCGGATCAAAAATGTCCGCTACATTGTCGAACAGATCGCTCAGCCGGTTCTTGCCGTCATGGATGTCGATCCACATATTGAGGCCGTCCAGCGCGCGGCGTCCCTGGCGCAGATGATCTTCTCCGACCTGTACCCAGTGCTGGGCGGAGTCGACATTGCAGAAATACCGGAATCCCTTGTTGTACAGATAATCGAAGCGCTCGTTGGAATGGCTGTAGCCATGCCAGTCGGCTACGTCCGCGCCCTTCGGATAAATCAGGATATCACAGGGCTCGCCTGTCGCTTCCTTGATCAGAGAGTTGACATTCTTGTCCCAGCGGTTGGTGTCAGTACGGAAACTTCCCATATCGATGGAGCCCATATCACGATGTCCCCAGCTGTGGGAAGACAGCTCATAGCCATCATCCACCAGCGCCTTAAGGACCTTGACCGCTTCGGCGCGGTCTGCCTCGATGTTGGGGTTGGGCGTCATGGCCGAACCGTAACCGACAGCATTTTTATCGAATCCCGGCTCGTAGGTCTCGTCTGTGCGGTACCCCAGAATGCCATTGTAACCTGTAAATGCAAGGATCGCTTTAGCTCCCTTGTAGGAAAAATCCGGATGCTCGTCAATGAAGTGATCAAGGATCGGGACCAGGTCATAATCGCCGATATCTTCCGTCCCGTCAGTCTTAACGATGTGGGTCGTGGGACGTCCGTCCTCGCCGACGATCATCTTGTCGGCAAAAGCGGCGCCTTCCATGTACTCATAGTAGCATACGTCGTCCTCGGACATGACCATGCCCTTCTTGCCCGGCGGGAGCATGATGTCGCCTTCGACCATCTTTTCACTGCCATCCTCCTGCTTCTCGATATGAGCCATGTCATGGATGCGTACCAGTACGTAACCCTTGTCGTAGAATTCCTGAAGCATCTTTTCAAACTCGTTGATCGTTGTCATCAGGCTGTTGTAGCCGCCTGCCTGTTTGCCCCATCTGGCCGGGTCCAGCGCATTGGAGGGATCGGGCATCAGGATATGGAAGAACACATGGGTGATCTCCCTGACTTCCTGGCGGACCAGGGTCCCCTTGATCTCCTCATACTCCGCGACAGCCATCTGGGCTTCTTCGTTATTCTCATAATCGGTCTCATTCTTCAGGAGATCGATGGCGCCGTCATAATCATACTGTGCCGCCATATGCGCCGCCTTCTTCAGGACGACATCGGCGGATTCCGTCTCGGGCTCGGCTTCAATGGATTCCTCGATAGAAGCTTCGATGCTCTCTTCCACGGAAACGCTTTCAGACTCCGATGCCTTCTGTGATGCCTTGACAGAGCCGCGTTTCGCAAGGGCACGGATGCCAAAGACGAGCAGCAGGATGGCTGCCAGCAGGCAGACCGCCATGACGATGATGCGTGGATCGAATCCTCCGCCGTCATCAAATCCTGACCTTCTCTCTGTGCCGGGCTCTCCGGACCGCCCTCTTGCGCGCCCGGCGTTCCCGGAACGTCTGCTGCCGGGCTCCCCGGCACGACGGCTTCCGGCCTCTTCCGAGCGCCGGCTGTCCGTCCTCCCGGAACGGCGGCTGCGGCCGCTCGTCCCTTCTTCCTCCTCGTCGACCTCTAAGGTGCGCCTGACCGCATCGTTATCTTCACGTCTGCGGCTTCGGCTGCGGCCGGCATACCCGTCCTCCTCGACGCTTGGGCTTCTGTCAGCGGATTCGTCATCCTCACGGCCTCTTCCCATGCCGGTATACTCTCCATCCTCACGGGAATAAGCATACTCTGCCCCCATATCGGAGCGGCGGCGCATACGTCTCCGGCTTTCCTCTTCAAATATATTCTTTCCGGAAGAAAGATCATCCTCCAGATCCATCACACCAAACAGATCCTTTTCCGACTTTCTCCTCAGGGGCTCGACGATCTCCTCCGGAATACTCCGCTGAACGGGCGCTTCCTCAGGGATCCCGTCCATCAGTTCTTCATAACTTTTGCGCGGTCTGCGTGCCTGTCCTTCTGCTCCTGCACCGCCGACCGCCCTGTGCATTCTTCTTCTGCGTTCTTCGGAAGACATTGCCATAATTGTGTGCTCTCCTGTGTGATCTATGTGCTTAGGTGAAAACCATCTTATATAACCCGGAACAGCCGTGCTGTCAACAGCAGCCTTTGTCGCCGGTTTTATCGCATATATAGATTTATCATATCATACCGCCACAAAATATGCTACCTTTTGTTATTTAATCTCAATATCAATATAACCTGTTTTAATATCTTGACTTTACAATTTTTCTGTAGTAAAGTTTAATATATTAAAGCGTCAAAATTTTAAAGTCTGAAAGGATGTTTTGTTATGAACCCTAAGCTGCAGACCCCTGAAGTCGATCACCTTTTTGATGCAGTCCTGACCCTCAAGAGCCGGGAGGAGTGTTACAAGCTGTTCTCCGATGTTTGCACGATCAAGGAGCTGCTTGCGATGGCACAGCGCTATGAAGTTGCCATGATGCTCACCAAGAAAATGACCTACCTTGACATCGCGGACAAGACCGGTGCCTCCACCGCGACGATCAGCCGTGTCAACCGCTCTCTCACCTACGGCGAGGACGGCTATATGCTGGTGTTTGACCGGCTCGGCGTCTTTGACGAAGCGAATGAAAAGGAAGAAAGCGGGAAGGGCAAGAGCAAGAAAGATAAAGCCAGATAATGCGCACGATCCGGCATTTCCCGATCCGTCCCGTTTTATCCATATAGAGCAAAAGTTTGATTTTCGCACCAATTTTCTTCTGAAATATCCTCTCAAACAGAACCATTTTTCCATATACGAAAAAACTTGAATTTTTGCACCATTGGTTTTACCGATCTGCATGGTGTCAAAATTCAAGTTTTTATTATATGTGAAAAAACACGATTTATGTAAACTGTTTTCTGCGTTTTCCGGTCGGATTATTGGTGTCAGAATTCATGTTTCTCCATATATTGAAAAACCGATTTATGTCAACCGAGGCCCGTGAAGGGAAATAGATTTCGCCCTGTTCACTCTTCCGCCAAGGCAAATGTACAGATCACAGCTTCGCACCGTCCAGCAGGCTCTGGGACTCGACGGGGTCCAGCTCTTCCACGTCCGAAAGCTTCTTGTTGATCAGGTCAGCGCGGCGCTGCAGGTCATCGGTTGCCTTGCGTGCAAGGTCGATGCGGGTACCGGCGGTTTCGATCAGCTTGCTCAGGGTCGCATACTGGGACTTGATCGCCGCAAGGAGCTTGAGGATGTTGCGGGAATCCTTGTTGACGGCCATGTAGCGGAAACCGATGCTCAGGGAGTTCAAAAGCGCAGCGAGCGTGGTCGGACCCGACAGAACCACATGATAACGGGTGCGGCAGTCCTCTGCGAGGCCGGGGATACGGAGCACCTCCGCATACAGGGACTCTGTCGGCAGGAACATGATGCCGAAGTCTGTCGTATGGGGCGGGTCCAGATATTTATCACGAATGTCCTTGGCATCCGTGCGCACACGCTGCTCCAGCTCGCGCATCCCGCGCTGCATTTCCTCTGCATCCGCGCGTTCCGCCGCCTTCATGATCCGGCTGTAGGCAGAATCCGGAAACTTGGAATCGATAGGCAGATACATGAATTCCCCGGGCGCTTCCTTATCCGGGATCTTCACGGCAAATTCCACCGCCTCCCGGTTGGCGCCCTCGCTGCGTTTGGTCACGACGTTGCGGTCATACAGCGATGGAGCCAGAATATCCGCCAGGATGTTCTCCAGCTGCATCTCTCCGTAAATGCCGCGGGTCTTGACATTGGACAGGGTCCGGTTCAGGGAGCTGACTCCGGACTCCAGCTTCGAGAGCTCTCCCAGGGAAACGTACAGGCGGTTCAGCTGCTCTCCCACCGTCCTGAAGGATGCGTCGAGCCGCTCATTGAGAGAAGTATCCAGCTTGCGGTTGATCTCTGCCTGGATATCGGTGATGTTCTGCTTGTTGGACTCCTGCATCTCAAACAGGGCCAGCTTCAGCGAACGCTCCAGTTTGTCCTGGCTGCGTGCCAGCATATCTGACACCTCGACTCGATTGCGGCGGTTTTCCTCGCTGTCATGCACGAGCCTGGCATTGATATCCTGCCGGATCTCGGCCACATTGAGGGAAATGCGGTCGGTAAGGTTGTCCTCCGTATCATCCAGCATCTGCAGGCCGGTCTGCCGAAGATCCTCCAACAGTTCCTCCGTCTGGTCGCTGCGCGCTCCGGCTCCTGTCCGCGCAAGCAGTATGACGAGGATGACGAGGATCGCCAGCAACATCAGCAATATCAATATCAATAGGATCGTTGTCCACGTTACAGTCATGAGACACCCACCTTCACTTTCCGGATCTTAGTTTTCGATCCTGATCTGAGCTGTTTCCCTGAAGCTAACATATTACCTGTACAAAAAACTTCCCTGAAAACGACCCGGACGCCGTGAATTGCTCCACGGCGCCCATATCCTTGATCTTATATCTATTCTTCACTTCAGTCCGCATGTCCGGCGGCGAACTTATTTCATCAGTTCATCAGCCATCTGATCCAGCTGCGCGATATTCTCCTCGGTCAGGGAGGAAACGATCGTGACAGTGGTGTCCAGCCAGGTGATGTCCTTAAGCCCTTCCATCTTGGCCTTCATGCGCTTGGCAGCTGCCGGCGCCCAGGATCCGTTCTCGATCAGGCCGACCGTACGGTTCTTGAAACCACGCTCCACAAGGTCGTCGATGAAGTGGTTCATGAACGGGAACATGTCGTTATTGTAGGTCGTGGTCGCCAGTACCAGGCGGTCATGGCGGAACGCGTCTTCCACAGCCTCGGCGATGTCATCTCGGGCAAGGTCGGTCACTTCGACGACATCACAGCCCTTTGCACGAAGCTTGTCCGCGAGGATCTCGACAGCCTTCTTCGTATTGCCGTAGACAGAGGTGTAGGCGATCACGACGCCCTTGGTCTCCGCGCGGTATGCAGACCAGGTATCATAAAGATCGAAGTAATACGGAAGGTCTTCTGTAATGACCGGTCCGTGCAGCGGGCAGATGATCTGAATGTCCAGCGCCGCCGCCTTCTTGAGCACTGCCTGCACCTGCATGCCGTACTTGCCGACGATGCCGAAATAATATCTGCGTGCCTCGCAGGACCAGCCGTAAGGATCATCGTCCTCGATCTCCGGCTCCGCATCCAGCGCGCCGAACTTACCGAAAGCATCCGCAGAGAACAGGACCTTGTCCTTCGCATCATAGGTCATCATGACTTCCGGCCAGTGCACCATCGGTGCGTGAAGGAAGGTCAGGGTATGCGCGCCGAGCTCCAGGGTGTCGCCGTTGGCAGCCACGATCTTTCTGTCCCCGAGATCCATATCGCGGTAGAAATTATTCATCATGGTAAATGCCTTGGCAGTCGCCACGACTGTCGTCTCCGGATAAGCATCAAGGAAAGCACGGATGCTTGCGCTGTGGTCCGGCTCCATATGCTGTACGACCAGGTAGTCGGGCTTTCTGCCGCCGAGCTCCTCAGCGAGCTTGCCGAGCCACTCCTCGGTGAAGTGGACCTCGATCGTATCCATGACCGCGATCTTCTCATCGAGGATCACATAGGAATTATATGCCATGCCTTCGGGAACGATATACTGTCCCTCGAACAGGTCGAGCTGATGATCATTTACGCCGATGTAACGAATATCATTGGTTACCATATTCCTTCTCCTGTTTGTAATCGTTTGATTGATAGAAGCCGGCAGATCCCGGCCTTTACATCATACTATGCGGCCGGGTGTCTGTCAAAACAAAAATGGGCTTTTCTTACCGCTTGTACTTTTTAATCAGCACGAAATTCTGTATAATAAAATCAAGAACAAAGATGCGGAGCGTCGTATGCGCAGCGATCTGTATTACAGCATAACAGGAGGTATTTATGTACAATTTTACATTTCATGTCCCGACCAGGATCTATTTCGGCAAGGGCCAGATCAAACATCTTCCGGAGATCGCCGCGAGCGGTTCCAAGACTCTGCTGGTCTACGGCGGAGGAAGTATCAAGCGTGCCGGTATCTATGATCAGGCACTGGAGCTCCTGAAGGGTGCCGGTGTCGAGGTATTCGAGCTCCCCGGTGTCGAGCCGAACCCGAAGATCGAGACGGTCCGGAAGGGAGCAGAGCTCTGCAAGAAGGAGCAGATCAACAGCGTACTGGCCATCGGCGGCGGAAGCACCATCGACTGCGCCAAGGTCGTTGCGGCAGCTGCCATGTATGACGGCGATGCCTGGGATCTTGTCATCAACAGCAAACTGATCAAGGCCGCGCTGCCGATCTATTCCATCCTTACGATCTCCGCAACAGGTTCCGAGATGGATGACACAGCCGTTATCTCCGACCTCGGGAAGAACGAGAAGTGGGCCACGGCGGCTCCCTGCATGAAGCCGACCATGTCGATCCTGGACCCGGTCTATACCTTTACGGTACCGAAAAAGCAGACCGCAGCCGGTACCGCTGATATGATGAGCCACACCTTTGAGAACTACTTCTCCATGGAAGTGGCTGATGTACAGAAGCGCCTTGCAGAAGGCCTCCTGAAGGTCATGATCAAGAACGGCCCGATCGCGCTTCAGGATCCCGAAAACTATGACGCGCGTGCCAGCCTGATGTGGGCTTCCAGCCACGCGATCAACGGACTGGTCGGCAACGGCTGCTCTCCCACCTGGCCGATCCACATGATCGAGCATGAGCTTTCCGCATTCTATGACATCACACACGGCGAAGGCCTTGCGATCCTGACGCCGGTCTGGATGGAACACATCCTCAACGAGACGACCGCACCGTATTTCGCAGCCTATGGCAGAAATGTCTGGGATATCCGCGAGGAAGATGATCTGGAGGCAGCAAAGCTGGCCATCGCAAAAACCCGCAGCTTCTTATTTGATACCATGGGACTTCCCGCCGATCTCCGTGCTGTCGGCATTACCGATGAGACGCACTTCGAAATCATGGCGGAGAAGGCATCTCCTTCCGGCAAGAAAGCTTTCTACCCGCTCACAAAGGAAGATATCGTAGAGATACTGAAGAAGGCGCTGTAAGGCGTGTTTGCCCGTACGCAGCCGCTGTGCTCCCGTGGGAGACAGTTGGCTGCGCCTTCACACCTGCGGGTCCCGCCCGCTAAGTGCCGATAAAAAGGAGGAACCCCGCTGATCCTGTGATCAGCGGGGTTTACTTATGAAAAAAATCTTATCGCAGCAGCTTCTGCTTTCTGTAATACTAATTTACAGCCTGTTTTTGTACTTTTTATGCACTTGCAATGAACGTATTGTGACAAAAATGTAACAAAATCGTGACCAATGCGGCATTTTTCTGCTACTTCATGTTTTCAAAGGCAGTATGTATCCGGGAAAGGCACACCTCAGGGAAATGTCATCAATCCGGGAAACAGCAAGCATTCAGGAAAAGGTGATGCTGCCGTCCTCCCCGATCGTCGTCCCCTTTGAAAGCTTCCGGAGAGAGTCAAGCACACGTTCTTTCTCTGTTCCGCTGAGGAGAATGGTGCGGCATCCGGACTGGAGCGCCGGGATAAAACGAAGTCCCCGAACCTCTCCCGTAGCAGCGTCGAGTGTCACTTCTGCGAGACCGGTATCAAGTGTTTTCGAGTTAAAAAGATAGTTCCCAAGGCTGAAGACACAGGGAACACCGCGGACACTGACGATCTTCTGCAGCACATGCGGATGGGCACCGATGATCACATCCGCGCCGGCTTCCGCAAATTGCACCGCCTGGTCTTCCTGCCAGCTGTCTGTCTCGATCTTTCCTTCACTGCCCCAGTGCACGAATACGATCACACAGTCGCAGAGGGCGTCCGCCTCCCGTATCTTTTCGACAAGTCCCTTTGGGTTCATGCAGCGGAAAACGCCGGGACTCTGTTCCGTAGCGCCCACAGTATCCGGATTGCCCAGGCGCTCGATCTGTGTCGCGGCCACGATACCGATCTTGACCTGCCCGTTCGTAAAATACTGGACCCGGGAAGCCTCCGCCAGATCCCGGCCGGCACCTACAAACGGCATACCGATGCCGTCCAGGGTATCAAAGGTATCCAGCATAGCCTCACGGCCATGATCGTTGACATGGTTGTTGGCAAGGCCGACGATATCCGCTCCCATCTCCTTCAGGAGCGAAGCATACTGCGGCCGCGCCCGGAAAGTGAACTGTTTGTTCTGAAGCGGCGCACCGCGCAGGGAATAGGGGAATTCATTATTGAGCATGAAGATGTCCGCACCGCGCATCAGGGAGAGCATCTCCCCGTCAAAGGCACGGCTGATATCCGGGGAAGGACCTGAGCGCTGCAGAAGGCTCGCCATGATCGCGTAGCTTTCATCAAAAAGGATATCTCCCGCAAAACGCAGGGTGATCAGATCCGGGTCCACCTGTTTCAGGGGCAGTGTATCATGTCCGTCCGGGGTGTAACGGGGCGCAGGCTCCGTCGGTTCCGGCGCTGTGGGATCCGTGTTTGTGGGTGATCCATCTGTATTATCCCCGCCGATCTCTGCGATTGTGGATGTCGGTTCCAAACTATTGCCATTTTTGTCAGCTTTGGTGGGGTCTTTCGTATCATGTGTTGTTCCCTGCTCTGTCCCGTGTTCTCCCTTACCATTTTGCGCGGATATCGGTTCCTCTGCCAGTCCTTGAGGCGTCAGTCCAGTCCGCACATATAGAAAACAGGCGGTGCCGGCAAGCACCGCCAGAATCAGGCAGACCGGCAGCCACCGGAGCCTTCGTTTCCTGCTTTTCAGTTTTCGTCTTGAACGTCCTGTCATATAGGATCAGAAGATCAGATCCAGGTCCACATTGCCCTCAATGCCGTCAACATGGCCCTTGTCAGTGTACTGCCATACAGTATAGCGATAGGGGTAATAGAAGTCCTTGTTGTACGTAGCGAACCACTTCTCGTAGTCCTCCAGCTCCCGGATATCCAGCATCAGCAGCGCAGTTTCGATGTTGCAGTAGATCATCGGGTGATAACCTGCCTGCTCCACCAGCTCGCAGAAATACTTCACGAGCTCCGTCCTGGTCGCAGCGTCCAGCGCATCCATCCTGCCGGTCCCTTCCGCAGTCTGCTCCACATCCACGACTACAGGTCCTTCCAGGGTATACGGCTCCAGAAGGCCTTTGAGCATCTCGACCTCCTCTTCCACTTCCTGGCGTGTGACTGCCTGTGTGAATACGTATACGCCGGTCTTGATGCCGTTGGACAGCGCGCCATCCACGTTGGCCTTAAAAGAGGTGTCCTCCACCAGCTTGCCGCTCCCGTAACCGCGGTACATCGCGCGGATAAAGGCATGCTCCACGCCGTCCGCTGCGACCTTTGCCCAGTCGATCACACCCTGATGCGAAGACACGTCGATGCCCTTATGGGAAATGACCTTGTCTCCCTCGGCATACTGCCACTCTCCGCTCGGAAGCACGGTGACATTATCCGATACAAAAGAATGCTTCTTCAGCCCGCTGTCAATGGGCATAAACACATACTTGCCGTCCTTATACATAACAAGATCGTCGGTGTATGCCTTGCGCAGGGTGGAGAGTACGGACTTGCCCTCAGAGAGGGAGTCGCGGATCCCCTGCATCTTTTCCTGTACAGCCTGGCTGATCTTACGTCCTTCCTGTGCCTTCATGATACCGAAGGTCACAATGCAGCCTACCAGCAGGCCGATGCAAAGCAGCCCCAGGGCTACACTATTCGGGAAACGCGCGACCTTGCCGCGTCTGACACTGCGTCTCGCGCCTCTGGACACGCCCTGTCCCCGCTCCGCGGAGCTTCTCCTGGAAATATCCGAACGGTCTGCGGGAGTCTCCCTGGAAGCTTCTGCAGCGTCCGTATCAAAAGTGTGGAACGATGCCCTGCTTTCCGTATGCGGTCTTCTTGGTCTTCTTGTCGATGTATTATCCATGCATTTCGCCTCTGTCCTTCATTTTCACAGACATTGTACCGGCTGTGCCGTGACTGTACCACATCTTGTGCCCTTAGTATACCATGAAATGCTCCGGAATGTCCTGTATTCTTCTGCATTTATGAAGGATCAATCCATTTTCACTCAGCAGGAGAGACGCTCCGTTGCCTTCATGATGCCGAGGGCGCCTAGGACATCGGCTGCATCCTCTACCGGTATGATCTCCAGCGCATTCCGGACCTCCTCCGCGACCTCCCTGAGGTCATCGGTATTGTCTTTGGGAATGAACACCTTTTTCACACCGGCGCGCTGGGCAGCCATCAGCTTCTCCGGAAGGCCTCCGATGGCACCGACCCCGCCCTGCAGGGAGACCTCACCGGTCATGGCCACCGCAGGCGATACGGGAACGCCGCATACCAGCGATGCAAGCGCCGTCGTCAGCGTAATGCCGGCAGAAGGACCGTCCTTTGGCGTCGCGCCGTCCGGTACATGGATATGCAGGTCATTTTCTTTCAGCAGGTCCGCCTTTTCCGGGAACATGCTCTTGACAAGGCTGACCGCGATCTGCACGGATTCCTTCATCACATCACCGAGACGGCCGGTCACGGTGACCTTGCCTTCGCCTTTGGTCAGCATGGTCTCAATATAAAGGATATCACCGCCGGCAGAAGTCCATGCAAGGCCGGTCACGACACCGGGCTTGGCCGATGCGGGGACGTTCTTGCGGCGGACCGGGGGCATGTCCATGTAATCGGGAAGATTGTCCGCAGTGACAGTAAGATGCCCCTTGATCTTTCCAAAGCCACCCGGCACTGTACTCTCAGGTCCTGCCGCTGCCTGCGTGCCTTCCTCTGAAAGTGTATCGGGCACGGAAGATCCGGTCACCGCATCCTGTGCGGCAGGGACAAGCTCACCGTCCATTGCGGGTACGGGCTCGCTATCCGTTGCGGGTACCGCCTGCGCTTTATCCTGACCTTTATCCTGCGCATTCTCCAAGGCATTATCCTGGGCATCGCGCACCAGTTGTACCGCAGCGCTCCGGCAGATCAGGTCCATGCGTTTCTTCAGGCCGCGGACGCCCGCCTCGCGGGTATACTCCTCGATCACACGGTCGATGGCGTCCTCCGCGATCTCCAGCTGCTC
>JAFSRP010000007.1 GCA_017446045.1 Lachnospiraceae bacterium | reverse complement strand
CCTGCCGTTCAGTACATCCCTGATCACAGCCCGGCTCTCGTCAGGATTTTTATGTGGCGGCCAGCCTGCAATCGGGCCGACATCCGGGTCGCAGGCATATCTGTACAGGTCTTCGGCATCCTTCTGATTCCAGCGGCGCAGCACGAGACGCCGGGTCATCAGCACACCGGAATCCGGCCATCGTGTAGGAAGGTTCATCTGTCAGCGCACCTCTTTTCATAATTCTATCTTACTTCATGATCCCGCCGCTTCTTTACGGTCGGATATTCGCTCACGATCCTCTGAAAGCACGGGCAGTCCCTGTCGTGGTCGTTGATGATCCCGCAGGCCTGCAGGTGCGAGTAGATCGTCACCGCGCCCACATACTTGAAGCCGCGCTTCTTCAGGTCTTTGCTGATGCGGTCGGACAGCCCGTTGCTCACCGGGATCGTCCCATTCGGTATCGTGATAGATTTTGTTGGCTTCATTGATTCCGGCCCAAATGCAATAGCCCATATTTCGCTCCCCTTTCTGCAGCAGCTCCGGCTCCCTCTCTCCGTGATTCAAAGCACTGATTCAAAACACAAGCACCTCCAGGTAAGTCCTTACAACTGATTCGCATCGCAGCATTCTGGCATAGGTGTACAGGCGCTCAATCTGACGGTCCTGTCTTTTCAGGTAATTGCGCAGTACTTCTGACGTTTCTTCAATCCCTATCTTATTGCGGTAGTAAATGATATCAACAACGGTCTTTTCGATGTCGAAAATCCGGAATGAATCGCCCCCTGCCGTGATCTCCGTAATGCCGGTATCCATTCGGGAAGGGTCGAAATAAAATATCTTGATCTGTGGCCAGTCAGGAAGCGTGCTGACTTTTTTCTTTCGATCAATTGCAACGTCAATTACATCCGGGAGGAAATTGGTGAGCTCATAGTATCTGGCTGCACTCATAAGGCAGATCACACCATCAGGAACATATGCAGCTGCATTGATGAAGTCATTCTCATCGCCTTTATAGGAGAGATTCTCATATGTGGTCCGGTTGATGCGGTTTAGCTGACCGCTTTCTTCCATCCGGCCGATTTTGTAGTACGAGAAGCCCATGTCTTTCAGTTCGCTGGTCGTGTAGTATTTCTGATTATCTTCAAGCATGATCACAATCATCACCTCCCCGGATTGGAGTATACAACACTTTAACTGTAATTTCAACTAAATTCGGCAGTTATCAATAATAGCAGAAATTAATTAAATCATTTCCGGCATAAGCAACGAATCGTTCCGCCCTTATAAAGGATGGTGATCGGTCGCTTCAAGCACAAAAACCACTTTTCAGCGAACGCAAATCATTTTAGTGATTAACCGTTATATAAGCCAAAGAGTCCTGCCATACTGTTACATCAGGCAGGACTCTTTTGTTTTGTTCAAGCTTCGATCTCCATCCCGTTACCAGATCTCTACCGAGCCGATATCGTCACCCTTTACCCAGTGGAGTTTGTTCTGGTCTACACGGACGTAAACCTTATCGACATTGCCCACCTTCACAAGGATCTCTTCCGGTGTGATCTCGCCGCCCATCGGGGACTG
>JAFSRP010000006.1 GCA_017446045.1 Lachnospiraceae bacterium | reverse complement strand
CGGGGACTGCGGCAGGACAGATCTTGCGACAGGCAGTATGCCGTCCATTCTTCACAGCATCCGTGAGGTGCTCATGAAGCTTCCGGATGACACGACGGTCCTTCCCGGACATGAGGAAATGACTTCCATTGGTGTGGAACGAAAGAGAAATATTGTAATGCGAATGCGCTGACTGATAAGGAGGCACAGATGAACAAAACATACAGATCCGTATTGCTGTGGGGCGCTGCGGCACTTGTGTGCCTGATCGTTCTTGCGAGGCCGTCCTATGCGGCCAATATCTCGGAACTCCCTGATTTCAGACCGGGACCCGGAGACCATTACGATGTATCCGGCAGGCTTTATTCTCTTGACGGTAAGCTTCTGGTGGAAGCAGACGGAGAGATCGTTGACACAGAGCTGGCTCTGGAGATCAAAAACCGTGCTGCTTTGGCGGCTGCCAGCGGACTTGGCACTACGGTGAGCGCCGCCGAAGTTGAGGAAGCTGCGGCCCAGGCGCAGACTGCGGAAGCCGAGGAGGCCGGGCAGGCGCAGGAAACGTCTGTGGTAACAGACACACCTGCCGAAATACCTGCAGGTACGGAAGAGAATTCCGGGGAAGCAGCCGCGGAGGCTGCGCAGCCCGCATACCAGGTTTCTGATGAGGACGGCCGCACGGTATACAGTTATGAAGGCAAAAAGTATGTTGCGGCTTCTTCTTATGGAGTCCACAAGCTGTCAGGATACTGTCCGACACCCGAGTATGGCCGCGGGACTTTTTCCGGCAAGGAAGCAAGGTCCTGTCATACCATTGCGGTCGCATCGGATCTGCCGATCGGCACCATGGTGATCCTGAAGGGAACGTCGGGTCCCTACCCGTCCGATTATAACGGTGTCTACTGCGTCGAAGACCGCGGCGGATATTACATTGAGCAGGAAGGCTGGATCGATATTTTCTTCGATACGGACCGTGAAGCGGCGCATGTGACGGATGCCGGCTGGAACTACGCGGAGGTTTGGGTCGCCAAAGAGGTGGATTGAGTCGCTGTCGGATGAAACAGGAACTGGAATTATATATACATATCCCTTTTTGTGTCAGAAAATGCAATTACTGTGATTTTCTTTCCTTTCCGCAGCCGACAGATGTCCACGGGCGCTATGTGACGCAGCTCCTCCGGGAGATCCGCGCCGCGGCGCCGGACTGCAGGGAGATGATCGTGCGGTCTGTATTTATCGGCGGCGGCACTCCTTCCCTGATCGGTGAATCGCTTATTGAGGAACTGATGGCAACGGTTCGCAGTTGTTACCGTATGGCGGAAGATGCCGAAGTGACCATCGAATGTAATCCGGGTTCCACACTGCGGCATAAGTTTGCGGCTTACCGCCGTGCGGGCATCAACCGTTTAAGCATCGGTCTGCAGTCCGCGGACAATGCGGAACTCAAAATGCTGGGGCGGGTCCACAGTTTCGAAGAGTTTCTCAAATCCTACCAGAACGCGAGGATGGAAGGGTTCAAGAACATCAATGTGGACCTGATCAACTGCATCCCCATGCAGAGCCTGAAGACATGGAAGAAAACGCTCCGGACAGTCCTGATGCTGAAACCGGAGCATGTTTCCGTATATAATCTCATCATAGAAGAAGGAACTCCGTTTTATCAGATGCAGGAGGAAGGATTGCTGATGATGCCATCTGAAGAGGAGCAGGCGGAGATCGACACTTTTACCAAAGAATACCTTGCCCGACAGGGCTATCACCGGTACGAGATCAGCAACTGGGCCAGGGAGGGCCTGGAGTGCAGACATAACAGCGGTTACTGGACCGGCGTCCCATATCTGGGTTTCGGCCTGGGTGCGGCTTCATATTTTGACAGGAAACGCTGGAACAATACATCGGACCTTTCCGAATATATGGACTTCGATTTTGTCGGGGACAGGAGCGGCACTGTCCGCAAGGACGTCAGGGAGCTCAGTCGGGAAGAACAGATCGAAGAGTTCATGTTCCTTGGGCTGCGTATGACAAAGGGGATCTCATCTTCGTCGTTTCTTGCCAGGTTCGGGCAGCATCTCGATTCCGTCTATGGGAAGATCCTGGATAAGGACATTATCAGCGGTCTGATCGAAAGCTGTGACGGACGCTACAGGCTGACAGAGCGGGGAATGGACGTTAGCAATGTCGTCCTCAGCGGGTTCCTGCTGTCGAAGCCGGAAGAGGGATAGTTTTTTAGAAAGTTTATAATTCTATTAGATGTAAACCACTTGACTTTTGTCAGGTGGTATTATATTATATCTTCGTTAGCAATCAAATGAGTTGAGTGCTAACAAACGCCGGAGACCCTGAGATTTCCAAAGGCTGTCAGAATGGAGATCATGGTGAACGAATTAGATGAAAGAAAAGTCGTCATACTGAAGGCGATCATAAAGAATTACCTGGAGACCGGTGAGCCTGTGGGCTCACGGACCATTTCGAAGCTGAGCGGGCTGAACCTGAGCTCTGCTACGATCCGGAACGAGATGAGCGATCTCGTGGAGATGGGATACATCGTACAGCCGCATACTTCGGCAGGGCGTGTTCCCACTGACAAGGGCTACCGCTTCTATGTAGACAGCATCATTCAGGAAAATGACCGCAGGATGAGCGAGGCGACCAGCCTGATGGTTCAGCGTGTCGACAAGCTGGAGATGCTCCTGAAGCAGATGGTGCGCTTCCTTGCCTCGGACACCAACTATGCGGCGCTGATCAGCGGGCCCAGCACTTCCACTACGAAGATGAAGTATCTTCAGCTCAGTGTTCCCGCGCCCGGACAGATACTGATGATCCTGGTCCTGGAGGGCAATGTCATCAAGAACGAAGTCCTGGAAGCCATTGAAGAGATCGATTATGATACGGCGATGCAGGTCACGGTGATGCTCAACAACCACCTGAGCGGTCTCAGTCTCCGGGAGATCACTCCCAAGATCATTACCGATATCATGGTGCAGGCCGGGAAGCAGCAGGGCAATGTCAAACTGGTGCTGGATGCGGTCACCGAGCTGCTGGAGCACGGAGAGACCAACCGCGATATATTCACTTCCGGCGCGAAGAATATTTTCCGCTACCCGGAGCTTTCGGATGTGGACAAGGCAGCGGATCTTATATCGGCATTTGAGGAAAAGGACCGGCTCAACGAGCTTGTCAACGAAGTGACTTCCCTGACCGTTGCGGACGGGGCGGGCGCTTCCGGCAGCGGCATCCAGGTATATATCGGCGGAGAAGGCCCGGTCAAGAACCTGAGGGACTGTTCCCTGATCACGGCGCATTACGAGCTGGGTGACGGCATGAAGGGCGTGATCGGCGTCATAGGACCGAAGAGGATGGACTATGAGAAGGTCATGCAGACGCTGCAGAACATGAAGGATCAGCTGGATAACGCGAGGTTCACCGCGGACGATAATTAGATAAAGGACTGAGCAGAATGAAGGACAAAGAGAAAGAACTGAAGCGCGCAGCCGAAGAAGCTGACGCTGAAGATATGGCAGAAGATACCGAGACGGTTTCCGATATGGATGCGGAGAACGCTCCCGACGAGGAAGAAAGGGCATGTGACCCGGAAGAAGCCGCTGAAAGCTCCCCGGAAGAGGATGCGGACAGTACAGCAGCTGAGGAGGAAGGATCATCCGAAGAGGCAGAAGAAGCCGGGAACAGCAAACCGGATAAAAAGGATCTGCGGATCCAGGAACTGAACGACCGTTATGTACGGCTGTTTGCGGAGTTCGACAATTTCCGCAAGAGGACGGAAGCAGAGAAGGCCGGGATGTTTACGGAAGGCGAAAAGACAGTGCTGCTGAAGATATTGCCGCTGATCGATAATTTTGAACGGGCGCTGCAGAACGTCCCGGAGGATGAAAAGGATTCCCCGTTTACGGACGGCATCGAGAAGGTATACCGTTCCTTCATGGACCAGATGAAGGCGCTGGGCGTCACCGCCATCGAAGCGGTCGGCAGTGAGTTTGACGCCAACCTGCACAATGCGGTCATGCATGTGGAGGATGAAGAAGCCGGAGAGAATGAGGTCGTGGAAGAGTTCCAGAAGGGATATATGTTCCGTGACAAAGTGCTCCGGTATTCCATGGTCAAGGTAGCAAATTAAAAAGACCGTACCGTATTTACGGCACGGATGATCATAAAAGTACATTTATCTGTGACAGGTTTTAAATAGGAGGGCATTATTATGAGCAAGATCATCGGAATCGATTTAGGAACCACCAACAGCTGTGTAGCAGTTATGGAAGGCGGTAAGCCGACCGTTATCCCGAATGCGGAAGGACAGCGGACCACGCCTTCTGTCGTGGCATTTACAAAAACCGGTGAAAGACTGGTCGGAGATCCGGCAAAGCGTCAGGCGATCACCAACCCGGACCGTACCATTTCTTCCATCAAGAGACATATGGGCACCGATTATAAGGTGACCATCGACGGTAAGACGTATACCCCGCAGGAGATCTCCGCAATGATCCTGCAGAAGCTGAAGGCGGATGCAGAGAGCTATCTCGGAGAGAAAGTCACTGAGGCAGTCATCACCGTTCCCGCATATTTCAATGACGCACAGCGTCAGGCGACCAAGGATGCCGGCAAGATCGCCGGTCTGGACGTCAAGCGTATCATCAACGAGCCGACAGCAGCCGCGCTTGCATACGGCCTGGAGGATGAGAATGAGCAGAAAGTCATGGTCTATGACCTTGGCGGCGGTACTTTCGATGTATCCATCATCGACATCGGCGACGGCGTCGTTGAAGTTATGGCCACCAACGGCGATACGCACCTGGGCGGCGACGATTATGATAATGTGGTCATGAACTGGCTTGTTGCCGAGTTCAAGAAGACGGAGGGCGTAGACCTTTCCGGCGACAAGATGGCCATGCAGAGACTGAAGGAAGCAGCTGAAAAGGCAAAGAAAGAGCTTTCTGCTGCAACTACGACCAACATCAACCTGCCGTTCATCACTGCGACCAGTGAAGGACCGAAGCACCTTGACATGACCCTGACCAGGGCAAAGTTTGATGAGCTGACAGAGAGCCTTACCGCGCGTACCGCGCAGCCTGTAAGAAATGCGATGAATGATGCCGGCGTGACCAATGCCGATCTCGGCAAGGTCCTGCTGGTCGGCGGATCTACCCGTATGATCTGCGCGCAGGAAGAAGTTAAGAAACTGACCGGCAAAGAGCCGTCCAAGACACTTAACCCGGATGAGTGCGTGGCGATCGGTGCCGCTGTACAGGGCGGCAAGCTTGCAGGCGATGCCGGCGCAGGCGATGTCCTTCTGCTGGATGTCACCCCGCTTACTTTGAGCATCGAGACCCTCGGCGGTGTTGCGACTCCGCTGATCAAGAGAAACACCACGATCCCGACGACCGCGCAGCAGGTATTCTCTACTGCAGCCGACAACCAGACAGCTGTTGACATCCATGTCGTACAGGGTGAGCGTGAGTTCGCCCGTGACAACAAGACCCTCGGACAGTTCCGTCTGGATGGCATTGCACCGGCACCGCGCGGCATTCCGCAGATCGAAGTCAAGTTCGACATCGATGCGAACGGTATCGTCAATGTTTCCGCAAAGGATCTCGGCACCGGCAAGGAGCAGCATATCACCATCACTTCCGGCTCCAACATGTCCAAGGAGGATATCGACAAGGCTGTCCGTGAGGCACAGCAGTTCGAGGCTGAGGATAAGAAGCGTAAGGAAGGTGTAGATACAAAGAACGAAGCGGATTCCATCGTATTCCAGACCGAAAAGGCACTGAAGGAAGTCGGCGACAAGGTCTCCGAGTCTGACAGAGCAGCCGTACAGGCGGACATCGATGCGCTGAAGAACGCGCTGGCAGGACTGCCGGCAGACGGATCCCTCTCCGATGACCAGATCGCCAATATCAAGTCTCTGCGTGAGAAGCTGATGAATTCTTCTCAGAGCGTCTTCACCAAGATGTATGAGCAGGCTCAGGCGGCAAACGCCGGTGCACAGGGTGCTGCAGACCAGAACATGGGCGGCGGCCAGAGCGCACCGCATGATGACAATGTCGTCGACGGAGACTTCCGGGAAGTGTAAACAGCGTATTCTTCCCATATCCTGACATTTAAAAAGAAATCACCGGTGGCGGAGCGTTATGCTTCGCCATGCGGTATGTAAAGAAAGAAAACCATATGGCTGAAAAAAGAGATTATTACGAGGTGCTCGGCGTCGACAAGAATGCCGATGATGCCGCGATCAAAAAAGCATATCGTCAGCTGGCAAAGAAGTATCATCCGGATGCCAATCCGGGTGACAAGACAGCCGAGGAAAAGTTCAAGGAAGTAGGAGAGGCGTATACTGTCCTGTCTGATCCCGACAAAAGAGCGGCCTATGACCGGTACGGACATGCTGCGTTCGATGCCAATTCCGCAGCCGGACAGGCTTCCGGCTTCGGCGGCTTCGACTTTGGCGGCATGGATTTCTCCGATCTGTTCGAAGGACTGTTCGGCAGCGGTTTCGGCGGAGGCTTCGGAGGTTTTGGCGGAAGAAGCTACGGATACGGAGGTTCTACGCAGGCCCGCCGCGGCGCGGATGTACGTACGATGGTCCGGATCAGCTTTTCTGAAGCGGTATTCGGCTGTGAAAAGGAGATCGAGATCGCCTATAAGGATGAGTGCAGTGAGTGCGGCGGCACGGGTGCCAAAAAGGGAACCAGTCCCGAGACCTGCTCACGCTGCGGCGGCCGCGGTAAGATCACGGTGACGCAGAACAATCCTTTCTTCGGTCAGATGCAGACTGTGACGACCTGCCCGGACTGCGGAGGCACCGGAAAGGTCGTCAGGGAGAAGTGTCCGAACTGCCGCGGACTCGGATATGTGCAGACCCGCAAACGCTTTAAAGTCACGATCCCTGCGGGCATCGACGACGGCCAGGCAGTCCGCCTGAGCGGTGCCGGAGAGCCCGGTTCCAATGGCGGCCCGAGAGGAGACCTTCTGGTGGGCGTGGAGATCACGGACGATCCGAAGTTCAAACGGCAGGGCACGACGATCTTTTCTACTGTCGCTGTACCATTTGCCAAAATGGCACTAGGCGGTCCGATCCATATCAATACTGTGGACGGCAAGGTGGAATACCAGATCAAGCCCGGTACCCCGACGGACACCAAGGTCCGCCTGAAGGGCAAGGGAGTGCCGGTACTCGGAAGGAACGGGGCGCGCGGCGACCATTATGTCACACTGATGGTCAAGGTCCCGACCAGTCTGACTAAGGAGCAGAAAGAACTGCTCACAAAGTATTCGGTCGCCTGCGGTGAGGATCCCGCAAAAGCATAAAACATACCAAGGACGCTCCTGACCGCGGTATATGCCGTGTGCGGGAGCTTTTTTGTGGAAGGTAGGTGTTTTGCACTTTCTTACACACTCTCCTGAAGCAGCATATCATAAAAAAGAACATTCACGTGCTTGTTGTTTCTCACGGAATCGTTTACAATGATTCTGGTCTGTAAGACCACACATTGACCCCGGAGAGGGGCAGTGATGAAAGGAGAATTGAATATGAAAAAAAGAATTCTGGCAGGTCTTCTGGCATTAGGCATGACAGTACTGGCTCTGAACGGCTGCGCGAAAAAACCGGCAGCAGAGACCACCGCGGCATCCGCGGAAACGAGTGCTGCGCCCGCAGCCAACGCTGCATCTGAATCCGTCGCCCCGACGGCAGCATCATCGGCAGGACAGAAGACCGGACGCGCGGCATCCAATGAGATCGCAGTCGGAATAGCACAGGATCTCGATGAAAGCCTGGATCCTCACCTTACAGTGGCAGCAGGCACCAGAGAGGTAATGTTCAATGTATTCGAGGGTCTCGTGAAGCCGGATCCCGACGGGAATCTGATCCCGGCGGTCGCGGCGGACGTCGCTGTTTCCGATGACGGGCTGGTATATACATTTACATTGCGTGAGGGCGTCAAGTTCCATAACGGCGACCCGGTCACGATGGAGGATGTGATCTGGTCCATCCGCAGAAATGCCGATGATTCCGAAGGTGAGGCGCTGGTTCCGGCCCTGACCTCCATTTCTGATATTACTTCCGAAGACAACAAATTACTTATCACTCTGAGCGAACCCAACAACGAGTTCCTTTCTTATCTTACGCTGGCGATCCTTCCGGCAGACTATGACAAACAGGACACCGCGCCTGTCGGCACCGGTCCGTTCAGGTTTGTTTCCCGCAAGGCGCAGGACTCCATCGTACTGGAACGCTTTGATGATTATTGGGGAGAGCCGGCGGGAGTGGACCGCGTCACCTATAAGATCAGTGAGAATGCCGAAGGCCTGATCCTTGGGCTGCAGAGCGGCGCGCTGGATGTCGTTTCCCATATGACCAGCACGCAGATCGTTCAATTGAAGGAAAGTGAGTTCAATGTTGAGGAAGGCACCATGAACCTGGTGCAGGCATTATACCTGAACAACGCAGAGAAGCCCTTTGACGATGTCAGGGTCCGCCAGGCACTGTGCTATGCTGTGGATAAGCAGGGTGTGATCGATATGGCTTTTGACGGATACGGCGTGCCACTTGGCTCCTCTATGTATCCTGCATTCGGAAAGTATTTTGATGAGTCTCTGACGGATTACTACACCGTGGACATCTCGAAGGCCAAGGCGCTTCTGGCTGAGGCGGGTTACCCGAACGGGTTTGAGATGACGATCACGGTCCCCTCTAACTATCAGCCGCATATGGATACCGCGCAGGTCATTGCCGAGCAGCTGAAGAGTATCGGTGTCAAGGCAACGATCCAGCCTGTGGAATGGGCAAGCTGGCTGAGCGATGTCTACAGCGGACGGAAGTACCAGAGCACCCTGGTCGGTGTGGATGCGAGTGAAATGACTGCCAGCGCGATGCTCAAGCGCTTCGTTTCCACAGCCGGGAACAACTTTGTCAATTACAGCAGCGCAGATTACGACGCGCTTTATGAGAAGGCACTCGCATGTGCCGATGACGCGGAGCAGACCCTGATCTTCCGCGAAATGGAAAAGAACCTGACCGAGAATGCCGCCAATGTCTATATCCAGGATATGGCGGACCTGGTCGTGGTGCGTAAAGGCCTGGAAGGCCTGACCTTTTATCCTTTGTATGTCCTGGATGTTTCCAGACTGCACTGGGCAGAATAAATCATTCCTGTAAATGAAGCCGCATGCTGCGGGGATCTTCCCGGCAGTATGCGGCCGATGTCGTTCCGGAGGCTTACTGTTACATGAGATCCACTGTGCGGCGAGTGCTGATGCTTCTTGCCACCATGATAATCGTTTCTTTTCTGACCTACGCGGCTTTCGAGCTGATCTCGGGCGATCCGGCAGAGGCTATGCTGGGCACCCAGGCTACACCTGCCCGCATTGCGGCGCTTCGCAGGGAACTTGGCCTGGATGCTCCTTTTCCGGTGCGGTATATCCGGTGGCTGCTGGGCTTTTTCTCGGGAGACCTGGGCGTTTCCTACAGCTATAAGCAGCCGGTCGGCGAACTGATCGCACCCAAGCTGGAAGTGACGCTCTGCCTGTGTCTCCTCAGTTTTGTGATCATTACCCTGATCTCGATCCCTTTGGGTGTGCTTTCCTATCAGCAGGTCGTGGGCAGGTTCGGCTGGATCCATACGACCCTGAACCAGCTTTTGATGGCAGTTCCGGCGTTCTTTACCGGCATCCTGATCTCCTGGGGTTTTGGTATCGTTCTGCGGGCGTTCACGCCGGGTGATTTCCCCGATCTGCACATGGACCCGGCAGGAGCTTTCCGTCACCTTCTGTTTGCGGCTGTCTGTATCGCGATCCCGCGTACGGCCATGACGGTCCGCATGATGCGCAGTACTGTCATTTCAGAGATGGAGAAAGACTATGTACAGACAGCCATCTCCAGAGGCAATGACCGTCAGGGCGTCCTGTTGGGGCATGTCCTGAAGAACTCGCTGGTCCCTGCGGTAACGTTTCTTGCGCAGACCATGGCGGAGATCGTGGCGGGCGGCATCGTTGTGGAGCAGGTTTTCGGCATTCCCGGACTCGGACGGCTGTTGGTAGCGTCGATCTCGAACAGGGACTATCCGGTGGTGCAGGCGATCGTCGTGATCCTGGCCTTCTGGGTCGTGCTGGCTGGTCTGGCAGCAGATCTGATCAATCAGTGCATCGACCCGCGTCTGCGTCTGGGAGGTGGGTCATGAAAAAGAAAATGAACGGTTATCTCATGGCAGGCCTCATCATCACAGGCGTGCTCCTGCTGATGACTCTGATCGGCGCGTTTTATACCCCTTATGATCCGACAGTCATGAGTGCGCGGGAAAAATTCAATGCCCCGTCATTCGCCCATCTTTTCGGTACAGATAACTTCGGACGGGATATCTTCAGCCGGGTACTGAAAGGAAGCGGCACGACAGTATTCATTGCGCTTTCCACAGTCGTGATCGGCGCGGTGATCGGCACGGCAGTCGGTGCTGTGACAGGGTACTTCGGCGGATTCATCGATGAGGTACTGATGCGCATGAATGATGCGCTGACAGCATTCCCGAGCATTCTTCTGGCTCTGGTGGTGATCAGCATCCTGGGGCCCGGCAGCCGCTTCAATCTGATCCTGGCATTGGGGATCGTTTTTATACCGGGCTTTGCGCGTGTGACGCGGACAGCCTTTGCCTCGCTCAGGGATCGTAATTACGTTGAGAGCGCCCGCCTGATGGGCGCCAGCAGCGCCCGGATCATGCTGATCCATATGCTGCCGAACATCTTCAGCGTCCTGTTTCCCGCGCTCACCATCGGATTCAACAACGCGGTACTGGCAGAAGCCAGTATGAGTTTTCTGGGGATCGGCGTGACACCGCCGGATGCCTCGCTTGGATATATGCTTTCCGAGGCGCAGGGCATGATCGTTGCCGCTCCATGGTATGCGATCAGCACCGGTCTCATGATCATCCTGCTGGTATTCGGCGCCGGTCTGATCGGAGAGGGACTGCAGCGAAGCGGCAACAGTACGGAGTTATAAAAAACGATATGCTGGAAATCAAAGATCTTCATGTCAAATTTCATACACGAAACCGTGAGGCTGTTGCCGGCGTCTCGCTCACGATCCATGACGGGGAGATACTCGGTCTGGTCGGTGAATCAGGGTCGGGAAAAACGGTCACGGCGATGAGCGTTGCCGGCCTGCTGCCAAGAAAACAGTGTTCTTATTCCGGGGAGGTCCTTTTGGACGGGCAGGATCTGCTGCATGCGGACCGCAGCATTCTCCGAAAGATACAGGGCAGACAGATCGGTGTGGTCTTTCAGCAGCCGATGAATGCCATGGATCCCTTGAAAAGAGTGGGAGAGCAGGTCGGGGAAGTACTGAAGATCCATACCGATATGGACTCGGATGCACGAAAGAAAGCAGTTCTCGAGGCGATGGAAGCGGTAGAGCTTCCGGATCCGGAGGCAGTCTTTCGCAAATATCCGCATGAGCTTTCCGGCGGTATGCTCCAGAGGGCGATGATCGCAGCGGCTATCGTGATACGGCCGCGTCTCCTGCTGCTTGACGAGCCGACGACCGCACTGGATGTGACGATACAGGCGCAGATCCTCGAGCTTTTGAAGTGGCTCAATGCGGAGTCGGGCATCTCGATGATGTTTATTTCCCATAACCTCAATGTCGTGCGCAAGCTCTGCACCCATGTGGCGGTCATGCAGCGCGGACTTGTGGTGGAAGAGGGAGATACAGACGACGTGTTTTTCCACCCGCAGCACAGTTATACGAAACATCTGATCGAAGCGATCCCCAGCCGGAAGCATACTGCTGCGTTCGGGAAGTCATAAGGAACAGCCGGATATGAGTATGAACAGCTTACAAACCCCTTTAAATACATTACCGTCTGAAGCCTTCAGCCGGGCCGGTGCAGACAGTCCATCTGCAGCAGAAAGTCTGTCGGAAGCGGGTATTATGGTTACAGCAGCCAGTATGCCCGCGGGTCCTGCGGATGACCTTGTGCTGGAAGTGAGGCATGTCTGCGGCGGGTATAAAAGCGGCGGCTTTTTCGGCCGCGGCGGTTCCTATAAGGAAGTGATCCACGATGTGGATTTCGTGGTCAGGCACGGAGAGATCCTGGGCCTGGTCGGCGAGTCCGGCACCGGCAAGTCGACCCTTGCAAAGATGATCCTAGGTCTTTTGAAGCCCGAAAAGGGAGAGATCATCCATTATACCAAACGTCCCCAGATCATTTTTCAGGACCCGTACAGTTCCCTGAATCCTGCCTACACTGTGGAATGGACAGTCGAGGAACCTTTACGTGTATTCGGGAAATACGATGCTGCGGAAAGAAAACGCCGTGTACGGGAGATGCTGGAACGTGTGGATGTACCGGAAGAAGTATTCCAGGCGAAGCCGGACGAGCTTTCCGGCGGTCAGCGTCAGCGAGTCAGCATTGCGGCTGCCCTGATCCGCCGGCCACGCTTTATTATTGCGGACGAGCCGGTGTCGGCGCTGGACGTAACGATACAGGCACAGATCCTGAAGCTGCTGAAGGATCTCAGGACCGAACTGGACCTCAGCTATCTCTTTATTTCACATGATCTGAATGTTGTTTACCAGCTATGCGACCGCGTGCTGGTGATGAAACAGGGCAGGATCGTGGAACAGGGTACTGTGGAAGAAGTATTTGACCATCCGCAGCAGGAATATACGAAGCAGCTGCTGGCTGCCGCGGAATAAGAGCGGGCGAAAGTTTTAGGGCAACAGGAGGAGACCCGGTATGAGTTACAACGGAGCGGATCTTATCTTTCCGCATCTCGGGATCGTGATCCAAAACATGTACAATCACATTACCCTGCCCGGCGGGTTTACGATCGCGTATTACGGGATCATTATTGGGATCGGCATGCTGCTGGCGCTGCTGGTGATCGAGCATGATGCCGCAAGGCATGGCCGCGACACAGGCCTCTACTATGATTTTTTCCTGATCGCCATTACACTCGGCGTTGTGGGTGCCCGCATCTATTACGTGATATTCCAGTGGGAGTATTACCGTGGAGATATCCTGAAGATCATCAATATCCGCGAGGGCGGCCTGGCGATCTACGGAGGGATCCTGGCCGGCGTTATTTCTGCGGTGGTATTCTGCCGGGTCAGAAAAGTACGCTTTTTTGAGATCTCTGACTGCATGATGCTGGGCGTGCTGACCGGGCAGGTCCTGGGACGCTGGGGCAACTTTTTTAACTGCGAGGCGTTCGGAGGCTATACAGATTCTCTTTTTGCCATGCGCATCAAGGAATCTATCGTAAATCCCTCGATGATCTCCGATGCCCTCCGTGAACACATCATTCTGGACAATGGGATCCGATATATACAGGTGCATCCGACTTTTCTCTATGAGTCCTGCTGGAACCTGCTCACGCTGATCGTCCTCTATATTTACGCCGGAAAGCAGAAGGTCGGTTCCGGAAAGGTCACGATCGGCTACTTTTTAAGCTATGGTATCGGCCGTTTCCTGATCGAGGGGCTCCGTACCGACCAGCTGAAGATCCCCGGCACGATGGTCCCGGTCTCTCAGGCACTTTCCGCATGCATCGTTTTGCTGATGATCGGTCTGATCATCTACAGAAGAATGAAAGAAAGCAAAAAGCCGGCAATCTGAATTGCCGGCTTTATACGCCCTATGTGATCAGTCAGCGCCGATGCTCCCTGCTTCTGTAATAGGCAAACATGTATTGCTGATATATACCGTTATACGGCGCATATTTTTCCCTGGGATATCCGCCGGGATATTCATTTGCAAGGATGCGTCCGATCCAGACATCTACGGGAAAAGCGTTCAGGTGATGCAGGCCGAACAGGGATACGCAGCTTGCTACTTTGACTCCGACGCCGTATAGTCCGGTCAGGACGCGGATCGTTTCTTTCTCTTTTTCAGACAATAATTTCTGAAGATCGATCTCTTCATTGCAGACCGCGGCGGCAGCCTTATGCACATAACTACACCGGTATCCCAGCCGGCATTGTTTCAGGGCGGTATCATCCAGGGCAAGCAGGGCAGAAGGAGAGGGGAAAGCATAATAATTCTCCCCATTATTATCCGCCATTAATTCCCCACAGGCTTCGCAAAGCAAACTGATCGAACGGCGTATCGCCGGGATGTTCTTATTTTGGGAAATGATAAAGCTGATCAGCGTCTCCCAGGGATCCTGCCGCAGGATCCTGATCCCATTTTCAGACTCGCATGCATTATGTAAAAACGGATCAATTTCCGGATCGACCCGTTTCCTTATGTTCCGATAGTTTTCGCCGAGGTCAAAATATTCCCGCCAGAAAAGATCAAATTCCTTTTCCGGACAATCCGCTTCAAACCAACCATCCCCAAGCGCACTGATATACAGGCATCTGTTCCCTGCAGGGATACGGTATGTCTGTTCATCCATCTTCTCCCAGCGAAAGCATTGCCCGCTTTCCGCGATCTTTTCAAGATCGAAATCATCGTCAACAAAAAATCTCATTATCCCTCGTCCTGACATACGGTCCCGGCGCTGCGCCGCCGCGCAATTATTCAATCATACCATCGATCCGTCATTTCGTCTTTCCATCGCTCATTTATTGTTTCCGAGCTTCTTTTACCGCATTGTACCATAATTAACATCTGTTGTATTTTATTTTGGAGTATTCTATGGATCTATTAGAAAAAGCAAAAATCGAAAACTCTGTATTGACAGAGGAAATAACATCACTTAACGAACAGTTGTCAGTATTGCCCGAAGGATCACTGGCAGTCTATAAAAACAGCTGCAATAACTCATACAAATGGTTTCTGAACGAAATCGATAAAGCGACCGGAGACAGGAAAAGAACATATATCCCAAGAGCTCATCGTGAATATGCGGAGGCATTGGCCAAGCGCACCATACTGTCTGCCTGCCTGAAAGATGCCATAAAAAAGCAGTCCGCGATCAGTGGATTCCTGAGGCATTATCCAAAATCAAATATGGCGGAACAGCTGCTTGATAGATCCCCCGGGTTACTGGAACTTTTGGAACACTCGCAGACCGGTGCGGATGATCTGCAGAAAGCCTGGCAGGAATATCCGTATGAGATGAACCCATTCATGCCGGAAAACAAGACGATCAGAACTCTGCGCGGTGAAATGGTCCGGTCCAAGGCAGAAGCAATGATTGCCAACACAATATTCCACCATGGAATTGCCTACCGGTATGACAGTGCGCTTTATCTCGGTGATTCCGTTGTTTATCCGGATTTCCTGATGATGCGTCCAGGGGTCCCGGTTCCTGAGCCAGAACACCGTTTCACTGAAAGAGACCGTAAGCGGATCATCATTGTCGAGCATAACGGGCTGATGGATAAGCAGGGATACCGCGGTCATGTAAAACATAAGATCGGTCAGTACTATGACTATGGCTTCATTCCTTCAAGAAATCTGATCATGACGTATGAATCGTCAGAAGATCCCTTCGATCTGAATTACTTTATCCGGGAACTGGAATACTATTATTCCTGACCTTATGTCTGCAGCGGAAGATCTCTATGATTGATCTCACCTTTAGCTGCTCCATTGATTTTATCTGTGCGGGATGTACCTCTGAAAGTGGATTTAGCGCAGCCGGGTCAGCCCGGGATGCCGGGAGCATCAAGCAGCCTGGCGGTATTCTGTATTGATGAGGAATCAGGAAGTGCATTTTCTATATATAATAAAACTTCTGATTTGACACCATTCAAGTTCCCGAAAACATGTAAAAACGGTTTACATAACAGCGTTATTTTAAATATATGAGCAAACTCGAAATTTGACACCATTAAAAACAGCAAAAGTGATGGTGTCAAATTTGAAGTTTTGTCAAGTATTGAAAAATTCAGAATTATGTAAACCTTATCAGGGCTTTGCCGGGCCTCTCTTTGGTGTCAAATTTTGGTTTTAGGCATATATTGATAATGCTATCGAAAAAGGAAACAGGGCATCCCTATTTTGGGAATGCCCTGCGATTGATTTTTAATTACTGTCAAGCTATGCCGGCAAACTATGACAATATAATTTGCGGACAGGCAATACTTTGGAAAAACGTCATCCCTGATTCTGCATCTCGACCAGACGCTGGCTGCAGTAGCGCTCACGAAGTGCCGGCTTCTCGATCTTTCCAGTGGCGTTGCGAGGAACATCTGCGAAGATGATCTTACGGGGACGCTTGTAGCGCGGCAGGTCGATACAGAACTGGTTGATCTCATCTTCGGTACAGGTCATACCTTCCTTGACCTGAATGATCGCTGCGGCGATCTCGCCGAGACGTTTGTCCGGAAGACCGATGACCGCGACATCGTGCACTTTCGGCATTGCGCTCAAGAAAGCTTCGATCTGTACGGGGTAGAGGTTCTCACCGCCGCTGATGATGACATCCTTCTTGCGGTCGACCAGGAAAATGAAGCCGTCCTCATCCTGACGTGCCATATCGCCTGTGTAGAGCCAGCCGTTCTTCAGGACTTCCGCAGTCGCTTCCGGATCCTTATAATACTCGACCATGACACCGGGACCCTTGACGCAGAGTTCGCCGACTTCGCCCTGCGGCACCTTCACGCCGTTCTCATCCACAATAGAGCATTTCCAGCCAAAGCCCGGGATACCGATGGCACCGACCTTGTGGATGTTATTCATGCCGAGATGTACGCAGCCGGGGCCGGTAGACTCGGAAAGGCCGTAGTTCGTGTCGTACTTATGCTTCGGGAAATACTGCAGCCAGTGGTGGATCAGGCTCGGCGGCACGGGCTGTGCGCCGATATGCATCAGACGCCACTGGGAGGTGCGGTAGTTCTCCAGCTTGATCTCTCCGTTGTCGAGCGCGATCAGCAGGTCCTGTGCCCACGGCACGAGCAGCCAGACAATGGTGCAGCCCTCATTGGATACTGCCTCCATGATCGCTTTCGGGGAATTGCCTTTCAGCAGGACAGCGCGGCTTCCGGTATAGAGGGAACCGAACCAGTGCATCTTGGCGCCGGTATGATAAAGCGGCGGGATGCATAAGAAAACATCGCCCTTTGTCGTCTCGTGGTGCATGGCTTCCATGCGGGCCGACTGCATCAGCGCTTCATGCGTATGAAGGATCGCCTTGGGGAAGCCTGTCGTGCCGGAGGAATAGTAGATCGCGGCATAATCCGTGTCCTCGATCAGTACCTTGGGTGCGGTGCTTGAACAGTTGGAAACATGACGGAAATAATCCTCCGCGTAGCTCGGGCAGGAATCGCCGACGAAGAACAGAAGATGGTTGGAGTCAAGGTGGTCGATGATATCCTCAACGCGTCCGATAAACTCGGGACCATAGAAAAGGACATCCGCATCCGCTTTATTGACGCAGTATTCGATCTCATCGGAAGTGTAGCGGAAATTCAAGGGGACAGCAATAGCTCCCGTCTTCAGGATGCCGAAATAGATCGGCAGCCACTCCAGGCAGTTCATCAGAAGGATCGCGACTTTCTGGCCTTTCTGAATGCCACGGGACATCAGGAGATTGGCAACACGGTTCGCCTTCTCGTCAAAGACAGACCAGGTGATCTGGCGGCGGTAGAACTCGCGCCGTGTCGGCTGTACGAGCTCATACTCCTTCCATGTGACTCTCTGGCGCTCTGTTATGGCAGGATCGATCTCCACCAGGGCGACATCATTTCCGTAAAGCTTGCTGTTTCTCTCTAACAGATCTGTAATAGGCATAACAAATTCTCTCTCTTTCGCAGCCTGTCGGCAGTTTTGTCCGTTGCGGGAGCCCTGCCTGCGGCTTTTACTAATGTGCTTTAAACTGTTAAAGTATTGTAGAAGAATTCCTGTCAATTGTCAAGTTGAAAAGGAGATATATTTTTCTTGACAGTGTGACGCATTAATGCTATTATCACTTCAATGTGTGAAAGGAACACCAGAGAGTTATGACCAGAAGCTTTGCATTCGCATACTTTTTCGGCTTTTACTTTAGAAAGTGAAGTAAAAGGTATTTGCGCTGCAAGTGAACGGACCATAAGGAATCCCTTGATCGTGAATGAACGAGCTGCACAAATACCGGTGCAGCTCTCTTTTATTTTGTACACAGATTAAAAGCAGCATAGATGGGAAGGTGAATTATTATGAAACAGCTGATGTTGGGAAACAAGGCAGTCGCGAGAGGACTATATGAAGCCGGCTGCTGCTTTGTCTCCAGTTACCCGGGCACGCCGAGCACGGAGATCACGGAAGAAATCGCAAAGTATGATGAGATCTACAGTGAGTGGGCGCCCAATGAAAAAGTGGCCATGGAATCGGCTTTCGGCGCATGCCTGTCCGGTGTCCGGTCTTTCTGCGGCATGAAGCACGTCGGTCTGAATGTTGCAGCGGATCCGCTCTATACCATGTCCTATACCGGCGTCAATGCCGGCATGGTGATCGGTGTCGCGGATGATGCAGGCATGCACAGCTCCCAGAATGAACAGGACAGCCGTCACCATGCCATCGCGTCCAAAGTTCCGATGCTGGAGCCGTCGGATTCGCAGGAGGCATATGAATTCGCGAAGCTGGCTTATGAGATCTCGGAAGAGTTTGACACTCCGGTGCTGCTCAAGATGTGCACCCGTGTTGCGCACAGCCAGTCCATCGTTGAGCCGGGAGAGCGTACGGTCACAAAGAAGCCCTATGAGAAAAATATCGCCAAGTACGTCATGATGCCCGGCAACGCCAAAAAGCGTCATCCCATCGTAGAGGAGCGTACGGCAAGGCTGACCGCGTATGCGGAGACCGCACCGGTCAACCGTGTCGAGATGGGCGGAACGAAGATCGGCATTATAACCGCAAGTACTTCCTACCAGTATGTAAAGGAAGTTTTCGGAGACAGTGTGTCTGTCCTGAAGCTTGGTATGGCGAATCCGCTGCCGAATAAGCTGATCCTGGATTTCGCGGCAAAGGTCGAAAAGCTGATCGTTGTCGAGGAACTGGATCCCATTATAGAGAATCACTGTAAGGAGCTTGGACTTAAGGTCAGCGGCAAGGATGTCCTGCCGATCTGTGATGAGTTCTCGCAGAATCTGATCGCGAAGGCGCTTGGCGGTGAGGCCCATGAAGGCCGCGCGCTGGACGAGCAGATCCCGATGCGCCCGCCGGTCATGTGTTCCGGATGTCCGCACAGAGGGATGTTCTATATCCTCAAGAAGAACAAATGTACCGTACTCGGCGATATCGGCTGCTATACGCTCGGCGCGGTAGCTCCGTTGTCCGCGATGGAAATGACGCTCTGCATGGGCGGCTCCATCAGTGCGCTGCATGGTTTCAATAAGGCGGGAGGAGCGGAAAATGAAGGCAGGACAGTAGCCGTCATCGGTGATTCCACCTTCATGCACAGCGGTATGACCGGACTTGCCAATATAGCCTACAACCAGTCCAATTCAACGGTGATCATTCTGGATAATTCCATCACAG
Source organism: Lachnospiraceae bacterium (assembly GCA_017446045.1). Classification (GTDB taxonomy): domain Bacteria; phylum Bacillota; class Clostridia; order Lachnospirales; family Lachnospiraceae; genus Avilachnospira. The sequence goes on along the minus strand of JAFSRP010000006.1, from coordinate 5,502 downwards.
GCATGACCGGTCACCAGCAGAATCCGACCACGGGCTACAATATCAAGGGAGATCCCGCAGGAAAGATCGACCTGGAGGCACTCTGCCGGGCAATGGGCTTCAACAGGGTCCGCGTAGTGGATCCCTATGACCTGAAGGCGGTGGATGAAGCGGTCAAAGAAGAGCTGGCGGCGCCGGAGCCTTCCGTGATCATCAGCAGACGTCCCTGTGCGCTTCTGAAGTATGTGAAACATGATCCTCCGCTTAAGGTCGATCCTGATAAGTGTATCGGATGCAAGTCCTGTATGAAGATCGGCTGCCCGTCCATCTCCATAAAAGACGGTAAGGCACGGGTGGACAGCACCCTTTGCGTCGGATGCAATGTCTGTACACAGCTCTGCCCGGTCGGCGCGATCGGGGCCGGAAACGAAGGAAAGGAGGCCTGATCATGGAAACAAAGAATATAATGATCGTCGGTGTCGGCGGACAGGGAAGCCTTCTGGCCAGTAAAATGCTGGGGTACCTGCTGCTTTCCGAAGGATATGACGTAAAGGTCTCCGAAGTCCACGGCATGTCGCAGCGCGGCGGTTCCGTCGTGACCTATGTGCGCTACGGATCCAAGGTCGCTTCACCTGTCATCGATAAGGGCGAGGCTGACTATATCGTATCCTTTGAGCTGCTGGAGGCAGCGCGCTGGCTGCCCTTCCTGAAAGCCGACGGACAGATCGTGACCAATATCCAGCAGATCGACCCCATGCCGGTGATCACGGGAGCTGCCGTGTATCCCGATGGGCTCGTGGACAAGCTGAAGACGAGCGGTGCGAAGGTCGATGCGCTGGACTGTGTGAAACTGGCTGAGGAGGCAGGCTCTGTCAAGGCTGTCAACCTGGTCCTGATGGGAAGGCTGTCACATTACTTTGACCTGCCGGAAGAGGCATGGATGAAGGCGCTGGAGGCCAATGTACCTCCGAAGTTCCTGGAACTCAACAAGAAAGCGTTTGCCCTTGGGCGGGATGCTGTCTGATAACGAAATGGCGGATGACCGCCGGATAAGCAACACAAAGGAGATTTACCCATGGAAAGATATTATCAGCCGGAGATCGAGTGTGCTTCGCGGGAGAAGATCAAGGCCATCCAGGATGAAAAACTGGTCAGGCAGGTGAAGCATGTATGGGACAATGTTCCCTACTACCGTAAAAAGATGGAAGAGGCGGGTATCACGCCGGACGACATCAGGTCAAGTGACGACCTCCATAAGCTTCCGTTTTTGAGCAAGGCGGACCTCAGAGAAGCCTATCCCTACGGCCTGGTCGGCGTGCCGTTAAAGGACTGCGTACGCATCCAGTCCACATCCGGCACGACCGGTAAGCGTGTTGTTGCATTCTATACACAGCACGACATCGACCTTTGGGAGGAGTGCTGCGCAAGAGCGATCATGGCAGCCGGCGGAACCAATGAGGATGTATGCCAGGTATCCTACGGCTACGGTCTGTTCACCGGCGGTCCCGGATTAAACGGCGGCAGCCACAAGGTCGGATGTCTGACCATTCCCACGAGTTCCGGCAACACCGAGCGTCAGATCATGTTCATCCGTGACCTGAATGCTACGATCCTCTGCTGTACCCCGAGCTATGCGGCGTATCTGGGAGAGAGCATGAAGGAAATGGGATTGAAGCCGGAGGATATTCCGCTCAAGGCTGGCATTTTCGGTGCGGAAGCGTGGAGCGAGGAGATGCGCCATGATATCGAGAACACGCTTGGTATCAAAGCGTATGATATCTACGGCCTGACCGAGCTTTCCGGCCCGGGCGTATCTTTCGAATGCTCTGCCCAGTCCGGCATGCACATCAACGAAGACCACTTCATCGCGGAAATCATCGATCCGGAGAGCGGCGAGGTGCTTCCGGACGGCGAGCAGGGCGAGCTCGTGTTCACGTCCATCGATAAGGAGGCGTTCCCGCTGCTCCGTTACCGCACGAGGGACGTGTGCAGCCTGTCCAGGGAGAAATGTTCCTGCGGCCGTACGCATGTGAAGATGATGAAGCCGAAGGGACGCACCGACGACATGCTGATCATCCGCGGCGTCAATGTATTCCCGTCCCAGATCGAGACCGTGCTGCTCAACAAGGGTTATCCGGCCAACTACCAGATCGTTGTGGACCGTGTCAACAACACCGACACACTGGATGTCCAGGTCGAGATGACGCAGGAGATGTTCACGGATAATCTGGGTGAGATCACTGCACGCCAGAGAGAACTGATCGAAGGTCTCAAGTCGATGCTTGGAATCAAAGCACAGGTCACGCTGGTCGCGCCGAAGTCCATCACGCGGAGTGAAGGTAAGGCCGTGCGTGTCATCGATAAGCGTAAGATCTGAATATCGTGAAAGGAGTAACACTATGGATATTAAGCAGATCTCTGTTTTTCTGGAAAACAAGCCCGGGACACTGAACGATATGACCCGTGTCCTTACGGAACACAACGTGGATCTTCGTGCGCTTTCGCTGGCTGAGACCACTGATTTCGGCATTGCCCGCTTCATCGTGGGAGATGTGCTCGATACGGTGAATATCCTCAAGGAAGCCGGGTATGTCAGCAGCCTGACTCCTGTTGTCGTCGCCGAAGTCGAAGATGAGCCCGGCGCGCTCAACAAGGTCCTGCAGGTATTTACGGATCACAGCATCAATGTGGAATATATGTACGCCATGCTGGGCTCGCGTGAGGGCAAAGCCTACATGATCTTCCGTGTGCAGGATTCCATGAAGGCGACCGGGGCACTGCTCACCAACGGCATCCGGATCCTGGACCAGGAGTCTCTTTCCGAGCTTTGATCCTTCCCATCGGGCATTTTTGATATTTGTGTATTTACAGCTGCCGATCCCCAGCCGGATAAGGCAGCTGTTTTCCGGGAACGGAGAGAAGAATATCCGGAAACTTCGGGGAAGCTGCCATACAGGCAGAAGTGTACGGGTTTACGTACAATCTTGTTTTTAGATAAAAAAGTTCTTGCAATTTCACGCAGGAAGTTGTATACTTCAGCACATCAAAGCGCCAACGCGCCAACGCGCCTAAGCGCGAAAAGGGCAAAAGGCGCAAGTATTAAGTATTTTGGAGGTTATCGTTATGTTTATCAAGGTTCTGATGCTGCTTGTCTTCTTTGGAGTAATGATCGGCATCGGTCTGTATTGCAGAAGGCATTCTACCGATGTCAACGGTTTTGTGCTGGGCGGCCGTTCGGTCGGTCCCTGGCTGACAGCGTTTGCATACGGAACCTCTTATTTTTCCGCCGTTATTTTTGTAGGATATGCCGGCCAGTTCGGTTGGAAGTACGGTATTGCCAGCACATGGATCGGTATCGGCAACTGCATTATCGGTTCTCTGGCTGCCTGGGTCGTGCTGGGACGCCGCACCCGCATCATGACGCAGCATCTGAACTCTGCGACCATGCCCGAGTTCTTCGCACGGCGTTTTGACAGCAAGGCTCTGCAGATCGCTGCATCGGCAGTCACCTTCATTTTCCTGATCCCCTACACCGCATCCCTGTACAATGGTCTTTCCCGCCTGTTCGGGATGGCGTTCAACATTGACTACTCCGTTTGCGTCATCGTAATGGCGATCCTCACCGGTGTCTATGTGACCGCCGGCGGATACATGGCGACAGCCATTAATGACTTTATCCAGGGCATGATCATGCTGTTCGGCATCGTGGCTGTCATCGCCGCAGTGCTGGCGAGCCAGGGCGGATTCCTGGCGGCGCTGGAGGGACTGGCAAAGGTTTCCGATCCCGCAGTATCGGAAACGCCCGGTATCTTCGCATCGTTCTTCGGACCGGATCCCCTGAACCTGCTCGGAGTCGTGATCCTTACCTCCCTGGGTACCTGGGGACTTCCGCAGATGGTGCAGAAGTTCTATGCGATCCGCAATGAGCGCGCTGTCTACACCGGAACCATCATTTCCACTTTCTTTGCGCTGGTAGTTGCAGGCGGATGTTACTTCCTGGGCGGTTTCGGCAGACTGTTCTCCGATCGTATCGATGTCGCGGCCAACGGTTTCGACTCCATCATCCCGGCCATGCTGTCCGGCCTGCCGGATATCCTGATCGCTGTAGTCGTCGTCCTGGTGCTTTCCGCATCCATGTCCACGCTGTCCTCCCTGGTGCTGGCTTCCAGCTCTACGCTGGTGCTCGATTTCCTGAAGGGCAATATCGTAAAGGAAATGGACGAGAAAAAGCAGGTCCGTCTGATGCGCGGACTGATCGTAGTCTTTATTGCCATTTCGGTCGTGATCGCCATCGTGCAGTACAAGTCCAGTGTCACCTTCATCGCGCAGCTGATGGGTGTTTCATGGGGAGCACTGGCAGGCGCATTCCTCGCGCCGTTCCTGTATGGCTTGTACTGGAGAAAAACGACCAGGGCAGCCTGCTGGGTCAGCTTCATTTTTTCGACGGTATTCATGCTTGCAAACATGCTTGCCAGAGGGAGCTTTCCTGCATTACTGCAGTCTCCGATCAATGCGGGTGCATTCTGCATGCTTTTCGGGCTCGTGATCGTACCGATCATCTCCATGTTTACGCCGAAGCCGGATGCGCAGCTGGTTGAAGATGCGTTTGCCTGCTATGATATCAATGTCCTGGTACCGCAGTCCGAAGCTCTTGGCCGCCGTCAGGACTGGAAGTAAGAAGAATGGTCATCGATTTTCATACTCATACATTTCCTGAAAGAATAGCGGAGCGGGCAGTTTGTTCGCTCCGCTCTAAGAGTCATACGGTATCCTTTTCGGATGGTACGGCTGCGGGACTGCTGGCCCGCAACAAAGAAGCCGGGATTGATCTTGCGGTGATCCTGCCGGTTGCAACGGCATCCGAGCAGGTGTATCATGTCAATAACAGGGCCGCAGAACAGAACCGGACATGGGAAGAGAGAGGGACAGAGTCAAAGCTGCTTTCTTTTGCCAGTATACATCCGGGAATGGAAGATGCTTCCGGCGAACTCAGGAGAGTGAAAAACCACGGTTTCAAAGGCGTCAAGATCCACCCGGTCTACCAGGGCGCGGATATCGACAGCCTGCCGTTTCTCAGGATCCTGGATGTCTGTACAGAGCAGGAGCTCATCGTTGTGACCCATGCCGGCTGGGATATCGGTTTTCCCGGTGTCAGGGGCTGCATGCCGGACCAGATCCGCAGGGCAGTACAGACTGTGGATCCCGGAGGAAAGAGCCTGAAGCTGGTGGCTGCTCACATGGGAGGCTGGCGCAGCTGGGAAGAGGTTCCGGAAATGCTTGCGGATACGGGTGTGTATCTCGATACATCCTTTGCGACCGGGAAGTTCCATCCGCTGGAAGACGGGTATTATGATGGAAAAGAAACTGGCATGCTGGATGTGGATGGTTTTATGACACTGTACCGTGCCTTTGGGCCGAAGCGGATCCTTTTCGGAACAGATAACCCCTGGAGCGACGCCGCAGAGAGTCTCGACTTTATCCGTATGCTGCCGGTCCCCGCGGAAGAGAAGGCCATGCTTCTCG
>JAFSRP010000005.1 GCA_017446045.1 Lachnospiraceae bacterium | reverse complement strand
TATACCGCAAGGGTTTTCCCGATGTTTTACCAACACTTTTTGTCCACCCTGTATCTTGTTGCAAAAAAGATAAAACCTCTGATTACCCTTATATACTTGGATAATCAGAGGTTTCTAGCAACACTTTTTGTCCTATAACTCCAATACGGCGAATGGTCACCCATGAAGGAGTTTCACTGTGTCATTCTCACGGTCCAGCTCGACGATATGATTCTTGTAGAGATGGCCGAGTGCCCGCTTGAACTGGTTCTTGCTCATTGCATATGTCTCTTCGATAAACGCGGCATCCGCGCGGTCGCCATAGGGAAGGAAGCCGTTATTGCGTCTGAGCTCATAGAGGATCACCTCCGCGTCCTCCTGTATGGTCTTATAAAGTTTATCCCGGACCAGAAGATCCAGCTTGCCGTCCTCCCGGACCCTGGCTACGCGCGCTTCGATCTCATCACCATAGGCGTAATCTTTAAATGCCTCACGGATCGGAACCATCCCGTAATATCTGTTGTCCACAGCTACAAAGATGCCCATCTCGGGATTGACCTCGTAAACGAAACCAGTTACCCGGTCATCCTCCTTGTACGGGCTGTTATGATCAAGGTGCCGGTAAACGCGCATGGTCGCAGCCTGACGGCCGGATTTGTCGGTATAGAGCCAGACCAGGACTTCATCGCCGACCTCGGGCTTCACGATCTGCTCCTTGAAAGGAAGCAGTACCTGTTTTGGGACGCCGTTGTCCAGGAAGGCACCGATCTTGGTCACTGCCGCCACTTCGAGGATCCCGATCTCTCCGTCCTTAAGATAAGGAGTGCGCATGGTGGCGGTCAGCCGGCCGCCCTTATCTTCATAGAAATAGACCCTGACGTCGTCCCCTGTGGCAGGACGTCCGATCTGCTCCGCAAAGGGGATCAGGACACGCCCGCGTTCTGAAACCAGTTTTCCGTAACTGCCTTTCAGTATCTCCTGAGGTGCCTCGACAAAAGCGCCGATCTCGGAAGTACTTACGACCGGCAGGGTATAGGCTTTGCTGAAGACGGACTCCGGCGCTTTATCCCGCTCGTGTCTCCCGTCGTGCCGTCCGCGGTCATAACGGTCTCTCCGGTCACGGCCGCCTCTGGTTTCATAGCCGTTCCGATCGTCCCTGTGATCATCGTGTCTGCGGCTCTCAGGCCTGTCACTCCGCATGCCTTCATACGGGCCCCTGCGATCATCCCTGCGCTGCCGCGCGTCTAAGGGATCTGCTGCGGGATCCGTGCGGGGATGTTTGAACTTGCCCGAATGCACGACGATGGAAGCGGACGCATTTCCGCCCCGACGGCCTTTTCCCTTTTTTACGGGACTTCCTTCCGATGAGGCTTGTGTAAATGCCCTACTTTCTTTTTCGCGGACATCAAAAAAAGTCTCCTCCTCGTCGCAGGGATAGCTTCTGCGTTCTTCCGGCTCGTCACAGGGGTAGGCTTTCCTATTCATATCCTGATCCATTTTTGTCTCTCCGTTCCTTTATGGTTTTCATTTGCAGCGCAGAACAATTTTCTTTATCCCGCGCTGCAAAAAGAATATCCTATTTCCTTCGATCAGTCAAGCGTCGCGCCCCTGGAAGCCGAAGACACGGTCCTTATATAACGTCCGAGATAACCTTTCAGATCCTGCGGCTCGTAATGCCATTCACTGCGACGTTTTTCAAGTTCTTCATCACTCACATGAAGATGAAGCTCATGTTTGTAAACATCGATCGTGATCAGGTCGCCATCCTTTACGAGCGCGATCGGTCCCCCGGCAGCCGCCTCGGGAGAAATATGTCCTACAAAGCAGCCGTTATTGGTGCCGGAAAAACGCCCGTCTGTGATCAGGGCAGTGCTTTTATCCAGTCCCTGTCCCTTGAGCAGCTTCATGGCGCGGAACATTTCCCGCATACCCGGGCCGCCCTTCGGTCCTTCATAACGTACGACGATAACATCGCCCGCCTTGATCTTCAGATTCGATATCGCATCCAGGCAGTCTTCTTCATGGTCAAAGCACACCGCCCTGCCGGTAAAGCGCCTCACTTCCTCGGCGATGCCTGCCGGCTTCGCAACGCCGGTATCCGGGGCGAGATTGCCCCGCATGATCACAAGTCCCGGAAGCGTACTGTGGGGATTGTCCATGCTGCGGATCATGTCCGGGTTGGGAGCATAGGGCCAGCGAAATTCTTCCAGGTTCTCTCCCACCGTTTTGCCGGTAACGGTCATAGCGTCGAGATGGATCAGTTCCTTCATCTCCCTGAATACAGCATAAACGCCGCCTGCGTGATAGAAATCCTGCATGTCATAATCCCGTGATGCGGGATATATCTTTGCTAGAAGGGGGATCTTCCCGGCATATTTGTCATAGGTGTCAATTATGAAAGAAGCATCGATCCCGAGTTCATGCGCAATGGCACAAAGATGTATGACCGAGTTGGTCGAGCCTCCGGACGCCAGCATGAACATGACAGCGTTCTCGAGCGCGTCCTTCGTCAGGATCTGCCGGGCAGTGATCTTTCTTTCCACCAGGTTCATGATCGCTTCACCCGTACGGACCGCCGCACGCTCGCGTTCCGTGTAGGCTGCTGGTATCGCGGATGTTCCGGGCAATGACATTCCCAAAGCCTCCGACAGGCATCCCATCGTGTTGGCCGTACCGTAGAACTGGCCGGACCCTCCCGAAGGAACACAGGTCGCTTCCAGGTCCGCCACTTCCTGTCTCGTCAGTTCTCCTGCCTGATGCATCCCGAGCGCTTCCGCCGGGAAGGTGGCATCGGTCCTTTTCAGGTTCCGGAACGGTTGTCCGTGAAGCATGCATCCTCCGTTGATCAGGATCGAGGGAATGTCCATCCTGGCAGCGGACATCAGCATGCCCGGTACGATCTTGTCACAGGACCCCACAAGGATGATCGCATCCAGCCTGTGCGCCTGTGTCATCAGTTCCACGCCGTCGGCAATATTATCTCTGGACGGAAGAATATAGTGCATGCCGCAGTGTCCCTGCGCAACGCCGTCACACGGCGCAATGGTCCCGAATTCTACCGGTGTGCCGCCCCCGCGGTATACGCCGTATTTGCAGTATTGAGAAACCAGCCGCAGATTGGTGTGACCGGGTGTGGTCTCGGTGAACGAATCCGCAATACCGACCATGGGACGGGCGAGGTCTTCATCCGAAAACATGGAACCCCTGTAGGTAAGGCGGCTGGTGATATACTCTTCTTTTAAAAACATGCCGATCTCTCTCGGTGTTTCGATCATTTCCTTTTTCTCCTTTCAGACTGACACGCATAGGTACAGTACCGACATTGAACCGATCCGGAGATCGTTCCTTCCGCATACGGAATGTACACAACGAGTTGAGGGATCATCGCTTTATTCTGTGCGCATGATCCCTCAATTAGAATGTGCCATTGGACTTTACCTCTTTCTTTCTCTTCTGAAAATCCTTAGCGATATTCAGTTGTATTATATCTTAAGGTCTGTCGGTCCTGATCTCCTGATTTCCTTTCTCTCGAGTTTTCTCCTTTAAGTCTATTCTTGGATCTGCCTTTTCCTTTATCCTGATCTCTGCTTTTATCAGGCTTCCGGTATTTGCTGATCCCGGGATCTGACCGGCTCTTCTTAAGTTGGTGATATCATATCATTGTTTTTATTTAAATACAATCGGTAAATGTACTAAAATTTATACATGATAATCGTGAAAAGTGACAATCCTTCTTTGTTGTCACTTTATGTCAACTTTATTTCCGCATTTTCCGCAGGATGCACAGCTGCCGGAACAACATCCATGGCAGCTGCCGGAGCAGCCGCTGCAGCCGCTGCCGGAAAGTTCATCCTTCAGCATCCTGATACAGTTCCGACCACAGAAATAAACAAGCACAGTTAATGCGGTCACAACGATAATGTTTCCTAAAATCGGGGACATACTCTACCTCAGTCTATCCGGACAGGACCGGCTGACAGCTGGTTGCCTGCCCGGAAATAAATGTATTGCATACTGCAGGGAAAACGCGTGTTTCAGGCTGCATTCGCACTGACGGAAGTCAGACTCTTAACGGACTCATCCGGCTGGTATCCCTTTCTGACAAGCAGATATACGATGATGGCGATCAGCGCTATACCCACGAGCGGCCCTGCGCCGAATCCGAACTCTCCGGTGATCATGCCGCCGACATTGTAGGTAATGAACGCCAGCACATAAGCCCAGAGGGTCATGTACCCGATCGCCGCCCAGGTCCACTTCGCGTTGTTCATCTCACGCTTGATGGCGCCGATCGCCGCGAAGCACGGCGCGCAGAGCAGATTGAATACCATAAAAGCAAGTGCTGCCATCGGGGTATAATCCTGCGCGACACGGTCCCAGATCTCATCACCTTCCTCAGAAAGCTCTGCCTTGACCGGTTCTCCGTTTTCGTCAAAAAGCAGCTCGCCGGTCTCTTCGTCTACCGCCTGTTCCGCGACCGCATCATAGTTATAAAGGACACCGAAGGTGCCGATGACCTGTTCCTTCGCGACCAGTCCGGTCACGGTCGCCACGGTGGGTTTCCAGTTTCCGAAACCTAAGGGGCGGAAGATCGGAGAGACTGTGCTGCCGACGCCGGCAAGCAGGGAGGCATCCATCGGGGTGACATCTTCTTCCGGAACGTTCATTCTGTCCGCAAGCTCTGCCACATACTCTTCAGTAACGACGGTCTCATCCTCAAAGAGATTCTCGACCAGGCCGAACTGACCGTTGACCGTTCCGAAGTTGGACAGGAACCAGATGACGATCGAAGAAATCACGATAACGGATCCTGCTCTCTTGATGAAGGACCAGCCGCGCTCCCAGGTAGCCCTGAGGACGCCCGACACAGAGGGAATATGATATGCCGGCAGCTCCATGACGAACGGAGCCGGTTCACCGGCAAATGCCTTGAATTTCTTCAGGATGATACCTGACAGAACGATAGAACCGATGCCGATAAAGTATGCGCTTGCCGCGATCAGCGGTGAACCTCCGAAAACGGCGCCCGCGATGAGGCCGATGATCGGCAGTTTCGCGCCGCAGGGCATGAAGGTCGTGGTCATGACCGTCATTCTTCTGTCGCGCTCATTTTCGATCGTACGCGAAGCCATGACGCCCGGTACACCGCAGCCGGTCGCTACCAGACAGGGGATGAAGCTCTTGCCGGAGAGGCCGAACTGGCGGAAGACCCTGTCCATGACGAAAGCGACTCTGGCCATGTATCCGATATCCTCCAGGATGCTGAGCAGCAGGAAGAGGACGAGCATCTGGGGCACAAAGCCCAGAACGGAGCCGACACCGGCCACGATGCCATCCTGGATCAGGCCGTACAGCACGGTTCCTTCTCCTACATGAAGCGCGCCGAGCAGTGAGCCGACAAACCCGGGAACCCATTCACCGAAGATCACGTCATTTGCGAAATCCGTGGCCCTGGTACCGATGGAAACGTTCCATCCGCCCATGGCGATCGCATAGATCAGGAACATCACGACAGCAAAGATCGGAAGACCGAGGATACGGTTGGTTACGATCTGGTCGATCTTATCGGAAACCGTCAGTTCATGTTTCGCGCGCGCTTTTTTGACCGTCTCCGCAGTAATATCGGTAATGTTGTTATATCTCAGGTTGGTAATGATACTCTCGGAATCATCATCCATTTCCTTCTCACACGCCTTCACGACCGCTTCGATCTTTGCCTTTGCCCCGGCGGAAAGATCCAGCGCCTCGATGGCCTTCGCATCTCTCTCGAAAAGCTTGACGGCGTTCCAGACCAGGAACTTCTCATCTACCGAACCGCGGATGATGTCCTCGATCTCTTTGACAGCTTCGCCGGCTTTGCCGGTAATAACGGAAGCCCTGCTGCCGACGGCGCCGGCCTTTGCTGCCGCGATCGCCTTTTCAGCCACTTCCCGGGAGCCCTCGCCCTTCAGAGCGGAGATCTCGATCACTTCAACGCCAAGCTTTTCCGAAAGCTTCTTCGCATTGACCTGATCGCCGTTCTTGCGAACCAGGTCCATCATATTCAGCGCGACCACCATCGGAATGTTCAGCTCCATCAGCTGGGTGGTCAGATACAGGTTTCTTTCGATATTGGTACCGTCCACGATGTTGATGATCGCGTCGGGCTTCTCATTTACCAGATAGGTACGGGAAACGACTTCCTCCAGGGTGTAGGGCGACAGGGAATAAATACCGGGAAGGTCCTGGATGATGACATCATCATGTCCCTTTAACTTACCTTCCTTCTTTTCGACAGTTACACCGGGCCAGTTGCCTACGTACTGTCTGCTTCCGGTCAGGTCATTGAACAGGGTAGTCTTGCCGCTGTTCGGGTTTCCTGCCAATGCGATTCTGATATCCATATATATACTCCTCTTCTGCTGTTGTTCTGTACGGTATGGTTTTTAGGATCTGACGGGCGCCAAAGCGATCAGACCGGGTCGATACCGGCTTCATTCGACTTCGATCAGCGCCGCGTCGGCATTCCTGACAGATAACTCATAACCTCTGACATTCAGCTCCATCGGATCTCCCAGGGGCGCAAGCTTGCGAACATAGATCTCGACTCCTTTGGTGATGCCCATGTCCATGATCCTGCGCTTGACCGGGCCTTCACCATAAAGTCTGACGACCTTTACAGTTTCGCCGACAGGCGTATCCTTCAATGTCTTCATTACTGTTTCTCCTCTCCGTTAAAAACTATATGTAGATCCGATTGGCCATAGTCTTGTCCAGCGCGATCCTGCTGTCCCTGACCTGGATGATCAGATTTCCGCTCACCTGACTGACGATGCTGACCTGTTCGCCGTTGGTAAAACCGAGCTCATATAAATGCTGCCGCACCTCGTCTGTTCCTTTGATCATTTTGATCGTGACCGGTTCTCCGGGCCTTACAAATGATAGTGGCATCATTACACCCTCCATGATTCGCTGTTATTTCAGGGCAAGGCGATGCCCTGCAGTTAGTCCCTTCTAACTTTTGTTAGTATACGCTTACTTTTGTTAGCTGTCAATAACAAAAAGGCAAAAGGAAGCGCCGCGGTTCGTATTCCCGCGGCGCGCTGTAGCGGACAACCTGTGTCCCGTATTGATCGTTCAGTCTCTGTCCTGAGCCGAGGTCCTCAGTCCTTCCACTTCCAGGTAGCGACCTCGGGAAGGTCGACGCCGTACTCGTGGATATACTGCTTGTGTTCTACCAGCTTGTCATTCATCAGCTGGTAAAGGCTGGCACCCCGATTGCCCAGATCCGGCAGGAACTTGATCGCCTCCTGTACCAGGTGGAAGCGGTCGATGTCATTCTGGACGCGAACATCAAACGGCGTCGTGATCGTGCCTTCCTCGTAATATCCGCGGACATGCATCAGACGGTTGTTATGACGGCGGTAGGTCAGCTCGTGCACCAGGCTGGCATAGCCGTGGAAGTTAAAGATGACCGGCTTGTTCGTGGTAAAAAGAATATCATACTCCGCGTCTGTAAGACCGTGCGGATGCTCGTTGGCAGGCTGCAGACGGAAAAGGTCCACGACATTAATGAATCGGATCTTCACATCGGGAAGCTCCGAACGCAGGATCGATACAGCTGCCAGCGCTTCCAGTGTCGGGGTCTCACCCGCACAGGCAAAGATGATATCCGGCTCCTGTCCCTGGTCATTGGATGCCCAATCCCAGATGCCGATGCCCTGCGTGCAGTGCTTGACGGCTTCCGGCATGGAGAGCCACTGGGGACGCGGATGCTTACTTGCAACGATGACATTGACATAATCGCGGCTGCGGATACAGTGGTCAAAGACGGACAGCAGGCAGTTGGCATCCGGCGGAAGATAGAGACGGACGACGTCAGCCTTCTTGTTGGCAATATGGTCCATGAAGCCCGGATCCTGGTGGGTGAAACCATTGTGGTCCTGCTGCCAGACGGTCGAACACATAATGAGATTGAGTGATGCAAGCTCCTCACGCCAGGTGAGCTGATTGCAGATCTTAAGCCATTTGGCGTGCTGTGCAGCCATCGAGTCGATGATGCGGGCAAACGCCTCATAAGTGGCAAAGAAGCCGTGACGTCCGGTCAGCAGATAACCTTCCAGCCAGCCCTCGCACATATGCTCGGAAAGCATGCCGTCCATGACGCGTCCGTCGGCTGCCAGATGATCATCGGTGTCATAGCGCTCGGCATTCCAGGTCCTGTTCTCAGCTTCGAAGACCGCGTTCAGACGATTAGAGTTGGTTTCATCAGGACCAAAGATACGGAAGTTTTTGCTTTCCGCGTTCAGTTTGAATATATCCCGGACGAACCTGCCGAGGTAGCTCATATCCTGTGCCTCGAGCGCGCCGTGTTCCTTGATATCAAAACCATACTCACGATAATCCGGGAGCCTCAGGTCACGGAGCAGCAGGCCGCCGTTGCCGTGCGGATTGGCACCGATCCTGGAATCTCCTTCCGGTGCAAGTGCCTCGATCTCCGGCAGAAGGCGTCCGTTCTCGTCGAACAGTTCTTCCGGATGATAGCTTCTGAGCCAGTTTTCAAGGATCTGCAGATGGTCCTCACCCGCCATGGAGATCGGTACCTGATGCGCCAGGAAGTTGCCCTCAATGCGGTTGCCGTCAACTTCCTTCGGGGCAGTCCAGCCCTTGGGAGTGCGCAGGACGATCATGGGCCAGCGCGGACGGGTATGATCATTATTCTTACGTGCCTTCTTCTGGATCTTTTTGATCTTCTCGATCACCTTATCCATCGTCTCCGCCATCAGCCGGTGCATGGGCATGGGATCGTCTCCCTCCACAAAGTAAGGCTCCCAGCCGCAGCCATGGAAGAAGCTCACGATCTCCTCACGGGACATACGGGCAAAGATCGTCGGATTGGCGATCTTATAGCCGTTCAGGTGCAGGATCGGCAGTACTGCGCCGTCACCCACAGGATCCAGGAATTTATTGCTGTGCCAGGAGGTGGCAAGCGGACCTGTCTCAGCCTCACCGTCACCAACAGTCACACATGCGATCAGATCAGGGTTATCAAACACCGCGCCGAAAGCATGTGCAATACCGTAGCCCAGCTCGCCGCCTTCATTGATGGAACCGGGCGTCTCCGGAGCGCAATGGCTCGGCACACCGCCGGGGAAGGAAAACTGCTTGAACAGTTTCTGCATTCCTGCCTCATCCCTGGAAATATTGGGATAGTATTCGGTGTAGGTACCGTCCATGTATTCATTTGAGATCAGGAAATTACCGCCATGCCCGGGGCCGGACAGCAGGATCAGGTCCAGGTCGTAACGTTTGATCACACGGTTCAGATGCGTGAATACAAAGTTCTGTCCCGGGACCGTCCCCCAGTGACCGACGATCTTTTTCTTGATCATATCCCTGGTCAGCGGCTTCTTCAGCAGCGGGTTATCCAGCAGGTACAGCTGGCAGGCCGACAGATAATTGGCCGCACGCCACCACTTGTTCATCCTTGTCAGGAGTTCCTCGGTAATAGGACCTTTTTCTGCTATGATCTCTTTTCTCGGCATGATTTTTCCTCCGTAAGATACCTAATAAAAAAAACAAATCAAATCACATTGTATCTCTGTTTATACAATTATGCAAGCCCCGCCGCGTCCTGCGAAAGTACAGGCTATTCCGCCGTATTTTTCAAAAAGCCGGCGATATATTTTTTTGCACCTTGTTTTCTATTAACATTGTTTTTTTGTGAATTTTTCTTCAAACTTTGGCCTTTTGGTAAAATTTCCTCTACCAAAGCGGAGAGGAAAGTTGTATAATATTGCGCGGGTTATTCCGAAGGGTGAATAACGAATTTTTTTAGAAAGACAGGTGTTTTACAAATGGCAATTAAGGTAGGTATTAACGGTTTCGGACGTATTGCCCGCGTGGCAGTAAGAATCATGGCAGAGTACGGCGACAAGTTCGATCTTTGCGGCATCAACATCAGAAACGCTGATCTTGATTTCATGTGCTACTCCCTGAAGTATGATACTGCTTTCGGCAGATTCCAGGGTACTGTCGAGAAGTACGAGGACGGCCTCGTCATCAACGGCAAGAAGGTCAAGGTCTTCAGCGAGGACAAGGCTGAGAACATCTGCTGGGATGAGTGCGGTGCTGAGTACATCATCGAGTCCACCGGTGTTTATCTGACTGCTGAGCTTTGCTCACAGCACTTCAACCATGGCGCAAAGAAGGTCATCATCTCCGCTCCGGCAAAGGATGACACCCCGATGTTCGTTCTTGGTGTCAACTCTGACAAGTACACCTCCGATATGAAGATCATCTCGAACGCTTCCTGCACCACCAACTGCCTTGCTCAGATGGCAAAGGTCATCAACGACGCATTCGGTATCGATTCCGGTCTGATGAGCACCATCCATGCTTCCACTTCCAAGCAGAAGGCTGTTGACGCACGTGACAAGAAGGACTGGAGAATCGGCCGTTCCGTTTACGGCAACATCATTCCTTCCACCACCGGCGCTGCAAAGGCAGTCGGCAAGGTCATCCCGGATCTTAAGGGCAAGCTGACCGGTATGAGCTATCGTATCCCGGCATGCGACGGTTCCGTTGTTGACCTTACCGTCAACCTCAAGAACCCGACCACCTATGATGAGATCGTAGCTGCTATGCAGAAGGCTGCTGACGGCTGGGCAAAGGGTATCATTGAAGTTTCCAATGACCCGATCGTTTCCACCGATATGCTCGGCTATCCGGTTCCCTCCGTATTCGATGTCAAGGGCGGCATCATGCTGAACGAGAAGTTCGTCAAGCTCCTTGCATGGTACGACAACGAGTGGGGCTACACCAGCATGCTGATCCGTATGCTTATGCATATGGCAGAGGTCGATGCAGCCGGCTGATCTTAAAGAGATCTGTAAACTCAATTAGCTGTAATTACAAAACTTCCCGCTGGTTCATCCAGCGGGAAGTTTTTTGCGTATTCATATTCATAAACCGGGCAGATCGTCTTGCTCTAGGCGCGGTTGCAAAACAGCTCGATATACTTTTTCACGACTTCTTTTACCCACTCCTTCTGCTTTAACGCCAGCACGGAAAGATGAGGTGACTGTTCCTGCAGAAGCGCCTTTGTGTGCGCCATGACATATTCCGAGATCTCGGTGTTGACATTGATCTTGGCAATGCCGCGGCTGATGCAGGCGAGCAGCTTATCCTCCGGGGTACCGCTGCCTCCGTGCAGTACGAGGGGCGAACCGACGGCGGCATTGATCTTCTCCAGAATATCCGTACGGATGTTGGGAGTACCCTTATACATACCGTGTACCGTTCCGATCGAAACTGCCAGCGCATCTACTTTCGTTTCCCGGACAAATTCAGCCGCCATGGCGGGATCTGTATAAACTTCCCGGTCATCCGCTGAACCCTCATGTGACTTTGCCCCGGCAGCCAGGCTGCCAAGCTCCGCCTCTACACTGACATCACATGCATGGGCGATCTCGCAGATCTCCCGCGTATTCTCCAGATTCTGTTCAAACGGAAGCGAGGACCCGTCATACATAACTGAGCCGAACCCCGCCCGTATGGCCCGTATGATCGCATCTTTATCCTTGCAGTGATCCAGGTGCAGGCATACTGCCCCGCAGGACCTATCAGCCAATACCTTTGTAAGAGCTGCAGCCGTATCCAGGTCTATGTTCGTAAGATACTTCGCGCCGAAAGAAGCGATCACAGGTCTGCCGGTCTCCTCTCCCGCCTCTATGATCCCCTTGAGCGTTTCATAGTGATACCAGTTAAACGATCCGACCGCATAATGTTCACGGTACGCATCTTCCATCATTTTATGAAAGTTTGTATACATGCCCGGTCCCAGCTCCTTTCTTTTCTGATCTCACTCCTGTCCTACTTCCCCATCAGGACTTCTGCCACATTCTTCAGTGTCCCTGCTTCACCGACATTGCCCGGGAAGATAATATATGGAATACCGGGCCACTTGCTCCCTTCCGCACACTGCCATACCGGAATACCGGGCGCGATCTGTCCGAGTACCCAGGCCCGCTGGACACCGAGTGCCTTCGTGCCTACATCGCTTGAAGTGATGCCGCCCTTAGCGACCACAAAAGCCGGCTTTACCTTCAGCTGGCCTACAAGGTTCTGGACCGCGTCGGAGATCCGGACAGAGAGACGGAGCTCATCTTCCTTGTTGCCGGTATCCGCCTTGATCAATGCTCTCGTTGTGTAGCAGCAGACCGTCTTCCCTTCACTGATCAGCTTTTCCTCTAACGCCAGGCACCTCTCGAACTCCGCCTGGAAGGCAGCCTCATCCTTCACCAAAGTAGCATCCATTTCGATAAACTCTATATCGGGGATCTCCCGGAGGTGTGCCACCTGTTCCGTCGTCTTGTTGGTATGGGATCCGACCACGATAACGCCGCCGTTATTGCCCTGATCCGAGATCATCTCTTCCCTCCTGAGCAGCGGGCGGTCCGAAATGCCGCAGAACTCCTTGACAAAGCCTGCCGCCGTACGGAACATAAAGCGCTTTCCTCTCGCCATGGCCCGGTACAATGCGACACAGAAGACCTTGATATCCGCCGGGGAGACTGCGTTGACGATGACCTTATTGAAACTGGTCACCTCCATCAGCTGGTTCTCGATCTTCTCAAGGTTCATCGCATGGATGTCCTCGAGAGAGATACAGACCACATCCTTCGCCAGGTAAGCGCCGCCGGTCTTCTCTTCCACGTAATCCGGCAGCGTAGCGGCAGTATAGCCAAAGGTCCGGTCTTTCGCAAACTCGGTCTCATTGGCGGGAACCAGTTCATCGCCATACTTCACATAGTGGACGTTGTCAATGGTAAACCTGCCGCCTTCCTTAAAGAACGGGCAGAGGATCTCTCCATCTACCTTGTATCCGGAATACTTGGTGAAATTATCCTTCAGGATCCATGTTTCCAGGGGATAGTGTCCCCGGAGAATGCTGTCGCCGCGGCTGATGATCACGTAGCGTTTGCCCGTTTCCTTTGCCGCCTTTTCCACTGCCTCAGCGATCTCCTGGTGTGCCTTTGCCGTTTCATCTTCGGTAAAAGCCCGGGAGTTGGTAAGGATAAAGAACACATTGCTCTCTTCCAGGAATCCGCCTGTGATACTTTCCTTATCCCAATGAGTATAGACAGGGACATCATGAACGGTCTGGACACCGGTAGGGTCGTCATCCAGCACAATGATCTTTTTGGGATTCAAGGCGATTTCTTCCTTCAGAAGCGTATTGATGAATCTTTCATTAATCGGCTTATACTGATTGATAACATCTGCTTTTAAATGCATCTTTGCACCTCCTGATGACCATTGCCTGTTGTAATGCTAATTATACCAATTGTTCAGTTAAAAAGAAATAATAGGATACCAATAGTTTTGAGGAGAATATGCGGAATACCCGATAAAAAAAAACGCCATTACAGGCGTTTTTTATCGTTATCCGATTACTATACTCAAATCCTATGCAGACAGTCCAGAAGCACATACCCCTGCTCCCGGCAGTACTTCTCCCACTCTTCAAAACCATAGAGCAGAGAACCGGTGGAATGACTGTCGCTTGAAAGGATAAAATGGCCTCCGCGTGCCGCGATGTACTCCATGATCTCCGCAGAAGGATAAGGCGCGGTGCGCCATCCGCGCGACATGGCTCCGGTATTGATCTCAAAAGGCTTTCCGTATGTCAGAAGACGATCTGCCGCCTGCTGCCAGGCTGCCCGGTATCGCGGATGTGTTTCGTCAAAGAGCGCATAACCTTCATTAAATTTGGTGATAAGATCAAAATGACCGATGATATCGGCACCTGTCCTTTCAAGGACAGCTCCGACATTGGCATAGTAGCCCTCCGCCAGGGCGTAGAAATCGCCGTCGAACCATTCCTGACACAGCCGCTTCAGCTTTTCCGGAGACTCGTCGATGTTCGTGCGGACACCATCTTTTTCGATATAATGGGCCGAACCGATCTTATACTC
>JAFSRP010000063.1 GCA_017446045.1 Lachnospiraceae bacterium | reverse complement strand
GTCGGCGCTTATAAAGGCGGGCTGTCCGCCTCGGCTTTCTCCGATCAGATCAGCTATGTGTATTTTATCTATGTCAGGAAAAAGGATCTCGCCAGGGCAAAGGAAATCTGCCATATTTCATGAATCGGACACCCTCTGATTCCCCGGACCGTAAAAAGAGACCCCGCCGGTTCGCTGTCATCCCTCTGTTGACAAAACTACCGAACGGTAGTATTATCCCTTCCGTCAGGTTGGTGAAAGGGGGTTTTCGGATGAAGGGCCGAAAAGGGGAGATCATTGCCGCCACGCTGGAGCTGGCCGCGGAAAACGGCCTGGGCACCATCTCCATGCAGCAGATTGCGGATAAGGTCGGCATCACGAAAGCGTCACTGTATAACCACTTTGCTTCCCGGGACGAGATTGTGGACGCCATGTACGCCTGGCTGCGAAATGCTTCCCGGGAAAAAGCGGACATCGGGAAAATGGATTACGACCGGCTCACCGGGGACCTGTCCCTGAAGGACATCCTGACCAGCTCTGTCCAGTCCTATCTCCGGATGGTCAGCGATCCCCGCATGTTCCTGTTCTACCGGATCATCATGTCCGAGCGGAGTATCAACCGGGAGGCCGCGGAGATCATGGCGAAGGAAACCAAGACCATGATCGACGCCACCAAGACGCTGTTCTACGCGCTGCAGATCAAGGGAATCGCCGATTTCGGAAATGTGGACGCGGCAGCTTTCTCCTTCGCCATGGCGGTGCACGCGATCATCGACTACCGGTTTGACTTGGAGCAGGCCGGCCTGGCATCCGGCAATGATTTATTACGGGACTATATCGACGAATTCTGCCGGCTCTACGGCGTTGGGAAAGGAAATGAGAAAAATAGATAATAAATCAACGCTCCGCAGGATGGGGATATGGGCCTGTGCCTGCGGAATCCTGAGCGTGATCTTCTACCTGCTGCATGACATCATCGGGGCGGCGAACTACCCAGGCTACCAGTGGACAAAGCAGGCCGTCAGCGACCTGACGGCGACGGACGCCACGTCCTTTGCCATCGCCCGCGGGCTGTCCGCCATCCACGGGATCTTTACCGCGGTCTGCTGCGCCTTCCTCTGCGTGATGCTGAAGGATGCGCGGAAAACCCTGCGGACCGGGATCTATGTGTTTACGTTCATGAACGGCGTCTCCGCCATCGGGTATTCCCTCTTCCCGCTTTCCTCCGCCGGCTATGACGGCAGCGTCCCCTCCTTTATCCATGTCTATGTGATCACGATCCTGGTGGTGGTGCTGTCCATCCTCTCCCTGGTCCTGATCGCCGTGGGATGCTTTAAGGATCACCGGAAGGGCCTGGGGATCGCCGCGATCGTGGCCCTGGCGCTCATGTTCTTCGGCGCGGCGGGCAGCATGGCCCTGCCGAAGGAGATCTTCGGCATCGTGGAGCGGTTCAGCACCTACAGCGCGGTGATCTTCACCGGGATCATGGGAGTTTACTGGTACCGGAACCTTGAGGCCTGATAAACATGAAAAAACAGAAATGGAAGGGAGGCTCCCTTCCATTTTCTGCTTACAGAGAATGATTCTTCTTTTTATCCGGTTGCGATCAGTTTATCTTACGGTTCGC
>JAFSRP010000062.1 GCA_017446045.1 Lachnospiraceae bacterium | reverse complement strand
TAGGCGGGCATATAGAGAAGGATTATATGGAGGATATGTTCGGAGGCAAAGGGATTCTTTACAATGTCCATTATCCGATAAATCCGGAAGATGTGAAAGAAAAAGGCTGCGATTATGCAGCTGCACTTAGGAAAGTAAATCAATCATACGAATATTGATCATACACAAGGCAGCGCAATGCTAAAAAGCAGTGACAAACGAAAGGATAAGCGCACAGCGCAAGGAGGGAATAAAAATGACGACCATGGAACTTAACGAGATGGAACAGGTAAACGGCGGCAACTTCTTCGCCGATCTGGAGGAGGTCCTGAGGAAAATCTTCGCGGAGCCCTCTTCCCCCGCGCAGCCGGGCAGCCGGACCGCACCGAAACCCGCGATCGCCCGCGGCAAATGCTGATACGCCCCGAAAAACCTCTCCCGGAGGGCTGTGAAAACAGCCTTCTTTTTTATCCCATGGACCGGAGGACTACCGCGGGAAACTCTCACCTTTCGTTTTTTCCCAAACGGAGCTTTTGTCCGCCGATAAACGGAGAAAAGCCTTGTGCCCTGGATCATCCTCATGATCTTGTCATGAGTTTTTAAAATAATGGGAAAAACGTATACAGGAGCTCGTCTGTATAAGTGAGAACATACTGAAGGTCCTCACGGATCAGCGGTATGGATGAGGACGGTTGGAGGTGATCGGCATGGAACATGCTGCGGTACCCAGCATGAACCGGGAGAAGAAACTCAGTGAATGGATCGAAATGTACGCGGATGCGATCCTGAAGACCTGCTATCTGTATTTGTCTGATCTGCAGCAGGCGGAGGACGCAATGCAGGATACATGGATCAAAGCCTGGAAGCATATGGACGATCTTGAACGGGATCATATACGCAGCGAGAAAGCCTGGCTTCTGCGGATCGCGATCAATACATGCAAGGATTATCGGAGAACAGCGTGGTTCCGGCATATAGACCGGAAGAGGGCTCTGGAGGATCTGCCGGACAGATTCACGATGACAGAACCGGTCGATCGATCCATGACATGGATCGTGATGGATCTTCCGGATAAATACAAGCGGGTCGTCCTTCTGTATTTTTATCAGGGCCTTACGATCCGGGAGACCGCGGAGGCGCTGGGCATGTCCACGACGACAGTACACCGAAGACTTCAAAAAGCGGAAGATCTTCTGAAAAACGCACTGGAAAGGAGTGAGGCGCATGAGTAACGATACGATGAAGCATCGGATCCAGCAGGCTCTGGATGCGGAACTGTCCGGCGTTCATACCACTCCCCGGCAGCGTGATCAGATATATGAAAACGCGATCGGAGGAACAAAAGTGAAACGGAAAATAACAGCCGGACTGGTCTTGGTACTGGTCCTGGTATTGATGATGGCCGCGGCGGTCGCGGCAGTCCTTCTCACAAGGCAGGAGATCGTTGAAAAGGTGGCTGTGCCGTTGGCCGTGGAGAACGATACCGGCATCGGCGTTCAGGGATCCTTTACGTTCGACCAGCTGGCGGAGCTGATCAGGACGCTTGATAAAAACGGATTTACCATGGAAGAGAACAACCGCATTATGCAGGCCATGCAGAACGGGCAGGGATACTATGAGGAAGAAACCATCATGGAGATCTGCCGTCAGGCATTCGGCGGGAATTTCTATACATGGACGCTGGAGCAGCAGGACTGGTTTGAACATCTGATGGTGGATATCGGATGGTTAGAGGAATATGTATCCTGTCTGCCGGGACCGGAAAACATGACCTATGAGGAAGCGGAAGCCTTCGCGTTCGCTTCCCTGACCGCCAGATACGGGAAGGATCCGGATCCCGCCGACCGGGAAAGCTACGCGCTGAGCCGCCAATTTGTCCGGGATGTCGAAAACGGCGGAGCGGAGACCTGGGTCTTCTCGCTGGATCCGAAAAATATCTTCCTCGGATACTATACCGTCACCTTTGAGGATCAGGATCCGCAGGGATCCCTGTACGTCTGGGGAGAACTGCCGGATTGGTCACAGCCTTACACAGGGGATCATCTGCTGAGCAAGTTCCGGTCGGTATATGGCTGGGGCCAGGGAAGCTGGCCTGATGAAGCCTGGGCTCTTCTGCATGATATGATGCGCAAGGCGGTGCTGGATGAGACCGGACGGAACTATGCGGCGTGCAAAGGATATGCATTGACGGAGTATCCGGCAGGAATGGAAACGGAGATCAAACGTGAAGAGGCCGTCGCCGCAGCTAAAGCCGCTCAGGGGGATCCCAGGGCTGCGCTGGATTCGGCGGTGCTGACAGAGTATGAAGGAAAACGGCAGTGGCTGATCGGCCTGATCGTTTATCAGCCGGAAGGCAGTGCGAAGGATGATGCGGCAGGAAAGTATGTCGCTGCCGTTGACAGTGCAAACGGAAATGTCATCAGCGTGCGGAAACAGACGGCGGATGATGACGCCTCCATGGCGTTTGTGCCGGAAGCCGCTTACCGGAAAGCCCGGGAGGGCGTCCTTCAGGCCAGCGATTATATCAGGATCGCGGCAGAGGCGATCCGGGCGAAGTATCCCGGACTGGACCTGCTGAATGAAGACGCGTATGAAGCGAGAGATTGGGGCGGCGGGAAAAGGCACAGTATCCATTTTATTTCCCGGGATATCCGGAACGGAAACGCGTCAGCGACAGTGGCGGCGGACGGAACAGTCAGCGATATCACCGCGGATACTGCAGAACTGAACGGAGATAATCTCTTCGATCGTTACAAGGCGGTCTATGGTTACTTTGGCCAATGGGATCAAAGCACCTGGGTGCGGCTGAGCCGGGACATGGACACACTGGAACCGGCAACGCCGGACGGAAAGCTCCTGAAAATGGGGCATTATCCTGACGAAAGCTCCGTCAGCATCCGGCATGAAAAAGCGCAGGAGCTTGCGATCACCGCTTCCGGGAAAAGAACCGCGGAAGTTAATACCTGTGTGCTGATCGGCGCGGATCCGCACCCGGTATGGAAGATCCGGCTGCTGACGGATGATCCGGCGAGCCCGGTGATCGAATTGGATGCCCAGACCGGTGAAGTGGTCGCCACAGACATCTTCAAAACAGATTACACGCCTTCTTATGTGCTGTATTCCACGGAAAAGAACTGGAGAAAGACGGAACTGGAAGCGGATGGCCCGGTTCAGATGGCTGTAAAAGCCGTTACCTATGCCTACGGTGACCTTTGGGCGGATCTCCCGGAGCTGGAGGTGCTCGATCCGGACTATTATGAAACACAGCAGGAGGGGCTGAGCGTTCGGTTCCTGGGGCGCTGGAAGGGCATGAAAAGCTATGACGTACAGCTGGATGAAAACGGATATATCATCCGATGTGCCCAGTATGATACAGGATCTCAGGAAGAACGACCGTCCATCCTCCCCGGGAACACCCAACACATGACGAACGATCTTTATTCCCTCTGTCTGCCTCCCTGGGATGCTCCCACCCCGAGAGAAGACGGAAAGCCCTGGATCTACGGGATGGATTTCGCGCCTGCAGAATACTGGGAGCAGCTGGACGAGACCATGAGCCGGCTGGGCGTGAATGCATTGAACCTGGAAGCAAAAGAGCGGGAATGGCGGGATCGATACGGAAACTATGAATTCTGGCCGCAGAAGATGAAGATCTGTGCTTTCATTCTGGCCACAACGCCGGAGGTCGTTAACGCCCAGGGGGCGACATCCACCTATCCCATGTTTCCTGATCCGCAGAAAAAGCCGGAGGAAGAGATCATCGGGATAGCGGTGAGGGCCTTGCATGCTGAAGCGGATGAGACGATGGGCGCGGAATGGGCAGACAGTTTATCCGTCAGCATAACTCTGAACAGTGACAGTTTCCTGATGGATCGGAACAAATACGCCGGGATGCCCTGCTGGCAGGTGGAGTTCAAAGCGTTTGATGAAGAATATCAGGCGTGGAACACCAAGTACTATGTGATCGTCAGTGAAGACGGCGATATACTGTTTTCTGAATTGTCGCTGAACGGGAACGGCTGATCGATCCCTCACGAACATTGTCAGAACAGGGGCATCATGTGCAGTTTCGGTATCCCGCGGATGAAAAAGCGGAGAGGGAATGGTGCCCGATCTGCCTGCGGAACACGCCGACCCGGGCAATGGATGACTGTCACAGAATGTATATAATATCTTTGGGGCTGTTGCACAGCCCCGCGCACGAAAATCTGACGATTTCCGTGCGATGTCATCAGAGGTATGAACCCTTCACCGATCCTGCGGGAACGGTTCAGGGTGTCATTCCGCCCCACCGTACATGCCGCTGGGGCGGATC